>CAMHOW010000001.1 GCA_946186895.1 uncultured Fibrobacter sp.
GACTGTTTTGGCAATCTCGCTATTCCGATTCTAAACCACACGGTGATTCCGGCTCAGGGGCCGGAATGACGTTTAGCCGTAGGCTTAACCCGGAGGGCAAAGCCTAAATGTAATGAAGGCATTGTCTACTACGCAACTGCGGAACGAAGTGAAACGCAGATGCGGAGGCCTTGACCGTGCAAAGCACGGCAAGCCCGAAGGGCAAAACAGGAACAACGTGACTGTTTTGGCAATCTCGCTATTCCGATTTCAGATTCCGGCTCAGGGGCCGGAATGACGTTTAGCCGTAGGCTTAACCCGGAGGGCAAAGCCTAAATGTAATGAAGGCATTGTCTACTACGCAACTGCGAAACGAAGTGAAACGCAGGTGCGGAGGCCTTGACCTGCGAGAATCGCAGGCAAGCCCGAAGGGCAAAAGTTGAACAAAGTGAAACTTTTGGCCATCTCGCTATTCCGATTCTAAACCGCACGGTGATTCCGGCTCGGTGGCCGGAATGACATTTAACCCGAAGGGCAAGAACTGAAGCATAGCGAAGTTCTTGCCCAATCTCGCTATTCCGATCCCCAAACCGCACGGAGATCCCCGCCTTCGCGGGGATGACAAGAGGGTTGCAGACATGACGTTTAACCGTAAGCTTAAGATTCCCGCATTCGGGTTCTTAAGGGCAGAGCCCTTAGGCGAAAGGGTAGTGGAATACACGGCTAGATGGCGGCTCAAGGCCGCCATGACGACGGGTATGTAACGAGGGGAAGGCTTTCCCCTTAAATAGTTGTACGGGCTCCGATTGTCCGGATAATCGTATTCAGGATTTCGTCGCGCCCACCCTTCATACTCATCTTGTTCTTGTACATCAGGGCGTCGGCACGCTCAAAGACCGCCGAAACGTTCTTGTCGTGGGCCTGGTCGAAGACCGCAATACCGCAGGCCACAATAACCTTGTCATGCTCGGAATTGCTCTTCACCGTCTCCACAAAATCGTGCTCCAACTTTTCGCGATTTTCAAAATCGTCACCCCGCAAAATCGCCACGAACTCATCGCCGCCTACGCGGAACACGGGACTGTGCTTAAAGGTATTACACACAAGCCTTGACGCATTCTTGATGTAGACGTCGCCAGCCTTGTGGCCCTGCGTATCGTTGACAGTCTTGAGGCCGTTCACATCGCAAATGGCAATTGCAAATTCAACCTTTTCGCCTGCCTGAATCTGCTGGTCCAATTTCTTCTCGAACTCACCATATGCATTCTTGTTCTTGATGCCGGTCAAGTCGTCACGGCGAGCCTTTTCGAAATTGATGGAGGCTTCTTCCCTGATTTTCTGTTCACGGCGAACCTGGGCATCCACGTTGGTCACACTGATGACCACATGGTTCTTGTCGGCATACACCGCCACCAAGTTCACATACTGGGGACCCGTCGGAGTGTTCAGGCGGTATGTCAGGGAGAACATTCCATTTTCGTCCAGCTCCCTCAAAAGGCTTTCCCTATCCAGCCCAGCTTCAATTAACGGAATATCTTCTTGATAGATAACAGTCATCGCATCTTTCTTCAGCTGGTTGAAGAAGTCTTCGCCTTCAAGGGCAACGCTCAGCTCACAGAACAAGCGCTCGCTCTTATACAAGGCGTAATGATCCGTTGTCAGGTCCACCATGTAAAGAGCGTCATAACGCTCAGCCAGAGCCATCACGATCTGGCCAAAGACTTCGCCCTTAGAAGCTTTCTTCTGAAGTTCTTGTTCGCGACGCTCCATGGCATCGATGTTGGTGACGCTGATAACAATATGATCTTTATCGGAATAGACCGCCATCATTTTCACGTACTGCGGGCCTTTGGCCGTATTCAACCGGTAGCGGAGCGTAAACAGCCCAATATCGTCCAGGTCTTTCAGCAGTGATTCTCTCGTGAGGGCTTCCTGCACCAAGGGAACATCATCTTTATAGATAACCTGCTCAGCATCCTTTCTTAGCTGATTAAAGAAATCATCTCCCTCAAGAGCAATGCTAAGCTCGCAGAAAACCCGTTCACTCTTGTACTGCACATAGTGTTCTGTCTTGAGATCCACCATGTAAAGAGCATCGTAGCGTTCGGCCAGAGCCATCACAATTTGGCCGTAAACCTCGCTCTTGGTCGCCTTTTCCTTAAGCGCCAGGCGTTCACGTTCCTGCTTATCAATATTGTTCACCCCGATAACCAGGTATTCCCGCCCCTGCGAATGAGCTAGTACGGCCTTCATCTGGAACCAGACAGGCTCGCCTTCTACCATCAGTCGATACTTGAAGTCAAAGGCATGGTCATCTTGAATGGCCTTGAGCAGCGATTCCCGGTTGATATGATCCGAAAAGGACTGTTTGTCCTCGGGGCACACCACCGCCTCCATATTGACCTTTGTATCTTCCCAAAAATCGCAGGAATCCACCAGATCCAGCTTCTGGTGCTTGCCGCGAAACGCAAACATAGCGTACTGATTAGTCTCGTTGTCGACAAAGAACACGCACTCGTAGTCAAGGGAGAGTGCAGAGGCTACATCCTCAAATGTCAAATGCATGTCCATAGGCAATCCTAAATCGGGGTATATAATCGTAAAATAAACACATTTTTGCGAAAAAGCAACAACAGTATACCCCTTTTTACAATTATTGTAATTATGCCGATGGGCCTGAAGACGACGCCACAAAGTGGCCCATTAGGTCGTTTTCCCCTAAAAAACGGCGTTTTTGCGGTAAAAAAGCCAATTTTACCCCCTTTCGCACACGTTAGTTTGTTCGTAAAGAACGGAAAAAATTTACATTCCGTCCTTTACAGACAAGTTTTTTGTTGTTATATTTGGCCTCAAAAAGAAACAATCAACCCCAAAAGAGGTTAAAAATGGCAACTGTTATCCGTCTCGCTCGCTTTGGCAAGCGTCACAACCCCATCTACCGCGCCGTGGTTATCGACAGCCGCAAGGCCCGCGACGATAGCTTTATCGAACAGGTGGGTTTCTACAACCCCAACCTGAAGAAGCCGGAAATCCGCTTCGAACAGGAAAAGGTCCTCAAGTGGCTCCAGACTGGCGCACAGCCGTCTGACACCGTCCGCAGCCTCCTGAAGAAGGTGGGCATCATGGAACTGTTCCACGAACTCCGTGCCGGCCGTTCCATCGAAGGCAAGGTCGCTACTCCTAAGGCCGACAAGGCCAAGAAGGCCAAGCTGGGTCCCAAGGCTCTCGCCAAGATCGAAGCTGAAAAGGCCGCCAAGGAAGCCGCCGCTGCTGAAGCCGCTGCCGCTGCCGAAGCTCCTGCCGAAGCCCCGGCCGAAGCCTAATCAAATTCTTTTGAAGAGTCCTGTGCCCAGCGCACAGGACTTTTTTCGTCTTAGAACAAACCCCACACCTCGCACTCCACACTCCGCACCGATACGATGCCCGATTACTCAAACCACATCACCGTCTGTCAGCTCATGGGAAGCCATGGCGTGAAGGGCTATATCAAGGCCCGACCGCTGACCCATGACCCGGAGCGTCACAAGCTCTTGAAGGCCGTGGTGGTCGAGAAGGTGAACGGGCAGTTCGTAGAACTGGAAGTGGAAGATTCCAAGCTGGCTGGGGCACTCTGGCACCTGAAGTTCAAGGGCTTTGACACCCCCGAGTCCCTGCGGCCCCTGGTGAACGGCAACCTGATGGTAAGCCCCGACGAGCGGATTCCCGCTCCCGAAGGGGAGTTCTACCTGGACGACCTGGCAGGTTTCGCGGTGAAGCTCACGGACGGACGCACCGTAGGCGAGGTACTGGAGGTGCAGGAACTGCCCACCGTAGACGCGTTCCTCATCAAGTTCGCTCCCGAGGCCGAGGCGGAGTTTTCCAAGAAGACCATCCTCGCCCCCTGGATTGAGGACTGCGTGTCAGAAATTGACGAAGAAAACCAGGCCATCATTTGCGACGGCGACTACCTGCGGGCCCTGTGCCCCGAAGAGAGGCCAGCCAATGAGGATTGACTGCATCACCATCTTCCCCGAGATGTTCACCCCCATGACCCAGTCCATCATGGGCCGTGCCCAGAACAAGGGCATCCTGCAGTTCAACACCGTGTTTCTGCGGGACTTCGCCATCAATGACTACGGTCAGGTGGACGACGTGCCCTACGGCGGCGAACCGGGAATGGTGCTTAGACCAGAACCCCTGGCCCAGGCTATCCGGAGCACGGGAGTCAAGGAAGACGGCGGCAAGGTCATCTACATGACCGCCGACGGCGTACCCCTCACCCACAAGATTGCAGAGGACCTTTCCAAGGAAGAGCACCTGGTTATCGTGTGCGGACACTACAAGGGTATCGACGACCGCATACGCCAGTCCGAGGTGGACATGGAGATTTCCATCGGGGATTTCGTGGTGAGCGGCGGCGAGCTGCCCGCCATGCTCCTGACCGACGCCGTGGTGCGCCTGAAGGACGGGGCCCTCGGGAACAGGGAATCCGGCGATACGGACTCCTTTGCCCAGGGTCTTCTGGGCTGGCCCGTCTACACCCGGCCCGAGGTTTTCGAGGGCAGACGGGTGCCCGAGGTGCTTTTGAGTGGGCACCACAAGAACATTTCGGAATGGCGGAAGCAAGAATCCTTGAAAAGAACCCAAGAAAGACGGCCCGACATCCTTGAAAAAATCAAATTAAATGCTAAATTTGGCGACAAATAATTAAGAGGTACACATTATGTCCCTGAACATCGAAGCTATCCATAACGAAAACGTAAAGGCTGAAGCCCCGAGCTTCCGCGCTGGCGACACCGTCACGGTGAACGTAAAGGTTATTGAAGGAACCAAGGAACGCATCCAGCCTTTCAAGGGCGTTGTGATCCAGCAGAAGAACTCCGGCATTTCCAAGACCCTCACGGTCCGCAAGATGTCCGGCTCTGTTGCCGTGGAACGTATTTTCCCGGTGAACTCCCCCCGCATCGACTCCATCGTCCTGGACCGTGCCGGTAAGGTTCGTCAGTCTCGCATCTACTACATGCGCAACCTCCGCGGTAAGGCAGCCCGTATCGACGAACGCGAGGCCTAATTAGGCTTCCAAGGGGTTCTTTCCCGATGAACGGGAATTCCCGCCAACAAGTTATCCCGCCTGCGCACCTCAGCGTGAAGGCGGGTTTTGTTGTATATTCCCATAACGACCAGGAACGCAAAATTATCATCCTGGACAAGGGCGAACTGGCAGCGGTAGACAACAGCCAGTCCCCCCGCAAGATCATGTTCACCATGCATCCCGGCGACCTAGTCGGAGTGGCCGCCATCCTGGAGCGGGAGCCTTTCCGCTACGACCTGGAAGCCACCGTAGACTCCGAAATCACGGTGGTGGGCGAAGACTGCATGGAGTCCGAACTCAAGAACATCCCCCTGTGGCTGTTGGCGGTCATCCGAGAACTTTCGGCAAAGAACCGGCAGCGGAAAGAAGACAGCCGCCATAGTCGCGCAGGCAATTCCCTGATAAGCCTGGCAGAATTCTGCAGATACCAGAAGAAAGACGAACCCTACCCGCTGGAAGGGTTTGTCCAGGAATTCTGCTGGCAAACCAAGGCAAGCGCCCCAAGTGTCAAGGAAGACCTGAAGGCCCTGTGCCGCAGGAAGTTCGTAGAAATTTCCGGTTCCGTAGTAACAGTAACTCACCCTGAACTGCTGGAGCTGTTCGTCGACTACCTGGAGACCCAGGAACAAGACAAGCCCTGGCCGCCCCTACAACTTACCCTGAACCAGAAGAAGGCTCTTGTTAGGTTGTCTATAATGGACAACCAAACGCCCCAAGACCCTCCGGCATGGCTTGCCTATTTCCAGAAGAACAACATCACCCTCACCGCCGCCGACTGGATCAAGATGCAGGGTCTGGGTTGGTTTGCTAACCCAAAAGAAAACCTGTTCGTGCCCGATTCCAAGAAAGTCCAGTACTTTCTGCTGGCGCTCCGTTACGAAATCAACCTGAGGGGGGTGCTGTAATGAAGCTCTCCGCCGGTGATTTTCTGTGCCTGGAAGGGGACTTCGCAAGCTCCCTCTACATCGTCATTTCGGGGACTCTGGTAGGATCGTGCAGCGAGCAAGTTTGCACGGCCACCAAGCGGTTTGAGCCTGGCTCCATTATCGACGTTTTCAGCCTGCTGGAAAACGCCCCCAGGGAATACACCCTGAAGGCTGAAGAAGACTGCGAAATCCAGGTGGTGGACAACGAACAGCTTAAGGCCATCTTGGATGAAAAGCCCTCGTGGTTGCGTTCCATCATAGAATTTCTAATCCGGCGGAACCACATCGGCGAAGAGAACAAGCGCAAGAGTGACCTGGTGCAGGCTCTGCCTTCGCTGCTATACCTGTTCTCCGGCCTACTGAAAGAGCTGAACAGCAACACTGTTCCCGTAAACCTGCTTTCGGAGCGGGCTTTTCGCATGAACGGCTCTCGCCCCGAAGAATGCCGTAAGCTGCTCCGGATGCTACAGGAACTGGGTATTCTCAAAATTCAAGAAGATTCCGTACAGGTGGAATCGAGGGAACTGATCCACCTGCTTTACGAGACCCTCCGCTACCGTGCACTGGAACGTAAGGTGAGCCCAAACATTCTTTCCATGACCGACCAGATGGTTCTGACAGTGTTCATCAAGCTCTCCAAGCAGAATAAAGATCCCCTTCGAAACGGCCTCAGCGCCATACCTACAAGCGAATTAAAGGCCGAAGCCAAGAAGAGCATGCACGGCATGACCCTGACTACACGCACAATCGGTTCCCTGGTAGAGAAAGGGATTCTCACCCCTGACACCACACTGGATTTCCACGCGAAACTGGAGCAATCGGAATTCTTTTTCGGGGATTTCGACCACATCATGGATTTGCTGGAACTGAACCGGATTTTCCCACTGCTTGATAAAAAGCTGGTGGAATAACTAAATAATTTTTAGCCTAAATTATTACATTTACAGCATGAAAATGCAAACGCACATTCTAGTTAGAACGGTGTGGCTTTTGGCCGTTTTGACACTTTTTGCCAGTGCTGCCGACGTCACAGCGCCCCAGGGGACCGTGCGTAACCTGACCGTAAACGACTTTATGCCCCACCCAAACGTAGGCAAGGATTTCAACGAGACTTGGAGCTACCAGTTTGTATTCGACAACGGGACCCGGGCTTTCGTGAACTACGCTCTGTTGCAGGTGCCAGCCTCGGGGCAGAAGGTGACCTGCGACATTACCTTCTGGAATTTCAAGGGCAAAACCTATACGGTAGGTCGTCAGTACCCACCAGAACGACTGAAGGCTGACAAGAACTCGGGTTCCATCGACATCAAGGGCGAATACAAGATGGAAAACAAGCCAGGCAAGGGACACCGGGTGTACTTTACCGCCGACAAGGGCGGAAAATTCCTGCTGGACGTGACCTTTGAAAGCGCCGAGACCGGCAAGGTCATTGGCAACGGCGTGTGGAACGTAGGTAAAGAAAAGATGGGCCAGTACATCCACATTCCCTACGGCCGCGTTTCCGGAAAGATTGCTTATAACGACGACACCCTTACTGTGAAGGGGTATGCCTACATGGACCAGATCTGGCAATCCGCACAGGCTACCGACATGGTCCGCCGGACTATCAATTTTAGCACCAACGCCCGCAACCCCATGTATGCGGGGCGTGTGTCCCTAAGCACCAAGGGCGAGCTGATGGGATATGTCATCTATAACAGCCCCGAGGGCACGAAGGTGGCAATGCCCACGGCACTCAAGGACGGCAACAACGGTTACGATGGCAAAAAATTTCCGAAAGAAACCCTGGCCATCGAATGGACTGAGGGAGTCCCCACTCTGACCTTTGCCGTGAACAAGACTTACCAAAAAGCCTCTCTGCTAGATAAGATTGACAGCTGGGTAGCAAGACAAGCCATGAAGCTGGCCGCCGGCGGTGAAATCCTTTTTTACAGAGGCCGCAGCGATGGAAATCACGGGAAAAAGGTAGACTGGACCGTAACGGGAGTAAAGGACTGATGACCAAGTTTCGCCCTTGCATAGACCTGCACGACGGCCGTGTGAAGCAGATTGTCGGCAGCTCCCTCTCCGATAGCGGAGCAGGCCTCAAGACCAATTTCGAAACGGACCGCTCCCCCGCCTGGTTCGCCGAACTTTACAAGAAAGACGGTATCAATGGCGGGCACGTTATTATGCTCGGCAAGGGAAATGTCGATGCCGCCAAGGCCGCCCTTGCCGCCTACCCCGGCGGGCTCCAGGTAGGTGGCGGCATTACCGCAGACAACGCCCAGGAATACCTGGACGCAGGCGCCAGCCACGTGATCGTGACCAGCTGGATTTTCCCCGATGGGAAATTGGACAGGGAGCGTCTGGAACGACTGTCGAAAACCGTAGGCAAGGAGCACCTGGTGCTGGATTTGAGCTGCAAGCGGGTCCGCACAGACAACGACAGCGGCGACGATTCCGAAGACATTCAGCCCCGCTGGAAAATCGCCATCAACCGCTGGCAGACCCTGATCGACATCGAAATTACCGCCGAAACCCTTACCGACCTTTCTAGCTACTGCGACGAGTTCCTGATTCACGCCGCCGATGTGGAAGGCAAGCAGCAGGGCATGGACGACGAGCTTATCATGTTCCTTGCCGAACACAGCCCCATCCCCTGCACCTATGCCGGCGGCGCCAAGTCCCTTGCCGACTTAAAACACTGCAAGCAAATTTCTAACGGATTGATTGACCTCACTATCGGATCGGCCCTAGACCTGTTCGGTGGAAAAGGAGTAAAGTATGACGACTGCGTCAAATTCAACAAAGCTTAAACCGACCGACGCATTGGACACGCGCCCGTCGATTTTCGGACGCAATGTCACCAGCACGTTTAAGAAGATGTTCAGTTTTAGGCACCAGCCTCCTGGAAACCTGCGCACCTGCATGATTCCGCCGGTGGTCTTTGGCACCCTGATTCTCAACCTGCCCAAGCTTTTGAAGCTCCGTTTCTACCTGAAAAAGGAACGTCAGGAGCACCCTGCCGACGACGTACGCATTTTGTTCTATTCCGACAACTTGGACGAAACGAACGGCATTGCCAACAACCTGCGGAACGTGATTCCCTATATGCGTGCCCACGGCATGAAGGCTTTCCTGGCTGGAAACGCCTTCAACACCCGCCCCTGCGGCGTGGTGGAAAACGGTTACTGCCTGCTGCTTCCCCGCATGTTCAGCATGGAACAGCTGGGGTATGCCAACAGCGAGCTGGCAATCCCCCGCATAGGTCCGGTACTCAGGCTGCTCAAGCGCTACCCTGTTGACCTGATCGAGTTCGAGACCCCAAGCCCCGGCGCCTGGCTGGTATGTTTCTGCGCCAAGGTGGCAGGCATCAAGGTATTCAGCCACTACCGTACCGACGTGCCCACCTACACCAAGACCCTGGTGAAGGCCAAGTGGATGTACAGCTATGTTCTCTGGCTTATGCAGATTTTCTACGGTATGACCAAGCCGGTGGTAAGCCCTTGCAAGGACTACGCCGACATTCTCACCTCGCAGCTGAAAATCCCCGCGAACCAGGTAAAGATTTTGCCCCGCGGGCTCCCGCTAGAAAAGTTCTCACCGGACATGCGAGGCAAGGGTACCTGGGAACAGTACAACGGCTCCGCAGAAGGTGACCGTGTGCGAAAGGTCCGCTTCTCCTTCATTGGCCGCATCTCCAAGGAAAAGAATCTGGAGTTCCTGAACCGGGTGTGGAAAAAGTTTGCCGAAAAGCACGATGACGTAGAACTCATGTATGTAGGCTACGGTTGGTACCTAGAAGAAATCAAGAAGTCCTTCGAAGGTGACAACAGCGTGCACTTTGCCGGTGAACAAGGCGGAGAGACCCTCGCAGGCCTTTACGCCGATTCCGACTTTTTCCTGTTCCCCAGCACTACCGACACCTTCGGAAACGTGGTGGTAGAGGCCATGTCCACAGGCACCCCTGCGCTGGTCAGCGACTACGGTGGCCCTCACGACATCGTGATGGACGAGGCCGCAGGCCGAATCCTCCCCATCGACGAAGACGCCTGGCTGAACGCCCTGGAAGAATGCCGCACTCTGTTCTTGGAACAGCCCGAAGCATACAACAAGATGCGCGAGGTTGCCCACGAACGCAGCCTCAAGTACACCATGGAAAGTTCCACCAAGGCCCAGTTTGAATACTTCAGGAAACTAAAAAAAGAAGCCTACGGGCTGTAAAAGTCGTCTACGCCTCAATTTGGACTAGCCCCATAAGATTTTTCAGGCATATAAGCCTGTTATTTTGTGTATATTATTTAGGATTTGATTCTCGGGGAGCCTTATGTTAAAAAAAGCACCTGTCTGTTTGTCTATAGCCTTTTTGGCGTTGTTCGGTGTTCCCGCTTTTGCACAAGAGGTGACTACCGTTGAACAACAGCCTGTTTACGCCGAGCAGCCTATGCCCGCCATGGAGCAGACCCCTTCTGCCGTTGAACCGCTGCAGGTTCCAGCCACTGAGCAACCCATTTACGCAGAACAACCAGCAACAATCGCCGAGCAGCCCGCTACCGAGCAAGCCCAAGAAACCGCAACGCAACAGGACTCAGCTCAAGCACAGGTGGAGCCCTATATAGAACCTGCCCCTGCCTACGAGCCACCGCAGCAGACGTATGTACAAGGCTACGGAAAACCACCCGAGGGATTCTACGGGTATTTCGGGTACGCGCCCCCTGCTGAAAACTCTAATGCAGGTTGTTGCTGCAAAGAAGCCGACAGCACTAAAAAAGAAGAAAAAGAAAAGAACTACAAGAGCCTGCAAAGTTTCAACTTTTCCATTCCCATCCAGTCCGAAACCTATGGCCTAAAGAGCCCCGACTACGACGTGGACGCAAGCCACTTTGGATTTGGCATTAACTGGAACCGTATCCGCGTAGAAAAGAGCCTGTATTCCTCGGTGGTGGGCCTAGGCGTAAACTACATCATGAGCGAATGGGATGGAGGAGGAAAGAAGGATATCAAGTTCAGCGGGCTCGACGCCAACTTTAAATTCGGTTTTGGCGTTTCTCCGCTTACGGACCGTTTCATATTGGCAATCCACTTAATCTTTGACATCGACTACAAAATGCAAAAGGCCGTATTCAAAAAGAAGATTGGTGACTACAAGATGTTCCAAGGCCTTGGCATACCTGACGAAGTGGCCAAAACTAACCTTGAATTAAAATATACGGCTCACAACTTAGACCTTGAACTTGGTGGGGATTTGGTCGTAGGCTACCAGTTCACCAACAGCTTTGGCGTGTTGGCAGGGATTGACATTACCACCAACATGATTGGCGTAGGCGCGTTGATGTCCAGTTCCGAAGTTCCTGATGGACTTAAAGAAGGTGTAAGTGGAATGACATCGGCACAATATTCAAACTATCCAGACGAGATGAACGAACTAGAGGCCTTTAGCGACCACGACGACATTAGGTTCTTCTTGTACAATACGACCGGCTTGAGCATTGTGCCCCGCATAGGCATATTCTTCGCATTCTAAAAAGAATAGAGAGGTATCCAATGAATACAATCAACTTAAAATTCTTTACGGGATGCATAGCAAGCTTGACCCTGCTGTGTTCATTTGCACTCTGCGGTTGCAGTGGTGCTGAAAACGACATTTCTGCACTGGAATGTTTTGCCGGCAGTTGCGACAATGAAGAAGACAGGGATCACGATCACGACCAGAACTATTCGTACGATTACGGTTACAATTACAGTTCCAGTTACGACGACTTTTTCCATTACTCGTCATCGGCGAAAAGTTCCAGCAGCAAAGAGATCCCTAAAGACTGCGACATGTACGCATTTGGAGATGCATCACAATTCGAATGCAGCTCCAAAAACCAGGGAACAACCATGTTCAACGAGTATTCCCTGGTCATCTATTCGTGTGAATACGTAGAGATGTACGGTTTATACTCCTGGGTGGCCCACCCAGACCTTGAATATTGTAGTGATTACAAAAAGCCTAAAAATTCCGGCAACGGGATTGTGTCTAGTTCCAGTGTGTCTTCTAGCAGTTCGTCACCTTACCTACTGTCGGACAAATCCCCTGTTCCTTGTGGTAACCTGTGGTGCGGACCAGATGGAGATTACAACGTAACTACCGGATTTGATGACGGCAGTGGGACTTCGGGAATCTGGGACACGTTTGATGATAGCGGAGAAGGCGGAACTTCTCTTATACTCTTCCCCACCGACCGTGGAAACGGCTCTAACAACAAGGCTCTAGACCCCATTATTGACGAATGCAATGGAGGCCTTTGCGGAATTGCGAACCTGAGCGGCAAAGGCTCTAGCTTTTTCTATACCGGGCTCTACTTCAAGCTGGTCAACAACAAGATGGACGGTGCCAACATCACCGATTGGAACGGCATTTGCATTACATACAAATCCACGGGATATGTCCCCATCATGATAGAACTAGTTCCCGAAGGGTACCCACTGACAGCATCAGCATCCGACAACTATGTAGCGGAACTTGCCCCAGAAGAAACCATGGCAAATATCCCCTGGAGCGGTTTTGCCCAGGAAAATGGTGGCTATAATTACCTAATTCAATCGGATTATTTCTTTGCCCATGTAGCGGCAATCAAAATCGTCATGAAAGGGCCATCAGGTCTATCAGGAGCTTTCAGAATCACATCTATCGGGAAATACGGTAGCTGCAAGTAATGGACGCGCAAACCCTAAAAAAGCTCCGCGAGTGGTTCAAGAAGAACGCCGCTGAATTGCCCTGGCGACCCGCCGATTTGGACGCCCCGCGGGATCCGTATGCGGTATGGATTAGCGAAACCATGCTACAGCAGACCCAGGTTTCCACAGTCCGAGACTATTTTATACGCTGGATGAAACGGTTTCCCAATATTGAAACCCTGGCCAAGGCTTCTGAAGAAGAAGTCTTCAGGTATTGGCAGGGGCTTGGGTATTATAGCCGGGCAAGGAATATCCTGAAGACCGCAAAACAGTTGGTTAGTGATTGCCACGACCCCTGTAAGGGGTCTCGCAATGACAAGCGAGGCGAGCGCAAAGCCGCTTTGCCGAGCACCCGCAAGGAATTAGAGGCTCTGCCTGGAATCGGAGCCTACACGGCAGGGGCGATTCTAAGCCTCGCCTACCACCAGCGGGAAGCCATTCTGGACGGAAACCTGGTAAGGATCTTTTCAAGATTGTACGCGCTGGATTTTTTGCCGACAGAATCAAGGGACGCCGCAGAAATCTACTGGAATTATGCGCGGGAGGTTGTAGATTCTCCCAAAGCCTACATGCATAACGAGGCCCTGATGGAACTGGGTCGAACCGTATGCAAGGTAAAAAATCCCGATTGTATAAACTGCCCGCTGCGCAGCTCTTGCTGCGCCGCTTTGGAAAACCGAACCACAGAATTCCCGCCTAGCAAAAAACATATTCAAAAAGATTGGCACGGCACAGTCCTTGTCATTGAAAGCGCCGACCATAAAATTTTGGCCGTCCATGGCGGGCAAAAGTTCTTCAAAAACCAATTTACCCTACCCCACTTTGAGTCCCCACGAAACGCTACCGCAGGGCTCCCCGCCCAAGCAGAACACTATATCGACGCCGACAAGGTTCAATCTGTCGAGAACATCGGCAAGTTCCGTCACAGCATCACCGTCCACAAGATGGAATGCTACGTGCTGTACATTCGGCTGAACGGCAAGGCGCCCGCGCCTACATCTTCTGAAATCATGTGGGTCAAGCGCGGGCAGGCGCAGGACTTTTTCGCCAGCAGTTTCTGCCTGAAGGCGTTAAGCTTTCTGGAAAAAACTTAGAACGTCTTGCGGACGGTGCAGACAAAGCGGAGGCGGTTATGTGCTCCGTTTGGAGTCTCGATAACTTCATCCCCCAAGACATGCAAAAGCGTGCCGGTAAGATAAAGGCCATATAAAGGGAACTGCTGCTCAAAGGTAGCGTCCCAGAACCAGTCTCCCTTCACCGTAAGCGGGTCGCGACTACGCAGGTTCCACTTGGCATCGCTCCTGTAACGCAGGGAATGGGAAATCCTGAAACTCTTACGCAAAAGCCAATCCGCCGTGAAGGAGGCGAAGAATTCTGCGGGAGTGACCTCGAAACGCTTTTCCTCGCCATCGATGCGTTCAAAACCGCCCAAGGCCTTGAATGCAAACATTTCCTGATACCAGACGCTCATCCACAACTCGCCTGTCACGCCCTTTATCCAATCATTGATGCGGTCGACATCACCGTGGCGGTACACCAAGTCTTCGTCTACCACGTATTCATCCACATCAAAAGTTTCAGCCCCGTGTTCAGCCCAAAAGCTTCCCCTACCACCTAATTCCAAGTTGCCTAGGGTATCCGTAAAGGAGGCGTAGCCCTGCACCAAGTTCATCTGGCCATCTGCCGTCAGGGAGATGGTGTCGCCGTCAAAGAATTCTTCGGTATCAGCCAAGGGGTTCAGGCGGGTTCCAGAGATGTTTTTCACGCCTAGGGTAATTCCCGACTTTGCAGGAGCGGCTGGCCTAAACTCTACACTGTCCTGCACTAGCCAATCCCTGTCGTTTATGGCTAACATGGCACGAGCGGCAAAAGCCTTGGCGGGCTCGAACTTCAACTCCATAAAGGGCAAGATTACCCGGTCACCTTCTAGACGGGTATAGACAATGCCGTCATCATCCACCTTTCTGAAGGCAAGACCCGCCGAAAGCTGAAGCATTCCCCTACGGCAAGCGTCGCCACAGCGGTAACGCAGAGAACCGCTCCATTCCCTACGCTCGCCGGATTCCTTCCGCTCATGATTCTGATAATCCGCATTTTCGTAGGCAACGGTGGTTTCCAGGTTCCACACGTCTATCCGCGTCTCTACCCTAGGCCTGTAATGCACTGGAAGCCAGCGAGAACTTTCCGAGAAAATCCAGACATATTCCTCCCCCGCAAGCACAGAGGCGTTGATTGTACCCGCACTGTAGCCGAACCCGGCGTACATGGTGCTGAACAAGGGGTAGTTCTCGCCAAATAGGGCAAATTCATCATCCACCATTTTTTTACGGGCTACCATTGTGGCCGTAGAGAAATGGTCATCTTGGAAGGCACGACCAGTTACCCAGAAGCCCTTGAAACCCGGGCTACGGAAACCGCCCTCAAGAATGGGAGTCCTGTTGGACGGCCGATCTTCTGGCGTAATAAAATCATTGTAAATTAGATCGCCCAGTTCGTTACCTGTCTTTACCCAAACCGAAGGAGGTAGCGGATTCCAGCTTGGCAAGGGAGACATACGGTTGAACAGCAAACGCTGTCTAAGCTTTTCTGGGCTCCACATCTCGCTTTCGGAATGCAGGCCACCCGCACCGAGAATACGGTCGTAATAGAAAGTCGGGCCACCCACCAGGAATGTCCCATCGTCACGGGAATCCACCTCCATACCGTCCATTTCAGCATCGACGGCGGCATGGGAAACTACGGAGGCAAGCAGAAGGCCTGGAACACCAAAGGAACAGAAAAACCTGTTTAGAAAGGAGCGCATTACCAGAGCCTCCTTTCAATATACAAGCCCACCGACAGCATGTTGGAACGTTCCGGCAAGGTCCAGAGCTGTTCCCACAGAACATTCAAACCCGCCCGGTAGTTATCCATCGTGAAAATCGGCAAGTTCAGACGAGCGAACCACCCGAATTCCGTCTCGTTGTCTGTCAGGGTTCCACCCCGCGTATCGAATTCGGGGCGTCCGTCGTCATTAAAATCGGCGCGAGTCCAGTTGCAGATAAAACCCGCACCAAGGGCAATCGGCGATATCAGCCGCCACCGGTAATCTAGCCCAAGCTTTCCACTGGCCTCGTGGACACCGTAGACGTGGGGAATTTTATCGTGAGGTTCAAAGTAAGAATACTGGAAAAGGATTATCCCGTCAAAATCTTCCCAGTAGGCATAGCGGGCGCCAATCCCCACATAGAGGGTGTTGTCTACGGCGTCAACAAGATCACCGAAAGGATATTTCTCGCCACCTTCAATAGAGACGTAAAACTTCGAGAAGGCCACAGAATCCGCAGCTACGATTTCGCCGGACTCGGACTGAGCCAGGGCACACGCCGCAAAACTCAGAACCAACAGGATTAAGGCCTTCATCTTTGCCATAGACTATCCCTTCCGACGCAAGGCCTGGGCAAAGAATCCGTCAAATCGTGAATCGACACTTGCAGGGAGCATCGGAGTTCCCAACTTCTCAAACTCGGGATGCTCCTTGACAAAGCGGTTCACCACCTGAGATGTCTCCGTCGGGTCGGGGCTACAGGTGGCGTAAACCAGAATACCCTCAGCCTTCAATGCGCGAGACGCTGATTCCAGCAACTTGAACTGCAATTCCGAAAGTTCCTTGATAGACTCCGGCGTAATCCTGTATTTCGATTCGGGCCGGCGGGCGATTACCCCCATGTTGCTGCAGGGCACGTCCAGAAGGATGCGGTCAAAGGAGGAAGCCACTGCAACGCCCCCAAGAGCGTCGATACATTCCAGCCGCACATTGGCAAGACCTAGGCGGTCCACCAGGTCCCGCATTTTCTCTACGCGGAAATCCGAGATATCGCTAGCGAAAATATCTAGAGAAGGCTCCATCTCAGCCATCAGTGCCGACTTTCCTCCTGGAGCGGCACAGGCGTCCCAAACTTTCAGGCCGGGCTTTAGGTCCAAAAGCTTTACCACCTCGTAAGCGGCGGGATTTTGCAGGCTGAACTCACCATCAGCAAAGGCCTGCGATTCCAAAATGGGTTTAAGCTTTACATCTTCGGGAACCTGGATGTAACGGTCATAGAGGATGCTCGCCCCTGTAAGCCCGAGTTTCTGGGCCAACACGGGAGCGGAAATCTTTTGCAGGTTCACTCGGAGCCATTCGGAGGGACGTTCCAGCGTAGACTTAGCAAGCGCTTCGGCACGGTCGGCACCGTAAATGTCAAACCAGCGGCGCACCAACCATTCGGGCACCGAATTCTCGATACTCACGCGACGCACCTTCTGGGGCGGCAGTGCCGGAGGGCCGGACCTGCGCGCGGCGTGAAGCACCGCGTTCACCAGCCGCGCGGAACCTTCGCCAAGGTTCGCCGCCTTAACGAGCTCCACAGAGGTCGATACGGCGGCATGGTCCGGCACGTCCATAACGAACATCTGGGAAAGTCCCATCTCAAGTACCGTGCATACCTCAAGGGTCGGCACCTTCTTCACCAGCGACTTAACAAAGTACTGCAAATACAAATGCCTGCGGCACACGCCCAAAGCAAGCTCCATGGCAAAAGGCGAAAGCCCGCTTTCCTTGATAAAAGTCCCTTCCTTTTGCCACAGCAAAAGGACCCGGTATGCGTCCATACGCTCTATCAAGGATTCATCTAACAAAAGCAAAGTCCTTCGCGGTTCTGGATTCCCCGCATAAAGTCAGCCACCGGCATGGGTTTCTTGCCTTCGGCCTGGATTTCAATCACTTCCAAAAGGCCGTCACCCGTACCTACGTATAGGCGGTTGTCCTTAAACTCTACGGCACCAGGAGCAAGCTTTGGTCCGTTTTCGGGAGTATCCGTCTTGCGCAGGTACACCATGCGTCCGCCCAACTTTCCATAGCCACCCGGCCAGGGGTTAAAAGCGCGAATCCTGTTGTGGATTACTGCGGCAGGCAGATTAAAATCTATCAGGCCCTCTTCCTTTTTCAGCTTTGGGGCGCCGCTTGCCTGGGCGTGATCCTGGGTCAAGTCCTTCTCGCGGCCTTCCTTAAGTTGGCTAATGGCATCGTCCAGGGCATCACAGCCAGGAGCCACCATCTTTTCAAGCAGGCTCGCCGTGGTATCTTGATGGTCAATCACCACCGTACGCTGGGCAAGAATCGGGCCATGGTCCATCTTTTCGTCCAGGCGGAACACAGTCACGCCCGTTTCGGGGAGGCCGTCTGCAATGGCACGCTGCACCGGAGCCGCACCGCGATACTTGGGGAGCAGACTCCCGTGGACGTTTACCGCGCCGAACTTGGCCACACCCAAAATATTCTTCGGCAAAATGGAATAGGCAACCACCACGAACAGGTCCGCATCATACTTACGCAGGTCCGCCTCAAATTCTGGAGACTTCAGATCCAGCGGTTGCAAGACCGGCAGACCATGACGAAGAGCCGCCTCTTTCACGGGCGGGGGCGTCAGAACCCGGCCTCGACCCGCCGGGCGATCCGGCTGAGTGACTACGGCCAGAACTTCGTTGTCAGAAGCAATCAAATGCTCCAAGAAATGCGCCGCAAATTCCGGCGTTCCCATAAACACGATTTTCATAACTTGAAATATAGAAACATAATATTATCCTTCTATATTTGTGCCTATGAATAAAAGAATCCTAGCCCTACTCCTTTTGGCCACCAGTTTTTCCCTGGCGGACACTGTCGCCATTGACTCCACCATGGCCGCATCAGATAATAACGAGCACATGGAATATCAGGACAGAGGCTCCTTCGGCCCCTACGTAGAGTTCGGCAATGTCAAGATGAAGAACGTCACCTACGTCTACAAGATTCATGACAAAAAGTACAATATTTCCATCGACAATTCCTATGTCTACGGGGCCTCGGGAAGCATGCCCCTTACGGAGTGGTTCGACATATACTTGATGGCAGGCTACCAGTACCTAGGTGTAAGCCACCATCCGAGAAACCGCGAAGATGTCTTTGCCGAATATATGGCCATGCTCGAGGACAGCCTTCTTGACCCCGCCTACGACAAGGACGACATCGACGGATGGCACGATATTCACACCGCCCTATTCCAGTTTGGCTTTGACTTGTCACTACCCCTTGTCTATAGCTATCGCTACCAGCTGATGTTCAAACCCTATGTATTCGGTGGCGTCATATTTGGCAAGACCTTCTTCACAGACGACACGAAATTCCTTTCTCCCGTACTGTACGGTTATGCCTACGGAGCGGGAGTCCGTTGTGCCTGGAACAGCTTTTTCCTATCAGGCGGATTCCGCAGTAGCCACGAGTATTTCCACACCTACTTTGAAAGACAGACCGGTAAAGATCAAGATGGTGACGAATTCATGCTGGACTTTGACACCTTCTTTGCCCCCTTCGTTTCGCTGGGGATCACGCTGTTCTAGCAAGAAACCGTCATGAGAATACCGCTCCAGCTTGCCGTCATTTTCGCCATCTGCGTTGCAGGGGAAGTTCTCCACCGCATTGTGGGCGTGCCGCTGCCGGGGAACATTATCGGCATGGTCATTCTCCTGATTTTACTTTGTACAAAAGTCATCAAGCCAGAACACATTTCGGGAGTATCGGGCTTTTTCCTGAAGTACCTGGCCCTGTTCTTCTTGCCGCCTAGTATCGCCATCATGGCCGTAGGCGACGACGTTCTTTCCAAATGGCCGCTGTTGCTGTTCTTGTGTATTGCCCTCACCATCATCACCATTGCCATAGGGGGCCGGGTCACGCAATTTCTTGTCCGCAGGCAGGAATACCGAGAAAACCTGGCCCTGCGTGCCGAACGTCTTGCCAAGCGAGCGGCGGCAAAGGGTGGATCCAGCGGAGGTGAGCCATGAACGCCATCATCAATTCACCCCTGTTCGGCATCTTGCTTACCCTGGTGGCCTTCGAGATTGGCGTACTCATAAGCCAAAAGTTCAAGTATTCCTTCTTGAACCCGCTGCTCATTGCCAACATCCTTATCGTAGGGTTCCTGCTAATTACAGGCATTAGCTATGAAAGCTACAACGTTGGCGGCGACTACATTTCCGTTATGTTGTCCCCCGCCACCGTGGTCCTTGCCGTTCCGCTTTACAGGCAGATTCAAAAACTCAAGCAGTTCTGGAAGCCCATTCTCGCAGGCATCTTTGCCGGTTCCCTCACCTCCATAGGCTGCGTGATTTTTTTCAGCAAGATTTTAGGGCTAAGCAGCACGCTGATGCTGTCGATTCTTCCCAAGTCTGTCACTATCCCCATGGGGAGCGTCATTTCGGCTCAAATCGGGGGCATTCCCTCGGTAACCATCATCGCCATCACCGTCACAGGAATCACGGGAGCGGTAACAGCCCCCGCCGTATGCAGGCTCTGCCACATCAAGCACAAGGTAGCCCAAGGAATTGCCATTGGAACAGCTAGCCACGCCCTGGGAACCACACGGGCCATGGAAATGGGAGAAGTCCAAGGCGCCATGAGCAGCCTTTCCATCGGCATCGCGGGGCTTTTTACAGCTGTAGTAGCACCGGTGATTGTAGCGTTAATTTAATCGGCCTCCGTCAGCGACGCAGCCCAGCTAGCGGCCGACCAGGACTTCGCAGAGCACCGTTTCCTCTTCGGGAATCCGACCAAGCTTCTTGATTTCGTCTTCGTAGAAGAACAGTTCCCGACGGGCATACTTGCCAAGACAGCGAACCGACTCACGGAGCATCTCGGCCACGTAACCCGCATTCATGTTCAGGTAACGGTAGGCCCGGTCGCCCATAATACCGCAAGCGTCCTTCAGGTTCACTGTAAAGTACACCGCAAAGGCGGCATTACGCGGGCTGTCCTCGTCTAGGTGGGCTTTCAAGAATCCTTCCCTATCCAAGTTCCCGGCATGCAAATACAGGGACTTTTTCGAAGGCTGGTAGCGGTACATTCCCTGGTAGACAAGGGACACGTCAAAGCAGGCCACCCAGATTTTCAGGAGCCCCGCCCCGAAGGCGTTCAGGGTACAGATTTCCATCCAGCGGAGCAGCGTGGAAAAGTCGTCCAGGGAGGCGGTCCAGGGTTTGAAAGGCCTGTGTTCCATCGTTCCCGGACCTAAAAAATCGTATTCCCTAAAGAAATACTCGTTAGGGTATTTCTGCGGAGTCAAGGGGAATTCGTCCCCTTCGAAAGCCTGGTTTTGGACCCTGAAAACCTTGACACACTTGGACAGGTCCGTAATACATTCCGCCTTGTGCTGTAAAAGGAACCGGGCCCGCACCCTGGAATTCAGGTTCCCGCTTTCTTGCATGGGGAGCTCTCCCCTGCTGGAATAAGCAAACTGGGACGCCAATTCATACTTTTTCAAAGCCTTGGGCATCACGGCAACCGCCGCCATGGGGATTTCGTCTTCTCCCAGGTCCAGGCCATAGACCACATCCGCATCTACGAAGCTTCCCAGAGGTATCGCCATGGCTCCCGCAGAACGGGCCGAGATAGAGGCCAACCCCACATAAGAACCCACGTCCAGCTCCAGTTCCCGGTAAGCAGCCTCCTTAAAGCGCCAAACCGCCCGGTCCAGCACCGCCGTAAAGAACAGCGTTATGGGAGCCTCTTCGATAAAGCTCCCATCGGCAAAGGCCTTAATGAGGGCCTCCATGCGGGTCTTTTTCAACTTGGCATTTTCCCAAGGGTACGCCACAAGTTCACGGGTCTCGTAATCAAACTTGTAAAGGTCGTCGGGAACACTCTGCTGCTGGATATAGGCGTAAATTCCCACCGAGCGCAGGCCGTCTGCAGAAACATCGTTTTGCAGCTGGGTAAAGAGTCGGTTCAGCAAGGTGGACGAAGACTGGGTTATTTCGAACAAGTCCTCCGAGGCAGTCTTCTTTCTCTGGCCGGCCTTCACACCGTTAGTTGCAAAATGTTTACCACTTGCATAGGGGTCAGGAGCACTCTTCGAGTCTTCCCAATGGAGAGTAACAGGGTCACCGGACACCTGACGCACATACTTGATGGACTCGTGATAGGTTTCAGAGAAAAAAGCCACGGACTAAAGGTAGAAAAACTTATAGTGGCATCCACCCGTTTTCTAGCGTAAACGGAGCTTTAATCAAACCTAGGGAGAAATTGACTAACCTTTATGTATATTAGCCTAAAAAGAGGATTCGCATGAACGCAAAAAAAATTCTGTCCTTCTCCGCAGCATTCGCCTGCGCCCTGTTCTTTTCTGCCTGCGATGGAGACAACTCCGTCAGTGTTACGGAAAAAATCGTAGAAGGCACTGCCAACGCCTCTGGAACTCCTGCTGCAACAGATTCCAAAAACAACGCTCCCAGCCAGGCCACCGGAGAAAAGCTGCTCGTAGACGACTTTGAAGACGGCGACAACCAGAGCCCACTAGGTGATTATTGGTATATGTACAACGACAAGGGAAGCGGAGCCGAATCCTCCATTGAATCCATGACCGCTGACGCAGAAGGCCACCCCAAGCCAACCCCCACCGACAACGGCAGCAAGAAATCCTTCAACGTCAAGTACACCCTGAAACAGGGTGGCTACCAGTACGCTGCCTACGTAGGTTGGGGCGTTCACCTGCCTACCGATAAAGACTACAGTAAATACACAGCCGTCTCTTACCGCTACAAGGGCGGGAGCCACTATATTCATGTTGAAATATCTAGCATCACTGATTCCGACCACTACATGAAATCCATGCCCTCTACAAAGGAATGGACTACCGCCATCGTGGAATTTAGCACGCTCGCCCAAGAAGGCTGGGGCGCCGCCGTCCCGTTCAAGGCAGACGATATTTCCGCCATTAGTTTCCAGGCCAAAGGGCCCGATACCCAAGATTCCGTATTCGTAGACGACATCTACCTCCTAAGCGGTACAGAAGAAGCTAAATAACCTAGCGGTACATTACTGCAAAAGCCCACCTCCCAAGGTGGGTTTTTCATTGTGAAATTCCTAAATTATGAGCAATGTTCCCGTATTTGCGCACATTGCTCTTTTTTTCGTCTGCCGCACTGGCGGCCGGTTTTTACGGCAACCAGAGCCACATTGACTGGAAGACCGCAGGTACGGATCATTTCCAGTTCATCTACCCCGCCGAGTATTCGGACCACGCCTCTACAGTAGCGACTTACGCCGAGGCGGTTTACGATTCTGTCGTCATCCGTTACAACAAGCCTCTCCCCCGTATCAACGCCGTCCTGAACAACGCCCTGTACAGTAACGGTGCGGCCATTCCGGCCGAGAATTCCATCAACTTGTGGCTCACCAACTGGGATTTCAAGATCCGCAGCAGCCATGGCTGGGTTGCCGACGTGGTCACCCACGAATTCAGCCACCTGGTAAGCATCGAGAGCGGCTCCAAGCTGCCCCCCAACCTGTACGGGTTCCAGTTCGGCTACACGGACTACTACAACGAACGGGTCATTAGCGACTTCGCCACCATGGTTCCCTTCACCCTGCAGCCCCTGTGGTTTGCCGAAGGTACCGCCCAATTCGAATCTAGCCGTATGGGTTTTGACGCCTGGGACACCCACCGCGATATGCTGCTCCGCACGGCGGCCCTGAACGACGACCTAATGCCTCTAGAATATATGCACGATTTTTCGGACAACTCCCTGGAGGCGGAGCTGGGCCCCTACACCCAAGGGTTCAGCCTGGTACGCTACATTGCAAAGCATTACGGTGAAGACGCCATCCCGAAAATCTGGAAAGAACTTTCCACGCCCTACCGCGTAACCCTCTCAGGGGCACTCCAGAAGGTGCTGGGCATTTCGGAAACGGAACTCTACGAAGCCTGGAAAAAAGAAATTACAGAACACTACCAAGCACAAAAAGATTCCCTCGGGCAAATCGTCGAAGGGACCAAAATCACCGAAAACGCCTTCTGGCAGGACTTTCCCGTAGTAGCAGGCGGAAACCTTTACGGCGTATCTAACTTCGGCGGGCCCTGGTTCGACGGCGCCGTATTCAAGATGCCCCTTGAAGAGGCGAAAGCGGACTCCGGCAAAGCAGAGCCTGACACCATCGCAGGCATTGAAATCGGAGACATTTCCATAGAGGTCGAAAGCGACAGCAGCGATAGCGCCGACACGAACCTCATCGACATCTCGGACTACGCCAAGACAGGATTCAAGGCCAAGAAGCCCTGGTTCGACAAGGGCATCGACGTCTACGAAGACAGCGTCAAGGGCCCCATCCTCACCTACGTTTCTTTCAAAAACAAAGACAAGAATGGGCGTTCCCACTTCGACATCGCCGTAAGCGACACCAACAAGAACGAAACCTTTTTGACCCACCTGACCGACGCCATCTTCCCCGCCTTCGACCCCAACGGGAAATTCGTAGTATTTGCCCGTCGTGAAACCAGCTCCACCCGCTTCGTGCTGAGCAAGGTTCCCTTCAGCGCCGACTTCAGCGAACTCACCGCCGAAGACCCAGTGGACCTATTCACTCCCGACAGCAAATTCAAGTACTTCAACATCTACAGCCCCAAAGTCAGCCCCGACGGCAAGCGCATCCTGTTCGGGTTCTTCGACGATGTCCACCGCGGCATGGCCCTGGTCGACAGCGACGGCAAGAACTTCAAGGTGGTCAGCGACACCCTCTTTGACGAGCGGGACGGCAACTGGATCGACAACGAGACCATCGTCTTAGCAAGTAACCGAAACGGAATCTTCAACCTGATAGAGAAGAACCTCGCCAACGGAACCGAGCGTCCCCTCACCAACGTCACGGGCGGAGCCTTCACCCCTGCCCTCGGGCACGACACGCTGTACTTTACGCAGTACGACCAAGACGGTTTTTCTCTTTATAAGTTACCCTATCATAACGCAACCGCAGATTCCATTACTCGGGACAGCGTCGTCGTGAGCTTCCGAGACAGCTCCGTCGTCGTCCCCGACACCCTCTGGACTACTTGCGACCCAATGGACTCCCTGTGCACACCGGAAGCGGTCCTTGCCGAACGGGACAGCTCCATCCAGATAGAAGTGCGTGACACGCTGAAGATCAAGGAGCCCGCACCACTGACCTCTCCCATCATTTTACACGGAAGCCCCTTAAAGCCCGAGAAGAAGTTTGTACCGCTAGAGGAGCGTGAACTTGCCGGGGCCGAAAAGGACTACCACCCCATTCCCTTTATCCCGCTGTTCGTCCCGATACTGAGCTTCAACGAGAACGCCCCCGACCTCACCGTGTTTGGCGAGGGTCAGCGTAAGGCGAAGCTTGGGCTATTGGCCGTGCTCAGCGACCCCCTAAAGAAAAACGTCATACAACTAGGGCTATTGCTAGAACTAGGAAAAGGCATCGACTACATCAACGCCGACGGTCTAAACCCCAAGCAAGAAAAAGAATTCTTCGCAAGCTGGCTCAACAAAAGTACGCCCCTGGATCTTGGACTCTCGTACAGCTACGGCAACTACACCAGCAAGGATACCGTCCGCTACGAAGACGTTCGCGCCCACAACGGAGATTCCCTGGGTTTCAACCACTACGCTATCTCCCAGCAGGCCGTCGTAGGAACGGCAGGCTACAGCATCTTCAAGTCCATAGACACCTTGCAAGTGGCCCTAAGCTATGACTGGGAAGACTTCAACCTGTACGAAGACGATTTCTCCTGGACCTACCACAAGCGCCTCAGCGCCCTTGTGTCTCTCGGACTCTACGGCGACCACGAAGGTGAAGATGGTTCAGGAATCAGCGGCCAGGGCAACGGATTTGAAATCTACTACCAGTATTCCAACAGTGACCTGTACAGGCCGGGAACCTTCGCCGAAAGTTTCTATGTGACATCAAGTGGCTCCATCAAGCCTCGCTACAGGAACTTCAACATCAACCAGATGGGCGTGAACCTCTACGGTTCCGTACAAAGCCCTCTTACAGGCGCAAGGCTTGCCGCCGGCGGAAAGCTAAACGGAATCTTCAACTGGAGTACCGACGCCAAGGAAGATACCTTGGATTCTTACTACTACAGTGCCGTGTTCTTGGAAGGCTACCCCTACGTCCGCAACAACGAGAACTATACCCGTGCGGGCACCAAGACCGCCGTAGCCGAGCTCCACTACCTGTTCCCCATCTACGACGACTGGCGCAAGCGTCTCTGGATCTTTAGCACACGGGACCTTTACCTAGACGTGTTCACCCAAGCCGGCGCCGCCTGGAACGGAAAGTGGAACAATTCCGACGAGTTTACCAAGCACGGGTTCTGGGACCGCTCCGCCGGTTTTGGCATCCGCTGGTCCAACAAGCTTTTCGAAAGCATTCCCATAGACATGTCCCTCTCCTTTGCGAGAGCCCTAGACCGCATTGGCGAAGAAGACGGGAGCGGTTACAAGCTTAACCCCATCGATCTGCCTCTGATTCCCAAAAGGTTCGCACCGACGCGTATCCGTTTCAACCTAGGCATGGGCTTCTTGAACAGTTGGCAGTAAAATCTCAAAAGCAGTTTGGAGAACCAAGATGAAGAAAAAACTGTTATTGGCAACGGCAATCCTTAGCGCCCTCTGCTTGAGCGCCTGCGGCGGAGATTCAGGTTCTTCTGCAGAGGACTTTTCCAGTTCTTCCGGCCTCACCGAGGCAGAATTCGCCGCCCGCTGCAACGAGCTGTTCGACATAGACGAGAAAGCCCCTTGGTCCACCAGCCTCGACCGCAATGACTTTATAGCCGAACACATCTGCGATCAGCTTACCGAATATATGGCTTACAAGCTGTCGTTCTATGCAAGATGTACTTCGGCGGAATACGACAAGACCAAGAATCGCTACAACATCAAGATCATTACCGAACAGAAATACTTGAACATCTGGGCCCAAATCTCGGGGTGCACGTACAAACTGGGAACCGACGGAGATTTGGCCCCTATGGTCGCAGATGCGAATGAGCGAGATCTTGACGATTGCCTTTGCAAAGTCGAAGACGGGAACACCCTTTACCGCGACATTGTTTCAAAGATTCAACAAGAATCTTCAAGTTCAACTACAGAGGTCTCGTCTTCAGAATCTTCAAGCGACAGTCCGAATTCCCAAGACAGCCACACGACAAATCCCAAGGGAATCATAAAGACCTGCGAAGAATGCAATGCCTTCGTGGATTCCCGAGACGGCAACATCTACCGCGTCACAGAAATTGATGGCATGGTCTGGATGTCCGAAGACCTACGCTACTACGACCCGGAATTGCAACTCGCTTACTACATCAAGTGCAATAAGAAGGACAACTGCAAGGAAACCGGCTATCTGTATTCCTTTGCTGCTGCCATGGATGACACGGACTGCATGCTTTGGAAATCATGCGGCACAAAAATAAAATACCCCCACAGAGGCGTATGCCCCAAGGGATTCCATATACCCGAACACAGGGAATGGCAAAAGCTTTACGACTATATCAATGTAAACAGGAACAACGAGACCTATTTCAACAACGAAGTCTATATGAGGGCTGTCGAGGGTTGGGACTACCCAGGCTACGACACCTACGGATTCTCTGCCGTGCCCACAGGAGAATTCAACCACGACTACACCAGGATGGACGGGTACGCCCGCTACTGGACCTCTACAGAATACGATATCCAAAGCGCCTACGAATGGTACCTGGGCGATTTGAAAGGATTGAAGACCCAAACCTATCAGAAAGATTACGGATACGCCATCCGCTGCGTTGCCGACGGCACGGTAAAACTGACCGAAGTGAAGGAATGGAAACACTCCTCAGGTCCGTCTAATTCCTCAGAATCCTCGTCGTCATTTTCTTTGCAAGGGTCCTCTAGTTCTTCAGAAACTCTATCCTCATCTTCCCAAGAGCAGTCCTCTTCTAGCAAGATTTACACCTATGATCACGAAATCACAAAGGCAACTGATTGCGAGGACTGCAATGCCTTTACAGACACACGCGATGGCATGACCTACCGGGTTGCAAAAATCGCAGGACTAATTTGGATGGTCGACGACCTTCGATTCGGCGGGCCACTAGAACAGTATCCAGACGGAATCAAGTGCCCCGACGAAGACAACTGCGTACAAAGAGGACGCCTATACACCTTTGATGCGGCCAACCTGGCCTGCCCGGAAGGTTGGACGTTGCCCTCCAACGAGCAAATGGGCGATCTATTTGGCGAGAACACGGCGGATTTCAACATTGAGCCCACCGGAGAATGGGGCGGTTCCTATAAAGGCGATACGTACGCCCGATACTGGACGTCAACAAGCGCAACCAATGCTGATGCCTACATGTGGTATGTCTCCTCGAACGGAGAAAGCAAAAATCAGACCTACCTAAAGAGCTATGGCTACGCCGTCCGCTGCGTAGCAACGGCCAACGTTCTTCTAGATGCCGTAAAGCAATAAATTCAGCGCAACCTGCGACAAATACTGCCTTTTTGTACACTATTTCCTAAAATGACACGTTTTGTCATGCCATTTTAGTTATATTAGTGCACATGGTAGCAGTATCTAAAACAAAGTCGAAAAAAGAGTTGGTGTACCTTTGCACCGAATGTGGCAACACCACCCCCAAATGGGCAGGCAAGTGCCCGTTTTGTGGAGCCTGGAGCACCCTGAAAGAACACTCCGTCGAAATTACGCCGGAGGGCGTCCGGTCTTCCCGCGGGCTGGGCGGCCCCGTACACCAGGTGGTGGCCCTGAAAGACGTGGCCGCCGAAGACACCCGGCGGCTCAGCACCGCCAACAGCGAGCTAGACCGAGTACTGGGGGGCGGCTTCGCGCCGGGTTCCCTAGTGCTAATCGGCGGCGACCCGGGCATCGGCAAGTCTACTCTGGTGCTTTCCACCCTGGCGGTGATGAACGCCGCCGGAGTCAAGAGTCTTTATGTAAGCGGCGAAGAGAGTGCCGTCCAGGTGAAGCTCCGCAGCGAGCGTCTGAACGTGGCCGGTAGCGACATGCTGCTACTCTGCGAAACCAGCCTAGAAAAGATTATAGAAGAAGCCAACAAGCAGAAGCCCCAGATTCTGGTCATCGACTCCATCCAGACGGTCTACAAGCAAGACCTCTCGGGCACACCGGGTTCCATGTCCCAGCTTCGAGAATGTACTCTGGATCTGATGGTCTTCGCCAAGAACACGGGCTGCATTACCGTGCTCATCGGACATGTCACCAAAGACGGCCAGATTGCAGGCCCCCGCATTTTGGAACACATGGTAGATACCGTCATCTACTTCGAGGGCGACCGGAATCACCAATACCGCATTATCCGTTCCATCAAGAACCGCTTCGGCGCTACCGACGAAATCGGCGTACTTGAAATGACGGGCCACGGCCTCACTCCCGTGCTGAACCCGAGCCTCGTGTTCCTGCAGCAGGGGACTCCCCCCACTCCCGGAAACGTGGTGTGCTGCACTATGGAAGGTACCCGTGCCATGCTTTTCGAGACACAGGCCCTAGTAAGCCAGACTAACTTCGCCGTTCCCCAGCGGGTAGCGGCAGGCATCGACCCCAAGCGGCTCACCATCATCCTCGCCCTGCTAGAGAAATTCGGCGGTATTTCCATCGGGGCCTCCGACGTGTTCGCAAGCATCGCAGGCGGCATGAAGGTGAACGACACTTCTTCGGACTTGGCGCTAGCCCTGGCTATCGCCAGCAACCACCTAGGCATTCCCATACCGCGGGAGACCATCGCCATGGGAGAACTAGGGCTCTCCGGAGAGGTACGTTCCGTCCACCTACTAGAGCAGCGGCTCAAGGAGGCCCGGCGCCTCGGGATTACCCAAGCCCTGATTCCCGGAAACGGAAAACTCCCCGAAAGCATTCAGGGAGTAGAAATCGTGAGGATAAGCACCATCGCCGACGCCGTCAAGTGGGTTATGGATCGCAAATAGACGCCAGGCGCCTAACAGTGCCATCGCCGACGCGCGGGTCTATTCCTTAGGCTTAGAAACCACGGGGCGCAGGCGCTTGCCGCAGAGGGTAACCACAATACCCGCCTGAGCGAACATGTAGTAGGCCGTATCGCGGCTATTGTTCAACGTAGACTTCGGATCGTAATCGTCCTTAGTCACGAACACCTCGGCCACACCCGAAAGGCTCACGTCCAAAGCGCAGCGCTCGCAGGGGAAACCGATCACGTATAGCTTGGAGCCAGGGGGAACTTTCCCGCGGGCGTAATGCAGGGCGTTGATTTCGGCATGGACCATAAAGGGGTACTTGTTGGCCTCGAACTCGTGATGGCTCAGCAGTTCGCCGGAGTCTGCATCCAGAATGTCATAAGCCAATTTCTGCTTTTCGCGAGTGTAAGGCACAGTCTCGTCGTCAAAGCCCGCCGGGGCCCCGTTGTATCCGGTACTGATAACGCGACCCTCGGCAGAGACGAGTACCGCCCCCATCTGGGTATTCTGATCCTTGGAAAGACGTGCCTGTGCGCACATCATCTGGGTATATACTTCATCACGAAGCTTGCTGCGTGTAGAGGAATTGTTCATGGTAAGGAATATAGTATTTACTTTTCTGAATTATCAAATGCTTCGGCCTCTTCGGGCTCCTCCACGGTCCAGTCGCGGATCCGCTGGGCCAAAGTCTTCTGGCCGTCCTTCTCCAGGGCATCGGAAATTTCGTTCAGGTCCTCTGCATCTTGTACAGTAAGTTCCTTCTCAAACATATCCAGGTATTCTTCCAGCACGCCATAGGCCTTCAGGCTTACCAGCAACTGCATGAATTCCATTTCCAGGCCATTCCCGCTACGGAAACGGGCGTACTCCTGCAACAGGCTCGTAGCCTCGCTTGCAGAGACAAACGCACAGAGGCGCCCTAGGTTCACCACCTTCGGGAACTTCTCGTACAGAGTATGGGCCATCTTGATACAGTCAGACTTACGGCCTTCCCTGTCAGCGATGGCCGCCTGCAGATCCAGATAAGCTTCCTCGTCTTCGGCACCGGGGTTGTTCACGTCACCAAGCCACTGCTTGGCCAATTCTAAGTTCCCTGCCATAAACTGGGCATTGGCAATGTCGATAAGCGTGGCGTTGCTCTTGTCAGGGTCCTTCAGCAGGGCTGCCTTGGCAAACATGGCCGCATCCTTAATGGAATCCGCCATGTCACAGATGGCATCCAGAATGTCTTCGCGGTTTCCCTGATCCACTTCAGTTACCGCCTCCAGAAGTTCCGCCAACAAGGCCTGGGCCCGCTCCTTGGGCAAGAACTCCTCCACACTCAGGAACACCACGGAGCGGCCTTCGCCACCCACGTGCCTCAGCGCAAGATCGTGAACCAAGTCCGCCACGTAATCCTTGTCGGTGTACTGAGAGGCCAACTCCACAAAGAAGGTTCCCGCATCGTAGAAGAGGGCGTCCCAACCTTCCTTCTCCTCGTCGGTGTCGGCCTTGAAGGCGATAAAGTCCGCCCGCAAGGTCCAAGCCAAAAGTTCCAACTGTTCCCGTGGGTCCTTGAAGGTCTCAATGTCGTCAAGACCGTCCGCCAGCATTTCGTACAAGTCTTCAGGGCGGTTCAGCAAACGGCTCTGGCCGTTCACCACCTGAACAAGGTTTTCACGCAGGCGCTGTTCCCTGCTGCGGTTAGACTGCGCAAGGGCAGCTGTCTTAAAAACTTTTTTCTTCTTTGCCATATGGATAAATGTAGAAAAGGATAGCAGGAACTTATTTCTTTTCCCGGATACGCTTGTACAGGCTTTCGGCCTTTTCGGTGTCACCCATGTTAGAATACACGTGGCCCACGTTCTCGGCGCCGATGCGGCCTTGAGAACTACCCGCAAGCCAGGCCTTCATGTAGCATTCGAAGGCTTCGTCGTATCGTTTCTGGTTAAAATAAATCTGTCCCAAATCCAGGTTCAGGTCGCCCTTGCCCTTCTTGTGGCGGAGGCCTTCTTCCAGGGTGAAAATGGCCATCCAGGGCGAATTGTTCTGCACATACATCTGGGCTAGGTAACGTCTGGCAGAAACGTTTTCTGGGTCCATCAGCAGACCGTTTTCCATTTCGTTCAGGGAAAGCCTGGTGGAGTCCATGCTGCGGTAGTAATAGGCCAGCGTAAAGTGGACATCGGCGCCGGCGGTGGCAGTCATCTGCAGAGCGTTCTGCAGGGTCTTGATGGCGTATTCGTAATCGCCCAGTTTCTCGTAAACTTCAGCAAGTCCGTACCAAGCGTCCATGCGGTCGGGGTTCAGCTGCAAAGCCCGCTCAAAGTTTTTCTGGGCCAAGGTCCAGTCCCGACCCTTCAGGTAGCATTCCGCCAAGGCAAAATGCACATGATCCGACTCCACCCCAAGTTCAATGGCGCGGTTATAAGACGCGATGGCCTGCCCAACATCACCATTCAGGTAATAAAGGTCGCCCATGAGCATCCAAGCCTTTTCGAAAGTGGGCAAGAGTTCCACGGTACGCTTATAGGCCACCAGGGCCACCTGCTTACGGTCCAGCTGGACCATGGCGTTGCCCAAGTTGAACCAGGCGAAGGGTTCGTAACGGCCCTCGTCAATAGCAGCACGGTAAAGGGGCACTGCCTCCTTGAACTTGCCCTGGTCATAAAGCTCATTGGCCTTGAAGAAATAATCTTCGGCAGCAAAGAGCGAAGTCGCGCACAGAATTATAAGCAGAAGCGTGATTGCCACGCCTCTACGAGGCTCGCAATGACATGTAAAGACCTTACTTAACAAAGCGGAACTCCTTCGTGGCCTTCTGCGCCACAGGATATCCGCCCAGCTTGGCGGGTGCGAACTTCCATTGCCGTACAGCCTTCAGGGCTTCGGTATCGAAGCCGTAGCCTGCGGGGTCCTGGCTCATGATACTTGCCTGGGCCACGTCCCCGTAAACGTCGATAACAATATAGACCTTCACGTATCCCGAGAGTCCCAGCTTCTTCGCCTTTTCGGGGAAAGCGGGTTGCACCTCTTTCAGCACCTGGGCCTGTTCATCCACCTCACCCGCCTCGTAGACCACGTTCTCCATAGAGCCCGTGCCAACGGCCACACCGTCACCTGCGGCGCCACGAGCCAAAGACAAATCCATCTGGAAATTCTGACTGCGGGAAACACCCATGTTGGCCGAAATCTTGAAGGGGTTGGGATTCACGATAGTGCGAATGACTTTCTGCTTGACCTCGGGCTTCTTCTCGCTCACCAACACTTCCACCTCGGTAACCGTGTCCAGCTGCTTTTCCGTTCTTTTGCCCTTGTCAAAGAACAAGGCGTTCAGCACGGGCACCGCAAGGAAGAACACCGCGCTCACCACGAAGGAGAGCACGAAGGCTACCGGGAACCGGAAATATTTCGCTAGAAAGTCAAGCATGGTTCACTAATGTGAAGTGTGAGATGTGGAATGTGTAATTAGATTTTGAACCAGCTGTAGAAACAGATGTGCGAACATTAATTTCTATAGAATCGCCTGATATCGAATTTTTCTTCAAGTCCGCTCGAACCTGATCAAGCGTTAAAGCAAAAGAATGTATGGAAATTATTAGCAGAATGAATAATATTTTACGCATATCAATCCCTTATACAGCGAATAGATAATTGATGTTCGCCAGAGCTATTTATGTTACCAACAACGCCACCGATACCGATTTCATATGCCCCATACGCGTCTTTCATTGTTGACGACCAAAAATTTCCTCCATAATACATATAAGTTCCCTTCCCTGATTCGTACAGGTATCCACTTGGTATTACAGAAAAACCACAATCATCAGTACCCTTTCCTCGGCTTTCATCCCACAAAGATGATGTACTTCGTAACCTAAGAGCTGTTGGTTCATCTTGGTATCCACCAACTGTTCCAATCATTTGAGACCATTCTTCATTTGATGGCAAATGCCATCCAACAGGACATATTGTATCCACTTTATTCCAATCAAGAATATCTGAATCTCCTTCTTGCAACGCGTAAAAACGCCCCCAAAAGTCGCAATTTAATTCATCGTTGTCATAGCAGGTACTATAATCAACATTGTAATTCAAGTTCTCTGCCATCCAAACCTGGTTGCCAATAGTCGTGTATTTATACACTTGCCCGTCACGTTCATCAATGAACGTTCCGCGACCGCTTTCTGGACAGACTTCGCTAGCGTTCCAACTATTGCTATCGTCAGAACACGATGCTAAGAACGCGGCAAGAGCGATTGACAAAAGAATTTGCCTTACCTTCATTTTGATAATTACTCCTCCTTATTCGCCGAAATGGAAACCTTGCGGACCTTGGCCAGGTTGCATTCGTCCAAAATGTCCACCACCACGCCGTTGGGGGCGTCTCGGTCACTTACGATGATCACAGGGCGGTCAGGGGATTCGGCCATCATCTGGCGGAGCACCGTATTGAGCGTGGTCAAGTTCACCTGAGTCTCGTTGATGTGGATTGTGCCCTGGCGGGTCACACCGATAAGAATACTTTCCTTAGCCAGGTCCTTCGCGGAGCTTGCCTTGGGCTTGGTCACGTCCACGCCGGTTTCACGGGTAAAGGTAGATGTGACGATAAAGAAGATGAGCAGGATAAAGACCATGTCCAGCATAGGGGACACGTCTATCTTTCCGCCATCCTGCGAACGTTTACGGATAAAACTCATTTTTCCTCCGCAACGGCGACACCGTCCACAACCGGCGTTGCCTCAAAAACATAAGACTCAAACTTTAGCGCCTCGCTCCAAGCCTGCTTTTCCACGTCTTCCACACGACCCGCCAAGTAGTTGTAGGCAAGCATCAGCGGAAACGCCACCAAAAGCCCCGCCTGGGTAGTAAGCAGCGCCTCCGAAATACCGTCGGCCATGAGCACAGGGTTTCCAAAACCAAAAAGCTGGATAGTCTCAAAGGTATGCACCATGCCCGACACCGTACCGAGCAGCCCAAGCATAGGGGCAAGTGCCGCACAGGTCGAGATAGTCCGCAGGGACTTAGACAAGTTCACCGAAATTTGGTGACGGGTCTCTTCCATGGCGTTCCGCACAGCCACAGGTCCCTGGTCTCGATACTTCCGCACATCACAAGCCAACGCATAAAAATAACCGTAGGGGCGGCGAGCGAGCTTCTTGAAAGCCTCGTCCTCCCCCTTCTTCTCTAAGTTCTTCCAGAAACCGCCCAACACGCCGTTCACGCTACCGCCCTTGAGCATAAAGTAGTAGCAGTAACGCTCGATCATCAAGAACCATCCGAACCAGCCCAACACAAAGATGGGCGCAAGCACCCACCCTCCCCTAAAGAGGATGCCGAAAGCCGCCTCGATGACGGATATTTCGCTAACGGTTTCCACAGAAACTCCGGCTCTATTCCTTGACCGATTCTTTGACCGATTCCCTGACCCATAAGGCGTTCAGCACCGCAAGGCCGGCGCTTTCCATACGACTCCGCAGGGAATCCGCCATGTTGGTAAGGAAGGTGTGGATCAGCTGCAGCGGGATAGCCACGATAAGGCCCGCCTCCGTCGTCACGAGGGCGATGGAGATACCCCCCGCAAGGAGCTTCGGGTCAGAAGTCCCGTGCATGGTAATCACATCAAACAGCTCGATCATACCCATCACCGTACCCAAAAGACCCAATAGCGGCGCCGTAGAGGCGAACACCGAAATCCAGGTAAGGCCGGACTCGATTTTCGGGACTTCGCGGGCGAACAACTCTTCCAGCGCCTTCTCCCCCGCTTCACGGCCGGCATAATCCTTCAAAAGTACCGTCTTCAGCACACGGCCCACCTTGCCGATAGATTTCTTCGCATAGGTGCGGGCCTTCTCCACATCGCCATTCTTCAAAGCCTTCAGAGTGCGGCGCGTGGAAAGTCCGCCAAAGCCCGCAATCAAAAGCCACAGGAACCGCCACAGCGCTACCAGCAGGCCAAGCCCGAACAGCGTCACGATTGGGTACATCAAAATGCCGCCGTTCCTGAAAAATTCCATCAGGTCGTCTTTCCAGGTGGTCTCCTGATGGTTCGCCAGCTCGGAGGAAAGTTCCGTACTCAAGAGCACGTCCACCGGCACGTTGACAAAGGCGGAATCCTTGGCATGGGCGAAGGCGGCTTCAATCTCTTTCCGGGTCTCGGGCGTCAGGTTTTCTTGCCAGCTGAAACTGCGCTTCTTTTCGCCTGCCACGGGGAGCATCAGGGCCGAAGGCTTGATTCCGGTGAGGCCGTCGGCGGCGTCCGCAAGTTCCATGGCGTAGAGGCCGCCCAAGCGGAGGCGCATGCCCTGGGCCACGGACCGGCCAAAAACCAGTTCTCCCTGCTCCATCTGGATTTCGCGGGTAAAGTCCATCTCCGCGCGGGCAGCGTCGAACAGTCCCTTGGCAATGCGGACCGGGTCGTCCTTGTACAGGCCCATTTCCTTCTTGACCTTGTTCTGGACTTCTACCCGTTCAGAAATCTTGAAGGGGATTCCCTGTTCCTGGAACTTGGCGAGGGTCTCCAGACGCTCCGGGCCCGCCGCAAGAGACAAAAATTCCGCACGGGCTTTTTCGGCCTGCAGCTTGACCTGCGCCAGGTCTTCCCGGGCCACGCGCACGTCTTCGAAGAGGCGGGCCCGCTCCGACATAAGGGCGTCCACCTTCTCCTTGCTTTCGTTATACTTCTCGTTGAAAAGTTCCCGCTCCTGGTTGGCGGTCTCACGGTCTTTCCAGCGGGCGGCAACGGCCATGTCCCGCTTTTTGCGGGCTTCTTCCAGGTCGGCCTTGGCGCTGTTCAGTTCGGCACGCTTCTTGACGGCGTCGATATCTGCAGGAGCCTGCTGGGCAAAGGCTGCGGGAGCAAGCAGGGCGGTAGCTGCGACGAAGAAAAGAACACTCCAACGAATAAAGCGGGGCGTTGCGGGGGCGGCGTCTGAGCCCCTGCTCGAAGGGGTAGCGAGCGACACGGTGCGAGCGAGGGGAAGGCGTTCCCCTCCAATTCCGAATTCCGAATTCCGAATTCCGATTTTCATCACAGCCCCTCCTTCGGAACGACCACGGGAATGGTCACCAGCCTCGGGGCGGTCTTGCCTTCGGCCACCTTCATCACGTCCTTCAGGGCGGTTCGCATGGCGAGGTTGTCGGAGACGTTGTTCCAGCGGTAGGTGCCGTCGGCCCCGCGGGAGAGCCACAGCACGTCGTTGCCGTCGTTACTCACAAAGATGCTCTCCACTGCGCCGTAGCGGAGGTAGGTGCCGGGCACGCTGCGGGCGTCCACCTGCAAGAATCCCTTGTAGACTTCGGTGGTGTAGCCCAGGCGGATACGGTCATAAAAGATTTCCAGGGTGCGGTTCAGGGCGTCGTCCGCCTCGATGAGGCCCTTGTGGAGCTGGCCCGCGATTTCCTGGACGCTCTTGATGGCTTCTTCGTTGCGGTAGGGGAAGTCGGATTCAAAGACGGGGGCCAGGGAGTCAATAACTTTTGCGAGGGTCTCGCCGTACTTGGCCTTGCGGCCCTCGAACCAGCGGACAGTGCCTGCGGTTTTCTGGCGGGCCTCGGCAAGGTGGGACAGTTCCGCCTTCAAGGAGTCGATTTCCGCCTTCAGGGTCTTGTTCTGGGTGGCCAGGGCCTGGACCTTCTTGCGGCCCACTTCCACGAATTCGGCGTGGCGCTTCTTCTCGGTGTCATGGAGCGACTTCTCACGTGCGGTTTCCGCCTCCACCGCCTTGATCTGGCGACGGACGGACTCCACCGTTTCCTGGGCAAACGCCGCAGGTGCGAGCAAGGCCGCACAAAGGAACAACTTGCTAAAAAAATGGATTTTCATAGGCGAAAAATACAAAAAAGGGCTTTGAAAAGGCAAAAAAACTTATCTTTTGAAGGTGAACAAGGCGTCTTTTACCCTTATTTTAGCCCTATTCCTGCTTGGCGGCCAAGCCTTCGCCCAAGAGGACTCCATTTTTGCGGATTTCTGTTTTTACAACAGCTCCGAACTCGAACCCAGCGAAAGCGGCATTTCCCTCCACGCCTACAAGAAATACAACTCCTTCAAAGTCAACATCTCCGCAGCGAGTAACAGTTACTTCACCAGTTTCAGCATTTCCATCCCTGCCATAGAGAAAAAGGTCACCCTATTGCAAGGCTTTGAATACATGAGTGGTGGCGGCGGTCTATGTATAAAGCACGTGACCTCCATCAAGAAAGACGGTAAACTGGAGTGCCGTACAGTTCCAGGGAATTGCGCGGCCACCCCTCGCGAATCCTCTTTTGAAATATTTGAAAGGCCCCTGATTTCTTTTAACTCGAAAGACTCCCTGAAACTGAAACAGTTCTACGGAAAGACCTTACCCCTGCATTGGGAATACAGTTACAGCATGAATCCCCAAAAGCAAAAGATTGTCGGAGACTACATCATCTACATCTCCGGAGCCTGTACAAAGGAACAACTAGAAGCCATCAAGAAATCCTTGAAGGCTGACAAAGAGAATTGATTTTGAACTTTTTTACCCGACAATATCCATTAAGTCGTAATACATAAGGCGAGTATGGGGGTCTAGATTGTCATTATGCGTGCATATGACAACATCGGCTCAGCTATGTCAGACTGCAAGCAGTCTGCCGCAGCATTCGCCTCGTGTGTCATTGCGAGGCCGTTAGGCCGTGGCAATCTCTTTCCTAATTTATAGACAATCTTCAAATAAATCTTTCCATTGGGGATTTAGCGATTCTATCAGTTCAATCTTTTTTTTCCTATTACCAGCTTTTATCTGTTTTTCTCTTTGTATTGCATCCTTTATATCTTGAAAATATTCGCAATACCCTAATTTCGTGACATTGTATCTTGCGGTAAAACCTTGCAGTCTTTGCTTATGTTCAACCATTCTTTTGCACAAATCGCTTGTCACGCCTGTATAAAGAACACCGCGAGGCCTATTGAAGAGGATATATACCGTAGGTTTCATAAAATACGGGATAGAGATTGCTTCGGGGTACATACCCCTCGCAATGACAACAATAATTTGCCCATTAATCCTATACGGTTCTGAAGCATGGGTCGATACCTCCGTTGGCCGCTTCGCGGGCACGCATCTTTGCCATGCCACGCTCATAAGCCTTTTTGAAAAGTTCGTAATTCCGTTGGATGCGGGCACGAACTTCCGGAGGTTCCGGGTGCCGCTCTTCCATACGGGCCAAAAACCGGCGAGCATCCTCGCCGAACAAAATAGGGGTCTCTCGAATTTCGCGAGCCATGTTTCCTCTTTTGTTATACCATATAGAAACTGGCCAAAGGCCAGGCGGCAACCAGTCAAGTCGGTTCCATTGCCCTAAATATACACAAAGTCAAAGCAAAAAACAAGCCCCCAAACAAAGGGCTTGCATTTTGTCAACAACTGTTGCTAGAACAATATGAAAATTACCTGTGTTACTACTAGGGAACAGTTCTCACAAATTTGCGCTGATGGCGATTTTCATCAGGGCCGCAAAGTCTAATTTCTTGTCCCTAGCGTAGGACAAAAACTCCTTTTCCTCTTTCGTAACGCGAATCTGAAATTTTAAGGGCGAAGCAAATTTCGTCCTGCGCCCAGCATTTTCACGGGCACCGCCATGTCCGAACTTCTTCTCGTACAGGGCAAGGCCCGACCTTTTCCGATACTCCCTCTCGGAGATGACCTTTTCACCCTTAGCAACTTCCGATTCCTTCTTCTTGAAAACAAAGCCCTCGGAATCCTTCACATAGACATACGGCATTCTCAAATCTCCTTCAGACGTTGCTTGGCAAGTTTGATTTTATCCTTCGGTGTCTTTTGCGTCTTCTTAACGAAAACAACTCCGATAACGACAATCGCACCCGCCTTGTATTTGAACAGGGAACGGAGTTCGTTAGACTTGATTTCAAAGATTTCTCTTTGAATCGGTCTCACTCGAACAAACTCGATACCCTGTCTTTCAATGGTTTCATACTCCTTGTTGAGAAGGTCCTGTTGAGATTGCTCCAAGGACTTAATTTCATTTTCAGCCGCCGGCAATTTTTCTACAGAGAACTTCATATCAGAATTTAGTTAAAAGATTTGATTTTGTCAACATATTCAAAACACGCAAGAACTTGTTCATAAGTACCTCTTTTCCCGATTTGAAGAGGCAAATTTATAAACGAAAAGAGGGAAAAGCGACTTTTCCCTTAATTTGGCAAACAACTGTTGTCAATTTAGCGCATTATGCAACTATAGTTTACATATTTCTCATGAGAAGGGGGAAGCCTCCCCCTCGGTTGGGCCAGGCCCAACCTACCCTCTCTAGCGGGGGACTCCCCCGCAACGCCCCATAAAAAAAAGAGAGCCAAGCGAGATTACTCGACGCACCGCATAAAGGCAGCACTCTTGACCCTAATATTCTAAAGATAACATTATGTTTCGCCATCGTCAACACCATTCGCAATCCTCTTTCGCTCGATATGTTGCAAAAAGCGTGCCAACTACGAAAACGGCGATTTCAAACAAATTTCGCCATTGACGCAAAAAAGAGAAATTGATTAATCACTTTTTAAGCAGTGATTAATGACTAAAAGTATTTGAAAATTAAAGGGGGAAGCCGCCCCTAAAACCCTGTTAATGCAAGCGAAAATTTTTTGTCAGGGTTCTTCTACATCCTTGACACAACGGACGTAATGACCTCCCGGAATTTTTGAAGCACCAATTCCATTCCCCGTATCATCGCTCACAGCCTTTAGGCCCAGATAATGGGCTCGGTTTATGCCACCGGCCTCGTTGGTATTTTCTTTTTCAGGAGAAGCACTCCAAAACAGCACCCTGGATTGGATATCCTTAAAATTGTAATTCAAAGAAGTTACATACTCCTTTTCCCCACCAGGTATCGCCGAAAAGCCGTATGAATCCAAACTTTCTTTGGTGTATTCACCGCCATCCCAGCCCACTTTTGCCCTAAGGTATCTTCCCACAGTTTTTGGATACCCGCCGTTTTCCTGGTAAACCGTCACATACATGGCAACCCAGTCATTATCATTAGGCAGGCGCCATCCCTCAGGACAAACCCCTTGTATTATGCTTGAAGTACTCAACGTACAATTTTTCGCATTCAAGCCGCACCGATAATAAGTTCCTTTATCAGTATCTATCTTTACAGAATCGATAGCAGCGGCCCAGGTGTAAAGCCTGCCCGCCACATCGCAGTTGGACGGATTGTCATTGTAGCAGAAACTCTTTCCTCCCACAAGGCTCTTGAAGTTTACACTATCCGAATAGTTTAGGCTCTGCGACATCCAATAGAGGGAACCGATTTTTACGTACTTGTATTTTTGGTGATCACGTTCATCTTCAAATTCCAAATATTCAATCTCGTCATTCAAGAAATCTTCCCGCGTAAGCCCGTTGAAATCAGAAGGTCTCTTTGCGGCGGAACTTTCCGCCTTTTTAGAAGAGGACGAAGATCCCTGGGAAGGATTTTGACCGCCCTGGCTCACTGAACTTGTGCCACCCATTGCTCCATTACTGGAACTAGACTGCACATTGCTGGACAAACCGGGGACATCTTGTGCGGAAGGCGCAGATTCACCACTTACCGAAGACGAAATAGACTCTCCCTGTTCTGCCTCACCCACATCGTTCGCAGATGCGCTGTCGCTGCACCCCATAAACGACGCAACGAGAATGGCCAAGCCACAGAGGAGTGTTGTTTCTTTTTTCGCTTTGAACATAGTCTGCTCCATAAATGCGGAATCATTTCCGACAATCAATATAAATACAGAATTACCCCCCCGTCAAGTAAACTCCTGGTTACATTTCACAAAAAATAGTCCATACGCCCCTTCAAAAAGCAACAATATTTGTCCCTTTTTTCGTCAAAAGTTCATATATTGACAGGCCAATCAAAAAAGATTATACCCGCTTGACATATACACGCAAAATAGGTATATTAAAGATGATACAAAGCTTTGCGAACAAGGAAACCGAACAAGTCTATAACCAGGAGTACTCCAGGCGACTACCAAGTACAATCCAAAAAGTAGCCCTAAGAAAATTGATGATGATCGACAATGCTAAAAATCTCGAAGATTTACGCATTCCACCCAACAACCGTTTGGAGCAATTACACGGAGATAGAGACGGGCAGTATTCCATTCGCATAAACGACCAGTGGCGTATCTGCTTTACAATGACTGACGGTCAGTTTCACAATGTCGAAATAGTTGATTACCACTAGGAGAAAAAAATGAGCAAGCACATCAAGACGCCGACAATTGGAGAAATTCTCACCGAAGAGTTTTTCGCTCCTATGGGTCTATCCGCCTACAAAGTTGCACAGGCAATCAACGTCCCGGTATCAAGAATTCAGGATATCCTTCATGACCGCAGGAGGATTTCGGTCGACACATCCCTAAGGCTTGCCAAGTATTTTGGAGTATCCGACGATTACTTCATATCCTTGCAAGATGACATAGACATCCGCAATGTCAAAATCGACATTGCCAAGGAACTTGAAAACATCAAGCCTATTGACCTGATGACTACAGCGTGACCTTCACCTTTTCGCGCATGGCCATGACGGTAGCCTTGGCCTCTTCCACCGTGTCGCGGCGGGCAAGGAGCACGCCCATGCGGCGGTGGCCCTTCAGTTCGGGCTTTCCGAACAAACGAAGCGCCGTGTCCGGTTCGGCAAGCACATCTTCCAGGCCGCTGAACTTCACGTGGTCGGACTCGCCTTCCACCACGATAGCCTTGGAAGCGCTGGGGCCGTGGAAAGCGATGTTCGGGATAGGCAGGCCAAGTATTGCGCGGGCATGCAGGGCAAACTCCGAAAGGTCCTGGGAAATCATGGTGACCATGCCCGTGTCATGGGGACGCGGGGACACTTCGCTGAACAGCACCTTGTCCTTGCACACGAACAGTTCCACGCCAAAGATACCGCGGCCGCCCAGGGCGTCGGTGACCTTCTTCGCGATGTCCTTCGCCTGCTCCAGCAGTTCGGGCTTCATAGGCTGGGGCTGCCAGGATTCCTGGTAGTCGCCGCCCACCTGATGGTGACCCACCGGCAGCAAGAAACTGGTTCCGCCCACGTGGCGCACCGTCAAAAGGGTAATCTCGTAGTCGAAAGGCACAAAGCCTTCCACAATCACGCGGCTCGCCGCACCCGTGCGGCCACCCGTCTGGGAAATCTCCCAGGCCTTGTCCACGTCGGCCTCGGTCTTCACCGTGCTCTGGCCGTGACCCGAAGAGCTCATCACCGGCTTCACCACGCAGGGGATGCCGATCTCGGCGACGGCCTTCTTGAAATCCTCGTAACTGTCGGCAAAACGGTAGGGGCTGGTAGCGAGGCCCAGTTCCTCGGCGGCCAGGCGGCGGATACCCTCGCGGTTCATGGTCAGCTTGGTGGCCTTGGCCGTGGGAATCACGTGGAAACCTTCCTTCTCCAGTTCCACCAGCGTATCGGTAGCGATGGCCTCCACCTCCGGCACGATAAAGTCCGGCTTTTCCTGCTCGATCACGCGACGCAGTTCGGCACCGTCCAGCATGTTGATGACGTAGGAACGGTGGGCCACCTGCATGCCCGGGGCGTTAGCGTAACGGTCCACGGCGACCACTTCGACGCCGAGACGCATCATCTCGATGATGACTTCCTTGCCGAGCTCGCCCGCCCCGCAAAAAAGAACCTTCGTGGCGCTAGAACTAAGAGGTGTACCGATTTCAGCCATAAAAACTCCTTGCTTTTGCAGGAAATATAGGAATTATAACATAAAAGGGGGAAGCCTCCCCCTGTTTTCAGCCGAATGTCGCCCCCGCCACGCTCTTGTCATCCCCGCGAAGGCGGGGATCTCCCTTCGTCTTCCTCCGCCCCCTCGCCTAGGGGGACACCCCCTAAAACCCCGCTAGCATATCCGAGCCGCAGGGTTTGCCAATTTTATTCTTTTTCCCATGCGAGTATGGGATAGCCACCATTAAGTCCTGAATCGTAAGTAAAATCATCGCCGAGAAGTTTGGCAAAGTCGGTAGACTTCATTTCATTCTCGGTCTTGGGCGTAGCAACGCCACCGCCATTATTTAGACCGAAGGGTTCTTGGTTACCCTGTTTCAGGTAATAATAATCTGCCATGGTGGTATTGTAATTGTAGCCTATCATCAAGCCCACAAGGGAATCTCCATCGACTTTGCCTGCGGAATAGGCGGCATTGGTTACACCTTCATTATTGTAGCTGAATATACCGCCTACATATATTTTTCCGTTCACATTGCCCGTGTTGTACAAGGAGCTTGATGTAATGAAAGAGACTGATCCAACGACACCTGCAGCGCCATAATCTCCTTCAATATCAGCCACATTTCCCAAAGAAGAAATTGACCCATTACAAGCGACACCAAAAATCCCACCAACATAATTTTTTCCTGATATTATAGCGTTATTGTATGCTTTCGTGACATTTCCACATTCCCAAATGTTCAATTTGGGGCAACTATAAGAGGCTTTATCTTGAGAACTAATACTTAAACTTGCGCCACAATGCCCTGAAACACCTCCTACAAAGTGCAAGCCGTTTATTTTCCCCGTATTTCTTAAATTTCTAATATCATTTTTAGAAGAACCTCCAATTCCTCCAAAAACGCCTCCAACAAATCCATAGCCTTCTATTAAAACTCTATTTTCAAGAGAATCAGCCGTAACATTGGCAGCACAACCTGCAACGCCACCAACATTTTTCTTGCCTGTAACAACTCCCATATTTAATAAATTTTTCAAAGTAGAATTATCTTTATAATCTTTTTGGTTTGAATTACCTACAACTCCACCAACACAATCTTCAATGCCTGACACACTGCCGTAGTTAGTCACTTTTTGGACTGTGCCGACATTATAGCCAACAACACCACCAGTCTGTTTACCTCCATAAACCCACGAATTATCAAGATCAAGGCTATGAATAGAACCACGATTATTCCCGAACAACCCGTTATGGGAACTCGTGGTATTGATGAACATTCCGCTTACAGTATGTCCGTTGCCATCAAATGTTCCATCAAAAGCGACACTAGAATTTCCGATGGGCGTCCACTTGTGGAGCTTGGCGGAATCTGCGACCAGGGCGCCCTTGTCGTCAATGACCTTGCCATCGTTCAACTTGATGTCGGCGGCCAGCTTGTAATACTTGCCCTCGTATTCCTTCTCGTTTGCCCCGACGATAAAGGCAAGTTTTGCCAGCTGCTCGGCGGTCAAGATGATATAGGGGCTCAGCTTGGTTCCAGAACCGCAGGCGAATTCCTTTGCCGTAGTGCCGTCCCAGGGCTTGCCTGACTCGCCAACGCAGTCCTTGTCCAGCACGTCTTCTGAACCGTCCGAACCCGAAGATTCATTATCAGAGCCCTTGCTACCGGAACTGTTTTCGGTGGAAGAATTTTCATCGTCATTTGAGGACGCTGACACCGTCTGCGAGCAAGCGGCAAATATAGCCGACATTCCAAGGATTGCAAATAACGCTTTGCGCATACATGGCTCCTTCTAGCCCAAATACCTTATGGTTTTGAGCTATGTCTTCGTTAATATATATTATTCAATACGAAATAGGAGCGTCCTGAACCACAATTTTCTTAGAATCACTTTCGCGAATGACTATTCCTGGTGAATTTCCACTCTCGATAGACTTGACTCCTCCATAATAGGCATTGTCAAACTTCTTGGAGTTACGGTTAGAATCAGCATCACCCTTAACCTGGATTTCTGGCATATACCTATTCGTGATTTGTTGAGACGGGATTTGTAAGGGGGCAAAGAGTTTTGAAGGAGCCTTAACCACGGACTCGTTTGGAGAACTTAAATCAATAGAATCACCGGGATTTGCAACACCATAATGTTCTGCGATTTTTCTCACAATTTTTTCATTAAAATCGCCCAAAGATTCAAAAAAAGTATTTTCTCGTATAGTTCGGTAGTCATTGTACAAGTGGATTAAATCACGCCTTAGGGAATCCTCTGTATAGATTTCTTCCCCAGCAGAACGCATGGCCATTTCCCATAGTTTACGTGCCACCTCGTTCATGCGTGAAAGCCGATGGTACATGGCATAATTTTCCATACGACGTATTGCGGAAAGCAAGGCAGCCCGTGGAGCTGGATTGAATATCGCCGATGTTACATGTGCAGAGAACTCCGCATCCAAATTCAATGTCAATTCAGGATGTTCAATCTGGTCCACAAGATGTTTCGCCTCGTGAATAGCGACTTCCATAGAAAGCGCCGTCTTGATATATGTTTTCGTATGTCCTGCGAAATCTTTTTTCATCAAGGTTTTATATATCTTGCTTGCCTTTTCCACATTCAAATTCAACCCTATAGAATGCCAGAATTTATCAAATCGCCTGTCTTCGTACTTTGAAAAGAACTTGCCCTGTTCTATCTCGGCGGCAATTTCTTCAACATTCGTTTTTACCATATCGTCTATTACGACAACACGATTTTCTCCCGCCGTGTAAAAACCTTGCAGAGGAGGCAACAATCCCGGCATAATCCGTTTCAGGTTCAGTACAGAAATACTTTTCCATTTGTATTCAGATGGAGGCAAAATAACATCATCAATCTTTAATACATTCAGGTTGCTCCGCTGATTCAGCACCACAAAAAGATTGTATTCCACAAGAACCTTATTTAGGGCATTGAGATTATCCGTACAGGAAACTCCACCATTGTTGTAACGGTGCAAATCATCAACAAAGTCCCTAAGCACATGTGGACTTTCAAAGAATTTTCCAAACAGGCAAATCAAATCATTTTCAAATATTTTCCGATCAATTCCCGATTTATAAGGTTCATTTTTTGTCAGGGAATTCAAGTACGGAGCAAGTACATTCACCACATAATCTTTCCTAGCGCCATTTCCAGTCCTATCAAGTAATTCCACGACCTTGGCATGTAGCATCGCCTCGTAAGCAAAGCGCAGGTTTGTCTCCGTCCCCTTTTTTACGATATACTTCTGAACTTTGCGAACTTCTTTGGGGCTAATCCCAAAGGAACGAGCGACCAAGTCCACGTAGGAACTGTCGTCATTCGCTTCATCCAGTTGTCCTTCATTGAATACATGATAAGCCAAAATGTCATTTTCCATCTCGGGATATTCGGAGCAAGCAGAAAACGCAAATAATGCGAAGGCACCGAGCAAAAAAGCGATATATTGCATCAAGTAATTCATCTATTTATACTGAACAACATGTTTCAAAACACATTTTTCTGCCGTATATGTTCCAAAAGTCAAGCCACGACCGATACAACTTGCAGCAAAACGGTTCCCCTTTTGCAATCGCAAAATTTCTTTTGACTGCCTACTTGAAAAGTAGAGATCCATTTCCTTAACCTTGTTCGTAGGGCTTGCGTATCCAAGGCCGCCTGATTCCAGTTTTATCAAATAATCACCCCAAACATTTTTTTCTACAGAGCCGACCTGTCCTATGATACTGAAACGTCTATTTTCATATCTCACCTTAGCCTGAGCCGCATTCTGATTATATGCCACAACTATGTCATCATGGTAAACATGCCCACCATAATCTTTTTTTGAATTATCACTAATTTCCGAAAGAAGTGACCCTACACTAAACAATAATCCAGCACCACACAAAATAAAGGTTATTATACGAAAAATTTGAGGTATCCGTGAGCAAGTCCGTCCTTTAAAATACTTTCCATTCAGCATTCGTAATATGTCAATAAAAACCCAAACTGTCAGCCCTAAGACTAACAAAGCCGAAATGATTTCATGCCCGTTAGCAGCAGACCGCCACGCAGCAACAGAAAAAGCGATTTTTTCTATTCCAAAAATGCCTCGTCCCCAAACAAAATCGTGGACTCCAACACCTCCAAAGAAAAAAGCCACCAAAACGGCAACCACTGAATTTACATCTGATTCGGCCTTTTCTTCGTATTCATCCAATTCGTCGGAAAAAGGATTCGCTACAGGTTCTTTTCTCGCCTGCACTTTCATTTGCCTGGGCTCTTGAACCGCCTGTTCCTGCGAATTAAGAGTTTCTGTATTAGGGACTATTTCTTTCTGATTTGTCGTTTCAGGCGGTTTGACGACGTCCTTTATTTTGTTGAATAGGCTTTCTATGCTCTTGACCGTATTCACCATGGCATTTTCAATAGTGACTATTCCACCATTTGACACAATCACCAATTGGCCCAAGGCCCTGTTCTGCGAAGCAACCATTCCCGACACTTTCTTTATATCGATACTTTTGCTTTTGACCGTTCCTTTCAGCGGCGTTGTCGTTACCAAAAGAAGTCTCATATCGGTCAGGGCAACAAGCCAAGAGTCTTTCCCTAACAAAGTTGTCTTTCCCGATACCGTAACCCGCACCATTCCGGCAGTAAAACCAAGAACCGATTCACCAGGTTTCAACAATTTGGCTAGCGAGGTAAATTCCTGCTTGGTCCAAAAAGAATCAAAGTCGATTCCGTTCAAGGAACAGATTCCCCGCCAATCTGCATTTTCCGTCTTGACTTTATACACGTCGAACTGACTCACAAGGACTCCTTCTAGCTCCTATGCTTGTACAAACAACAAAAAAAGCGTGGTGTCGAAAGTACATACTGTAATCGAGGCTCTAGCAAAACCTATCCACCATACGTACAAACGACCCACGCCCATTGCTGGACGTGAGCGTTCGCCTTATTCTAGTGGATTTGAAACTGCTAGATTTCGATTACAAGAATAAGAACTAACTCATCGTTAAACTTGCGCCCTACACAGCAAAGTGCAGAGCTATGTCAATCGTAATATAGATTATTGGAATGGCAAAAGACGACCCCTGCCCCTGTTCGAGGGGAAAATTCGTTTTTTTCAAAAAAAATCTTGACAGCCGCACCTAGAAAGATTATATTTGATAGTGAACAAATGTTCTAGTGCTCAAAATTTTAAACACTGCGGTTTTTCGCTTGTCCGCAGGGAGGGGTCGATGAAGAAGATTGTCTTTGACAATAACAGTATCTCCTTTATGCAAAGGAACCACGACGATTATATCAGCTTGACAGACATGGCAAAGCACAAGAATGCCGAATCAACGGGTCTGGTCATTTCACATTGGCTTAGTACGCGCTACGCGGTCGAATTCTTGGGGATATGGGAGCAAGTTAATAACCCCGATTTTAATGTTACGGAATTCAGTAACATTAGATTCAATGCCGGTAGCAATGGTTACGTTCTTTCCGCCAAGCAGTGGATTGAGCGGACAAACGCAATTGGGCTTATTTCGAGTGCCGGTCGTTATGGAGGAACATACGCCCATAGGGACATAGCCTTTGAATTTGGTTCTTGGCTAAGTCCAAAATTTAAGTATTACCTCATTCGCGAATACCAGCGACTCAAAGAAGCGGAGCAGGCAAAAATAGGCTGGTCCGTGCGGCGGGAACTTTCTAAAATCAATTACCGTATCCATACGGACGCAATCAAACAGAACCTGATTCCTGCAACACTTACAAAACGGCAAATGAGCATGGTTTATGCAAACGAAGCTGATGTTCTAAATGTTGCCTTATTCGGATTTACCGCTAAGGAATGGCGCGATGCACACGTCGATTTGCTGGGAAATGTCCGCGATTACGCGACAGTAAACCAACTTATATGCCTTTCGAACATGGAATCATTGAATTCCGTCCTGATTAAGGAAGGCTTGCCGCAGCCAGAACGATTGCAAAAGCTGAACCAAATTGCGATTTCTCAAATGACCGTACTGGAATCCATCGGAGAGAACAAACTGCTGAAATAAGCCAGGGCGTCGCCCCGGAACACTTTGCAAACAACTGTTGCATAATGCATGTTTCTGTCAACAGCTGTTTGCCGTTTTTAGCAAAAAATCGCTTTTTGCGTTTTTCCTTTGTAGATTTGGTCTTTTGGTGACGGGAATCTACAAAAATATATTGACTTTTGAATATAAAATATGTATATTGAAAGTATAAAAGTACGACCGAGTCTATCAGCGGAGGTATGAAAATGGCGAACTCAGAATTTGACCCGATGGACGAAGAAGAACGGGAAATCATGGAAGCCATCGAGCGTGGCGATACCCAGCCCGTCCCTACCGAGGAACTCGAACGCATCAGGGCCGAAATCCGCGGATCCGCCCACAACATCACCATCCGAATGAAAGATGCCGATATCGTGGGCATGAAGGCAAAGGCTGCACGCCTCGGCACAAGCTATCAGACTCTAATCAACAGCATCATTCACCGCTACCTTACGGGCGGCATTACCATCAACGAGTCTTTTTAAGACAAATTAAGCCAGCTTGGGCTTGCCGGTCCAGCCGAGCTTTTCGCGGAGGGCTCCCACGAATCCCGTATGGCGCATGCGGATAAAGGTGGTCACCGCCTTGCTCTCGGCCAAAATCACGTGCTGGCCGGGTTTCATCTGGTAGGTAAAGCGTCCGTCAAAAACCAAGTCCAGCGGGCGGTCCACCGCCGAGGTAATCTGGAGCTTCTTGGAAGTAAGGGACAACACCAGGGGCCGCACCGAAAGGCTGCTGGGGGCCACGGGAGTCAGCACCACCGCAGGGGTCGCCGGGTGGATAATGGGGCCGCCTGCCGCCAAGTTGTAGGCCGTCGAGCCTGTAGGGGTCGAAATCAAGAGCGAGTCCGCCCAGTACTCCGTCAGGTTCGTGCCGTTATAGACCACGTTCACGTTCACCATGCGGTCTGGAGCGTGGGCACGGATATGGACTTCGTTCAGCACCGTCTGCTTGCACAGGCACTTGCGTCCGTTATAAACGGCGGCATCGATCATCATGCGGTCGCGGGTAGAGAACTCCCCCGCAAGCAAATCGTCGAGAGTCTTGGAGAGGCCCTCTACGCGGGACTCCGCCAAAAAACCCACGCGACCCGCGTTCACTCCCAAAATGGGAATGCCGTGCCCGAGGGCGATGTGGGCCGCCGAAAGCACCGTGCCGTCGCCGCCGATGGCCAAGAGCAGGTCCATGTTCGAAAGTCCCGATTCCTTCACTACGCGGATTGGCTTTTTCACCAGGCCCTTCAGGGAATCCAGGGCGTAGAAGCAGACCTTCGGGTGGCTTTCGGCCCACGCCGAAATCTGTTCCAGGGCAGACACCAGGTCAGCACTCTTGTCCTTGAAACCGACGATACCGATTTTCTCGAAAAACTTTTTCATGGATTGCCCCCGTCTTCGGCCACGTTCTCGTCTACCATGGCGTCTGAAAGTTTCTTGAGGATTCCCGGGAAATGTTCCTCCACCACCTCGGTGTGGCCCACGGGTTCTTCGCAGCCAAGCGCCAACGCGAGCACGTTCAGGGCAAGCCCCACCTGGGGATTCTCGCCGCCGTCGAACTCCGGAACCGCCGTGATGTTCTCGAGACCGCGAACCACCAGGCCGTCGTCATAGACGCCCACCTCTACGCCGGTCTTGCGCAGGTTTTCGGCCAGGGCCTCGTTCACAGGGCGCCACTGCTTGCGCAGTTCCTTGGGGAGCCGCAAAATGGTTTCGCCTTCGGCAAAGCAGGCCGCCACCGCCAGCAGGGGAAATTCCTCGATGGAAGTAGCCACGGTGTCTTCGCCAAAGCGGCGGCCCTGCAGGCGCTTACCCGCATCTACGGGGAAAACTTCCAAATCGCCGAACACGTCGCCGTACTTTTCACGGCGGGTCACAATCTCGATGTTGGCCCCCATGCGCTTGAGGCAGTTAATAGCCCCCACACGGCTACTGTTCAGCTCCACGTTCTTGATGAGGATACGGTTCCCCTTGGGTACCGCCCCGATAGTAGAGAGCAGAATCAAGGCCATAGCCTCAGTAAAGTCGCCAGGCACGTAGTAGTCGCGGCCCGTAATCACCTTGGTCTCGGACTGCTCGGTGAACTGGGTGCGTTCCACCTTCTTGCCCTGAGCCATAAGCAGGCGGCGTTCAAATTCGCTGAGCTGTTCCACGCCACGGCCCTCGTAACGGAGGGGCACACCAAAATACTGAAGCATGCGGGTCCACTGGTCGCGAACGACCGTCTTCTCTTCAAAGCTTATGAATTCCCCACGAATCAGAGCGCGGGTCATAAGCCTGTTCCGCATGATGTAAGGCACGCTCCCCAAAGAATCCTTCTTGAGGGAGGGATCGGCGGTATCAAAGCGGAACTTGAAATCGGAGGGGCTGTCGGACTCCACGTGAATCTTGAAATAGGCCTGGAGCCGTTCCTTGGCAAGGGCCACGGCGGCAATACCCGCCTCGTCGTTCTCGGCGGCAAAGGTAAAGACCTGTTCTGTTTCGCGGCTCGCAAGAGTCCACAAAAGAATACTGTCACGCTCCCCGAAGTTGATGGGAAGCAGGGAGGGAACGGGGTACTGGAATCCCTTGCCGGTAAGCACCATCTCGTGCCCCTGCAAGTTCAGGGTAAGACCGAATTCCTCTAGGGCATTCGCAAAGCTACGGCCTTCCGCCGACCAGGAAAAATCCTCCAGCACGGTGCGGCCATTGACCAGCAGCGCCATGACCAGGGTCAGGTTTGTCCGTTCTCTATCTGGATTCAGGTAGAATTCCATTATCTTCCCTTGACTTCGTAATCCAGATACTTCAAAATCTTGAGGGCACGGGCGGCCTCATCTTCGGTCTTGAAGGCGAGCAGGAGTGTGCCCGCCACGTTCTCACGGACCTTCATGAGTTCCACATCGCGGACGTTGATGCCTTCTTGGGCCAGAGGTTCCAACACGCTGAGGAGAGCGCCGGGCTTGTCCTTCAGCTGGACCGTAATCTCGAAGAATGCCGAAGCGGCGTTACGGCCCGGCGCGAACAGACTTGCACGGCCGTCGTTACCGGCCTTGAAAATCTTTTCCAGCGCAGCGGAATTGTCCGACTGGCTGACGTCAGAAGGCAGCGAACCGTCCACCACCTTCAGGGCGTTCATAGCCTCGATGGTACGGTCAAGCCCCGCACGGACCTCTTCCAGCGCCCGGACGGTTTCCTTGCGGTTGGTGACGGCAATGTCATGCCACATTCCCCAGCCCGAGGCGGCTATGCGGGTCATGTCCCGGAAGGCGCGACCGGCGTAATGCTGGTAGTTGTGAGAAAGCAGGCGTTCCGGCAAATTCCCCGCCAGCGTAGAGCTGAGCATCTGGGGCATGTGGGAAACCCAGGCCATAGTGGCATCGTGATGCTCCGGCGGGAACACCACGGCGTTGGCCCCCAGGAACTTCACCAGGGTAAGCAGAGGCTCGTAAACCGATTCTTCCATACCCTCGGGCGGGCATACGAACCAGTAGGCGTTCTCGAAAATCGCAGGATCGTTATGTTCGCAGGTCCGCTTCTCGGAACCCGCCATAGGGTGGCTCCCCACAAAACGGAACGGGGCCGGCAGGGTCGCCCCAGCCTTGCAGATTTCCACCTTGGTGCTGCCGATGTCGGAAACCAGCACCTGACGCCCAGAGGCTTCTGCCCCCTTTGCCCAAGACACCCCCTTCAGGGCCTCCATGGTCTTCAAGATGTGGAGGATGGGCCCGCACAGCAAAATCAGGTCGCTATCCTTGGACCACTCCTCTACGGTGTCGTATTCGAAAAACTCGTTGGCCAGCTCCAGTTCCTGGGCACGCTTCAGCGTGGCGGCAGAACTCACCGCCCGGATAATGGCCGGAAACTTGGCCTGCTTGACAGCGGCCGCAATGGAACTGGCCAAAAGCCCAAAACCAACCAAGGTGAACCGTTTCATCAGTCCTCCACCTTGCGGGTCTCTTCCATGACGACCTGGAAAATGCGTTTGATGGATTCCTCGCTCAAGGGGCCTTCACCTTTGCGGGCCAGCTCCCCCACGGCATCGAGAACCCTGGATTCCCTTTCCGGGTCCAAAACCGGCAGCCCCGCAAGCTTTTTTTCCTTCCCGATCTCACGGGCGAAAGACGCCCTCTTGTTCAAGAGGGAGATAAGCTCGACGTTCAGTTCGTCTATACGGGCTCGCCAGTCATCAATAGTCATGGCGCGAAAGATAGCAAAATACGCCCCCGTCTACCCTTCCATATTATCGAAATCGGACTTGAGCGCACCACAACGGGGGCAAAGCCAGTAATCGGGCAGTTCCTGGAACGGTGTCCACGGAGTTTCGCCATTTTCGGGATCTCCGAACTCGGGATTATAGACATAGTTGCAGACACAGCACTGATAGCGGTCAAATTCAGACATATGGAAACCTCTTGTGTTCAATCCTCATACAATAATATCGCCTAAACAGTCGAGAATGTCAAGTAATATGCTCAAAAAGGGCTGTTTTCGCCTTATGCTAAAAACAGGGCTGTTTTTTTACATTTATCCCCTTTTTGACGATATACAACAAGAACTAGAAACTATATTCTCAATATGCTACATCTAAAATTTGCACTGAATCTTGAAAATCTCGCCGACAAAATGATCGAGGAGATTACGTCTATCTGGAACAACCCATTCGAAGCTCCGGTCGTGATATTCCCCGACCCGAAACTGGAGCAGTGGTTCCGCCTTCGCTGGATGAAAAAGAAGGGCGTTCTCGCCAACCTGAACAAGAGTACCATTGACCGGTTCCTGTTCGATATCCTGGTGGGAGACAATCGCAAATTGAAAAAGCTCTCATCGGAAATGCTCGCAAATGTGATCATGGCATATTTGTTGGGTAATGACGAAAACGGCAAACCCAATTACGAAGTCATCGACGAAAGCGGTTTTCTAGCCAAATACCTCACTGAGACAGAGTCTGAATCAGAAAAGCGACAGATTAGCTCAATTCGACTCTATGACCTTGCTAACAAGTTGGCAGGCCTTTTCCTGGAATACGAAATAAGCCGCCCTCAGAATTTTTTGCAAAATGCCGAAGGGGGAAAGGCCAACGGGATTCTCGATTACTGGGCGGAGGATCTTCTGAAAACACCGGATGGTCTAAAGGACTTTTTTGTGAAAAAGACCAAAGACAACAAATCCGTGCCGGTCGATAATGAATCCTGGGAAAGGGCTCTTTACTCCAAGATTTTCCATAATGTAAACGGAAAATCCCTATTGACGCAAGTTTTTGAAAAGGCTGATAGTGAACCTGATCCAAAGAGTAAGACCAAGTACCTTACACTTCCGTTCCTTTATAAAGCTTGCTGTGATTCTAGTGGAAAACCTGACTTCAAGTACAAATCCAAGGCCCCGGTGTTTATCTTTGGACTTTCGGGTATGGGGCAGTTCTATAGAGTTGTATTGCGGGAATTCGCAAAGCAATACGAAGTTCATGCCTATATCCAGAACCCGTGTATGGAATTCTGGGAAGACATTGATACACATACCCCTGTGCCGAAACTCGCCTCCGTTCCCAAAATTGTAACAACCTTGGAAGGCGAAGAAAAGTTGGAGACGGAGGACCCTGTTCTAGAGAACGAAAACAATCTTCTGCGCTATTGGGGAAAGGCCGGGCGTGACAACATAAGACTATGGTGTCTTGCGGACGACTACTCCACCTGCGATTTTAGCAAAATGGAATGCGCAAAGATGTCGGACGACAGACAGGAATCTCCTAAAAATCTTCTGCAGGCCACACAACTCCTTGTGGCAAAACGCAAGAACAAATTTGGCGACAAACTGCTAAAGAGGGAAAAGGACGACGAGTCGCTCACCATAATGGCGGCCCCTAGCAAGCTCCGCGAAGTCGAAGCGCTGCACTCCTCAATTTGCAAGTTGCTTCAGAAGGGTGTAAAGGCGACCGACATCCTAGTGGTATCCCCGAACTTGCGGGAATACAGTCCTTTCATTTATCAAATTTTTGATCAGGCAAAGAATGCTGCCGAGAATGGGGATAAATCGTTTGTCCACATTCCCTACACGATAGCAGATTCCGTTACCAAGGAATCCCTTGTCGGAGCCTTGATTAGGACACTGTTCCAAGTGAGGAAGCAACACTCCGTATCGCGAGCAGACTTCTTTGACTTGGTGCGTAACCCGGTTGTGCAAAATGCCCGTGGCATTACCCCCGATATGGTTTCCATTTGGGAAACCTGGTTGACCGAGATGAATGTCTATCGCGATAGACCCGAACAAAAGGAAGGTAGTGGACCATGGAACCTTGCCAAAAAAAGGATGCTATTGGCCAGGCTGACGACAAATGTACAGCAGTCAGCCGATGGTACCGTCTATACGCCTTATGCAAATATGAACAGCACGAACGACAACGTTCTGCTCAAGTTTATCAATGCCATTGAAGATCTTGAAAAATGGACGACCTGTTTCAAGAATGGTCTTGCAGAAAATGAAATCGAGACTCTGCTTGAAACGCTCAATCGTTGGGCAAGAATGGGAAGCGCCACAGGTGACCTAGCTGCAGAAACGGGCTCTTACAACGAAGTTTGCAAGGCCCTTTACCGCCTAAAGTACATGTTCTACGCGGATACGATAAAAACAATCTCGATGGAAATTGTACGCGAGGCTTTACTGCAAGTAGCGACCGTTTCGGAATTCAGTTTCGGCAGCTTGTTCGTAAACGGAATTTCCTTTATGAAGTTCGCCCCGAACCGAATCATTCCCGTAAAGCACCTGTTCTTCCTAGGCGCAGATGCCGACCACTTCCCCACAGACGAATCCTTCAACACACTAGATTTGCGGAGGCAAATTCGCCCATGGCCCGGTGACGATTCTAGCATTAGCCGGAACCGCTATGCATTCCTTTGCCAGCTGATGAGCACCTCCGAAGGATTCCACATCAGTTACCAAAATATAAACCTTGTTAAGGATAGCGAAATATATCCGTCGCCGATCATTAGTGACCTAAAAAACTTTGTGGCCGGCTTTGCCGAGAAATGGGTTGATGATTCAGGTAACGAGCACGAGCCCCTGCATACGGAACCGATTCCACTTGACGAAACCCGTAGCAAAGATTGCCTATTTACAAGGCGAGGCCGCAGGTATTTGAAATCCATAGAACTCATTCGTAATTTCAAGTCGGAAGAAGACAACGAGTCTTCAGCGGGTGCTGCAAATAGCAAACCGCAATCAAGTCATCCGGATAAAGTGAAAATTTCTCAGTTGAAAAATTTCCTTAACGATCCTTTCCAATTCTATGTAAATCGCATACTTCGCTTGGAAAAATCAGATGAAGACCCGACAGAAAAGTATGTTGAGCCGATCAGTCTCGATATACTTGACGAATCTTTGTTCCTGAAGCAGTCCATCTATATCGAAAAAGGACTCGACAAGGACTATGGGAATGTTGAACAATTTTTCAGCGGTCTAACCAACCAAGGAAATATCCCGTCGGGGAAATTTGGCAACGGTGTAGCCGAAAAGATAAAAGGCCGTGCGAAAGAAATAAAGGACGAATTAGACCGAATCTTCCCGGCAAGTACATACACTTGCCAAACGATTGAACTGAACGAACGCATCTCCGATGAAAAACAAGTGGATTTTATACTGCAAGGCAATATTCCGCTTGTTTTCAAATCTACAGATAAGCTTGTCGTGGTCGAAATTAGCCGGAACGACAAGAAACCTACTGCATCTAAATTCTTGACCTCTTATATCGGGGCACTTGCTCTAATCACTTCAGGTCAGGCAAATAAAGTCGACTTATTTGTTACGACAGGAAAATGTAAGGGCGCTAATGACTATGACGCCTATGCATGCCACATAGACATCAGTAAAGATGACGCAAAGGAGGTCTTGTGCAAAATCTATGAGAAGGCTTTTGTTGTCAACGAGAAGAAGGTTCTGCCGATTGACCTTATCTGTTCTGACCTAGGCGATCTTGAAGCACTTAAGCAGAAACTTGATGGCGATCACGGATCCTGGAAATATTTCGACGGAAAGGAAGTCTTCTTAGAAGATCTGAAAAAGCATTCCGGTTATTCTGACAAATTTAAGCAAGAGTGGAAAGACGCATGCGAAGATCAACAAAGATTGCTAGGAAAATCCTTAGTAGAAAAGATTAAAAGTAGGTAAAAAGATGAATAATGTTAACGACTTAATCCCTTTTGACATAAACGTCTTTGCCCAAGAAATCAAGAAATCTGGTTTAGACAAAAATATGTACATCGAGGCTTCTGCAGGAACCGGAAAGACCTTCACCATCCGTAAGCTTTCTGCCGAACTGGTCAGGAACAGGATACCCCTTTCCGAGGTTCTGTTTGTGACCTATACGGATAAGGCTGCCGGAGAAATGCGAGACCGAATCCGTGAAGAAATGGTCGAATGCTTGTCAAACGCAAAACCCGAAGAAAAGCCCCTATTTGAACGTGCATGTCAAGATATCGACAAGGCCGTGATTGGAACAATCCATTCGTTCTGCCGCAAGACCCTCCATGACTTTGCTTACGAAGCAAATGTTCCCTTTGACATGGAAAACGCTAATGACCAAGCCGCCGAAGCGGTTATTGACAGGCTTATCCGCGACGAATGGGAAGACGAAATATGCAATTTGAAGTTAAAAAATAGTCTGCCCGAAGAAGTCGAAAGCATTAAGGATCTACTCAAGAATTCTCTGAAGTCATATTCACCAGAGAAAAAGCCCGTACTTCCTCCTAAAAGCATAGAGGAATGGCTTGAGCAGAATTCAGCAGAAGAACGTTATTGGGAAATCTTAAACAAGAATAAAGGAAAAAACTTTGTTGCTATAGACAGAGGTAAGGAAAAAACTTTTTCTGTGGCAGATGTTATAGACAAGATATCTAAGTGGACTGGAAGCGGGGTGTTGTTTACAGGAACAGGAAAAACCCTCGTTTACGAAACAGCGGACGAATTGGGAGAAGCCCTTAGATATTTCTATGACCTAAGGGAAAGTCCTGCAAAAACGATAAAATTGAGCTCTGAAGACGAAGTTGCCCGATTCAAATTCCTCAACAAAAAAACAGAGGAGCTTTACAAGCGTTGGCAACAAGAAAAGGCTCTGCAGAAGGCACAGTCTTTCAATGATATGATATCGGCTGTTCGCGATGCCGTATGCCCAAATGGAGAACCCTCCGATAAGCCGACCTTCCTATGTCAAAAGATCCAAAAGGCGTATCAGGTGGCTATCATCGACGAGTTCCAGGACACAAACGAATCGCAATGGAAAATCTTCGAAACTGTATTCTTAAAAAGCAAAAAGAACCATATCATCGTCGTGGGCGACCCGAAACAGTCCATTTATAGTTTCCAGGGGGCAGACCTGGATATTTACCGGCAAGCGACAAAGAGTATCGGCAACGGTAGTAAGCTAGCGACCAATTACCGTTCATCTATCTCAATGATTAAAGCCTGCAATTTGTTGTTCAAGTCACACGATGGATCAGACGATTTCCCAAAGACAATATACCCGTTTTTACCGGAGGGCGACTTCAGTGATTCCGACGACCCAAAAGAGGTCAAAGATCAACGACAAGACGCTTTGTTCAATGGAGAAAAGACAACGCCCATTTGGGTTTCGCCAATCCTCCCCGAAGAAGGCTTTGCTCGTTTTGCGGTCCAGAAGATAATCGATTGCTGCAAGGTGCAAGATGGAAAGACTGCCCTGCAGATTTTTGATCGCGGTGCGACGACGCCTCGCAATGTAAGCTTTAAGGACTTTGCCGTTCTCGGGCGTACAAGGCCAGAAATGGATGAAATCAAGAAATGCCTCACGAACGTTGGCATTCCCTTCGTGCTTTACAAGGACAATTCTCTATTCAGCTCCAAAGAGTGCGCAGAATGGATTTCCGTTCTCAGGATGCTTGCGGCGCCGAATCTGAACGGATACAACGGTAAATTGCTCAATGGGGTGCTCGTAACTGATTTCTTCGGAAAGGACCTATACAGTTTGACTGACGAACCGCAAGCAACCCTTGACGAAAATACGCTTGCACAGATTGCCTATTGGCGACTTCTGGCATCCAAGAGACAATGGACGGAATTGCAGGAACAGATCTACGAAGATACGCATGTCGAAGAAAAACTGAGCAAGCCATCAAAATTGCAGGATTTGGCGAAGCTACGCCAAATAGGCAATTATATCTTTGGCTACCTGTACGAAAAGAAAGCCTCTCTTCAGCAGGCCATCAAACACCTAGAAACCCTTGCAAGCAACAGCAATAAGGCCGGTGATGAAGATCAGAGTCTCGTTGCTAAGGGAACAGACTTCAAGGCGGTGCAGTTGATGACCATTCATGCTTCAAAAGGCCTCGAATTCCCCGTAGTTATATCCTGTGCGGGGTATAAGGGTGTAAACGATCGTGCCGATGGTCCTTACACGTTCAGTAAGGAAGACTCTGAACAGAATGAAGACAATAAAAAATCGAAAAAACTGACAAAGTATTTCGGTTATGATGATGCATCCAAAGACAATCGTCAACTAGAAGAAATCGTTGAGTGGCATCGTCTGCTTTATGTAGACTATACGCGAGCATCGTCTCTCTTAATTTTGCCGCAATACGATAGGTGGTTCGTAAGCGAAAAAGAAATAAATGAAAAAACGGGCAAAACCCGCATCGCCTATGAAGAGTGCTATGGTTTGACAATGAGAAAGCTCCATCGTGAAAATGGAGATGTCGTTATTGACGGCGATTCTCCATGGGCATTCCTAGCCGAGGCTCACCGCAAAATTTACAACATAAACGAATTTGCAACACCATGTCAATGGGACGGTTCATGGGATGATAAAGATCTTCAGAAGATAGCGGCCGAAGAAATCGATTTCCTTAACAAGGAAGATAAGCCGATTGATTCGGAGCTTCCGAGCCAGGCGATCATCGACCAAATTCAGAAGATACTTAAGAATTCAAGTCTATACCAACATTCCTATTCTTCTATTGACAAGAAATCTCCAGGAACCGAGATTGAATCCGTCGATGGTCGCTTACTAGAACGAGCCGGTGACGAAGGCGATGACGATGACGAAGTACTGAGTGGAGTAAGTGAAGATACAGATTATCCACGTGGGAACATCTTTGGCGAAGCGCTGCACCATATATTCGAAGATCTTGACTTTGTACGAATCGGCGGTCTAACGTATGACAAGGCTCAAAAAGATCCGGAACTCCTCGATCTTATCACAAATAAATTTTTGGCGCAGGGCCTGCCCATTGGCAAGCACCCCAATTGGGTGCCTAGAACGGTTGAAATCGTCTGGAATACGATGAACGCATCGCTCCCTGAAATACACGGGAACCAAAAAACCGGGCAAGTATTTAGCCTCAAGAAGCTTGATTCTAAAGATAGGTTGGCCGAAATGGAATTCCACATGGACGTCAACAAGGATGACTGCGACGACAAACCCAAGACCTTCTGCAAGGGCTTCATGGATTTGGTCTTTGTAAGCAATGAAAGCGGCGAATACTACTCCGTACTGGACTGGAAATCGAACCTTCTACAGAAATACGATTCCAAATCCACCTTTGAGGCCGCCAAGGAGCACTACTCCATCCAAATGGTCCTGTATTCCTACAGCTTGATTATGTGGCTCTGCAGCATCAAGGGGAAAACTCCCGACGAGGTATTCAAAGAACACTTTGGCGGAATTTACTATGTGTTCGCCCGAGGTTGCAAGGCGAATGAGGACAGCGGCATCTTTGCGCATACCTGGAATGATTTCGGGGAACTAGAAGCCGCGTATAAGATTGTTAGGGAATTGATGTTCAAGTAGGGTAAACCGGAGATTAGAAAATGACAAAACAGGAAATGCTTGAAAAACTGAACGGTTCAGCAAATGATTTTTTTAACCTGCTGCACGACATGCGCGGCGCATCCCTACTAAACGAGAAACTCGTGTCGTTCCTAGAGGATTTGCAGTGTATTGGATCCTCATCGGTCAATGCGCAGAAGGTTCTGCACATGTTCATCTCATTAACCAACGATGGCAATACCTGCATATCCCTAAATCCAAAAACCTTGTTTGCCAAATGGAAAACCAAATGGGATGGACTTGTCAAGTTAGCTTCTCAGAATCAGGATTCCGATGAATCGTACTACTTGGCAGCAGAAGATTTTAAGTCTGTAATTGACTTAGGCTGTGCCGAGCTGTTGGACAATGTCAAACCGCCACTCGTCATTGAAAATTTCAAGACAGACGGAAAGACCGAACCTTACCTGTTTACAGAAAAGTATCTGGATGCCAAAAAACTCATTGAACTTTGCTTCCGAAAAGAGCTTGAAAACGGCAAGACGAACGCACAATGTGTATTTAACGGCGGAGTTAATTCGAGCAATCTTAGAAGTTGCAAAAAGGAAATAGAGTCCCTTATCGAAAAGGAGCTTCTTAAGGAAGGACCGAATAAGTTCGACCTAAAAGCGGATCAGGACAAGGCAATCGTCAAAGGTGAAAACCAAAACCTAATTGTTACGGGTGGCCCAGGCACCGGCAAGACTACAGTCGTATTTTTCCTGCTCTGGAACTTGTTAAACAAACATCCGGAAATGCTTGGGTGGGATATTCATTTTGCCGCTCCGAGTGGCAAGGCCGCCGACCGGCTGCGCGAAAGCATTGCTGAAAATTTCGATATGCTTACCGAGGATGCAAAAAATGATCCCGCAGTGGTTCGCCTTAAGAACGTCGACAGCTATTCAACGCTACACCGTCTTCTGAGCTATAATCCGCAGACAAACGGTTTCCGCTTTAGCAAGAAGTCTCCGTTCCCCGAAAAGTCCATCTTCGTGATTGACGAAGCGAGCATGATTGACCTTTCCCTTTTTGCGTCTTTTATGCAGGCGTTGCCGAAAAAGGACTTTAGGCTCTACATCCTTGGTGACAAGGACCAGTTGCCATCTGTTGATGCGGGTGCCGTGCTAGGCGAAATTCTTGAACTTGATGCGGACAGTGTTGTAGAACTTACCGAATCAAACCGTTTTGACAAGAATTCTAAAATCGGTCGCCTTTCTCGATTCATTCAGAAAACTTTACCGGAAGAGAAACTTCTGTTCAAATTAGATTGGTTGCCGTGGAATGCAAAAATACAACTCTGGAAATCGGCGAATCCCGATGAAATAAACTTGCTGCGTTTGGGCGACGGAGAAAAGACGTTGACATATGCTGAAGAAGAGGCTAAACTACAGGGGTTGATTGACGCCTGGGTTGAACAGTTCTATAAAGAAACCAATCCCGACTTACTCGAGTTGGCAAAAAAGATTCGGCCTGAACAGACAGCCGAAAACAAAAAAAACTGCGAAGCCTTGTGGAAAATAGTTGATGCTGCGCGCATTCTTTCTGCAGAACGGCGTGGCTTACGCGGTGTTGAAAACCTAAATAGGATGGTCGTTAAGGCACTTGGTAAAAAAGATAACGAACCCTTCGACGGCCAGTTGATGATTCTGACAAAGAACCAGTCTTATTTTGACCTTTACAACGGCGATTCCGGTGTCGTGGTGAATTGTGATACACGTCCAATGCTTATGATCAAGCGAAAAGAGAATTTCGTGTTCTACCCGTTGTCAATGTTGCCGAGCGACGCCATTGAGACGGCGTTTGCGATAACCATTCACAAATCGCAGGGATCGGGTTATCCGAACATTATGATGTTCCTGCCTATGCGTGAAGGACATCCGTTACTGAACCGCCAAATACTCTATACGGGTGTAACGCGCACTAAAAAGCAGAGCCTCACCATCATCGCGACCCCTGATACCTTCAAAGCTGCCTGCGAAACGGTTATCGAGCGCGACACGGGAATCGAGATACAGTCCTAGGCGTTTACATACTTATCTAGGAATTCCTTCACAGGAATCGGCTTGGAGTAGTAATACCCCTGCAGACTCTTTATCTTGAACCTGAGCAAGAAATTGCGCATTTCAGAGGTTTCTACCCCTTCTGCCGTCACAGACGAAGAGAAGGAATTGGCTAGTTCCGAAATGAACCGAACCGTATTCTGGTCCGAGAAGTCCTTCTCGATATTCATGACGAAACTACGGTCAATCTTTACCGTCGATACCGGCAGTTCTCGCAACAGGCCCAAAGAGCTGAAGCCCGTTCCGAAATCATCCAGGGCGATCTTGATGCCGTGTTCCCGAAGGGCCGTAAAGATATCCTTCAGGAGTGCCATATCCAGCATACGGCAGCGCTCCGTAATTTCCAGACACAGGTTCTGCGGCGGATAATTCGTCTCCTTAAGAATTGCAAGAACATCTTCCACAAAATCTTTCTTTTCTAGCTGGGTGTAGGACAGGTTCACATTCACCACAAATCCCGGGTAGCGCCCCAGGAACTTCTTGGCATCGGTCAAGGCAGTCCGCAAAATCCACTTGCCCAATTCTGGGAAAAGAATGTCCCGTTCCAGCACATCTACGAACTCAATCGGAGGAACAATGCCATATTCCGAATTTTTCCAACGAAGCAGAGATTCCGCTCCGGTAATCATTTCGGTATCCGCATCTACAATAGGCTGGTAGCACAGGAAAAAGCCTTCGCATTCGTTCACGATGCTATTGCGGATGACATTGATACGTTCGATGGCGAACCGCTTATCTTCGCTGACACTGTTCTTGAGAACGTAAAGTTCGCCCATGTGGTTGGTCTTGGATTCGTAATAGGCAAAACGAAGGCAAGAATACACCGTCTCGGCAGACACATCGAACTTGTCCAAGTTGATAGCCCCCGCCACAAAGGATAGCACAACTTGATGGCCATCTACGAAGAAATCATGGATGCAATTGTACTGTATCCGCTTGTACAGATTCTTGAGGTCTTCCGAAGTGGCATCCTTGCACACGATGGCGAACTTGGTGCCGTCCATACGGTACCATTCCCCCATTTCGCAGGCTTCCACCTTAATCATCTTGGAAAATTCCTGCAACACACGATTGCCAAAAGTGTAACCGTAAATTTCGTTCAGGTGCGAAAAGTCGGCTATGCCCAGCATCATCACCTGGAGTTTTTCCCCTTTCCAGGTAGAAGAGCGAAGGTCATCCATAAAACCATAAAGGCTCCTGGTATTGGTAACATCGTCAAAATAGCTCAGGGCATCATTGTTTCTGACAATTCCACCAAAGAATGATGGTTTCCCTTGCTCATCGCACAACACTACGCCTCGACAGGTGCACACCACATACTTGCCGCCCTTATTCTTGATACGGTACTGTTCATTGTGATAATTTCCAGCATCTTCAAAAAGGTTCCTAGCTCTTTCTTTGAATCCAGGCAAGTCTTCAGGGTGAATTTTTTTCATCCAGTATGTCAGGGCATCCTGCATATACTCATCAGGCAGGTCAAAGTAATCCACCGCCTCCTTGGACCATCGTGTCCAATTTGATTCGATATGGGTAACATAGGTATACGCTCCATTCGCCAAAATGGATAGCGCATGGTAGAGAGAATCTATTCTTACTTTTATTCCTTCATCCATCTCTCATCTCCTTATGCCTGAAACACCTGATCACGTCCGTTTTCCTTGGCCTTGTACAGGGCCTGGTCTACACGGACATACGCCGAATCGGCAGATTCACCCTTCTGGATTTCTATGACACCGATACTCACACTACGGCGCCCCGCCTTTTCAAATTCTATCGCGCTAAAAGCCTTTCGAACCTGCTCCGCAAAATCAAGGGCCTTCTCAAGAGGTACTTCTTGCAACAGCGCCATAAATTCTTCACCACCCCAACGACCAACAGGCGTTTTTATATCGTCAAGAAGCGATTTCTTTTCTTCTTTAGAGCTTTCTGCGTCACTTACAATATCGTAGGATATGGAATCTAATCCCAAAATTCCCATTTCATGGACCATTTTTTTCAAAACGCCCGAAAGGCCAACAATAACGTTATCCCCTTCCTTGTGACCATAGGTATCGTTTATCTGCTTGAAGTTGTCGATATCCAGCATCACCAGGCACGCAGGGATTTCCTTTGAAATACACTCACTGATGCGGCGCTGTATTTCACCCCGATTGAACAATTTCGAAAGGGAATCCGAGATGGCCATTAAGGAAAGCCTCGCATTGGCCTCGGCCAGTTCCTGAGTAGCCGCATCAATGAAAGTAGCAAGGCGATTGACCATGGAAACCTGGCCCGTGAAAGAATCCAGAGCCATGTCAAATCGACAATGCTCATCACCCACCCCTTCGCGCATAGCCGCAATCACAAGGGTCACGTTATGCTGGTTTACAAAGCCGTTTGTCCGCAAGAACTCACCCGAAGTATAGAACCCCGATGTAGGTGCAATACTCTGGAAAGGCAAAGTCTCATTACTGATTTCTTCCTTTCCCCAGAAGGTTCGCCGGGCAGCACAAGAGAAGATCTTTATTATATCGGGCTTGAATTCGCCTATTTTCTGCCCTTCTTTCCGCACACTGTCAAGAATGGTCCATGGGTCCCCATAGGCAAGGCGAGCCTTCACATTCTCGTCCACATCCGATGTCATCACTAGGGTCCCATCTTCGTTGCAGTGGATAGGAGCCCGAAGGATGCTAATCCCATTGTGCTTGTAGAAGAACGGGAACTCCAGGGTATTGGAGAAAAAATGTTCGTCTTTCAGGATATTCAGGTAGCGGTAATAGGCGTCGTAAGCGGGTTTACCGTCCAGTTCGAACAGCAGGGCATTTTCCGCCTTGGTCACTAGGAATTCCCGGCCAAGGGGTTTCCAGCCCGTAACATGGGTTGTGCTGATATGAAAATCTTCGCCACCCACCAAAAGCACCAGGATACCCCGCTCCGAATACCCAGCCACATTCGAGAAAACGCAGGCGTCATTGCGAGACAAATCCGGGTTAAAGGCACCGCCACCAAAAATGGCAATGGATTGATCTATTTCATATAACGCATTGCAAAGGGGTGTCAAAGACATACCGCGGATAGTCAGTTGCAGTTCCACGGCTTTGACCCAAGGATTCTCCTTTACTTCCCGCTTGATATTTTCCACCACATCAAGGGCGGAATCTGCATTCAACGGGTACTGTAGCAGCTTAACCTTCGTGGAGGGCATCTCGGTAATCGTGCAGACAATGGAAATGGATGCTCCGGAAAGCCTACCCTCTACGATATTTCCGTTGGTGGAACAGCCCATACATATGGCATTAGGAACCGTCTTAGAAATAATCTTGCAGACCAGCTCGATTTGCCCTCGGTCCAGGGAATCCGAATATATCTGGAATACCACATTGGAGCACTTCTTTGACTTACACCAAAGATGAACCTTTTCAAGGTCCCTTTTCAACGAGGTGATACTATGGTAATCGAACTGGAACTGCTTCATACACTTGACATTAAAGGGCTACAATATATAGAAGATACCTTCAAAATCATTGGTTTACACACAAAAAAATGCCACCTCTACTCCAACTTGGAATATTTGGCAAAAAGTGAATCTCTTTTCGGGGGCGATTTTTCGTTTTTTTCCAGCAATTTAGGGCAAAATCTTCATATATTGAGGATATGAGCAAGATTTTTAAGTTTTTGATGGCTATACTGCTGTTTGCAGCCTTTGCCACAGCCGAAACCACTACGGTTGCCCCCGTGGAGACAACCGCAGTCGCAACCGTGGCTGATTCCCTTGATTCCGCCGCAACAACCAACATCCAGGAGCTGAAAAAGAAGCACGCCGTATGGATCAAGTTGGAAGGTGACGTGGAGCCCTCCATGTACGACTTTTGCGCCCGGGCCATCGACGACGCCCTCAAGGAAAAGCCCGACTACATCGTTTTTGAGATCAACACCTTCGGGGGCCGCCTAGACGCCGCCTTCGACCTGGTAGACACCATCATGGCAGTCAAGGGTCCCGAAACCATCGCCCTCGTAAAGAAAAAAGCCATCAGCGCAGGCTCCCTCATCGCCCTCGCCTGTAAAAAACTCTATATGCTAGAAGCCACCACCATCGGGGACTGCGCCCCCATTGTACAAGGTGGCGACGGCACCCCGCAAATCGTTGGCGAAAAGATCCAGTCGCCCCTCCGGGCCAAATTCAGGAACCTGGCCCAACGTAACGGCTACCCCGAACTGCTCAGTTCCGCCTTTGTGACGCCGGAGCTTGAAGTTCTAGAACTCACCGCCAAGCTAGACAAGGGCAAAAAATCAGAGCGGGACACCACCCTCATTATCGAAAGCAAGAAATTCGCCGTGCTGGACAGCACCGAAAAGGCCTTCTGGGGCGCTCCCAAGATTCTCGTAAAAGAGGGTGAACTTTTGACCATGACCGACAAGGAAGCGGAAGAACTAGGGTTCTCCAAGGGCACCTTCAAGGACCGTAGCGAATTCGAGACAACCCTTGCCATCGAAAGCCGTAGCGAAGTGGAGACCACCCTGGGCGAAGACATCGCCTCGGCCATTGCCGCTATTTCGGGTATTCTGCTAATCCTTGGCTTCGGAGCCCTCTATATCGAATTCAAAACCCCAGGATTTGGGTTGTTCGGTGTTATCGGCCTGATTCTCATCGGCATCGTTTTCCTCGGGCAGTTCGCCCCCCAACTGGACGGCTATATCCCGGCCATCCTGCTCGTGGCCGGCGTAGTGCTGTTCCTGGTAGAAATTTTCGTGATGCCCGGAACATTCCTGTTCGGCATCGGGGGCATCATCTGCATGATCCTCGCGCTAGCCCTAAGTTTCTCGCCAGAGGAGATTCCCGAATACATTCCCGAGACCGTAGAGACCACTTTTGACGCGACACCCTGGCTATTCGGACTGTTCTACATGCTCGCCTGTGCGGCCATAGCGCTTGTGTTCCCCATTGCCGCAAGCAAGTACCTGATTCCGTTACTGCCCGAAGGCTGGACCCCCATGCTCAAGACAGACCTAGAAACGGCAGCCTCCCCCACAGAGGCCGTACAGGAAATTGCAGTCGGAGCCACAGGCGTTGCAAAGACTTTCCTCCGCCCCGTGGGTCAGGCCAGCTTTACCATGCCCGATGGCAGTACCAAACTATTTGATGTACAGACCCATGGCGAAATCATAGAGGCCGGCACCTCCATAAAGGTGGAATCCGTCCAAGAAGGCCACATCTGGGTCGTAAGTGATTTATAAAAAACAACCGGAGAAAAACAATGGACACTCTCTTAATTATCGGAATTATCATCGCGGCAATTGCCGTCATCGTTCTACTCGCCTTTATCGGCAAGTTCTTCAGCCTCTGGCTCCAGGCCTTGTTCTCCAGGGCAAACGTGAGCATTTTCCAACTCATCGGTATGCGCCTGCGGAAGGTGCCGCCCCAGGTCATCGTGGAAGCCCGAATTCTCAGCTGCAAGGCAGGCCTCCCCGTAGACACCAACCTGCTGGAAGCCCATTACCTTAGCCGCGGTAACGTACTCCGCGTGATCCAGGCCCTTATTGCCGCCAACAAGGCAAACATCAAGCTTGACTTCAAGGAAGCAGCCGCCATCGACCTGGCTGGCCGTAACGTGCTCGAGGCCGTGCAAATGTCCGTGAACCCGAAGGTCATCACCACCCCGAAGGTTTCCGCTGTGGCTCTTGACGGTATCCAGCTCCACGCCATCACCCGTATTACGGTGCGCGCCAGCATCCAGAAGCTTGTCGGTGGCGCCGGCGAAGAGACTGTTATCGCCCGCGTTGGCGAAGGCATCGTGTCTTCCATCGGTTCTGCAGTAAGCCACAAGGAAGTTCTCGAAAACCCGAACATGATTTCCAAGAAGGTGCTGGCCTCCGGCCTCGACGCCGGTACCGCCTTCGAGATCCTTTCCATCGACATTGCCGACGTAGACGTGGGCCAGAACATCGGCGCTATCTTGGAAACCGACCGTGCCGAAGCCGACAAGAAGATTGCTCAGGCCAAGGCCGAAGAGCGCCGCGCCATGGCATTCGCCGCCGAGCAAGAAATGAAGGCCAAGGTCATGGAAATGAAGGCGAAGCTCGTGGAAGCCGAAGCCCAGATTCCTATGGCCATGGCATCCGCTCTCCGCGACGGAAAGCTCGGCGTGATGGACTACTACAACCTGAAGAACATCGAAGCCGACACGCAGATGAGGAAGGAAATCGGATCCGCCCCTGAAGCGAAGTAAAGCATGGAAGGCCTACTCATTCTCATAGGCATCTGGGTTCTAGATGTCGTCATCAAGAAGGTTGCAGCGAACCGGAAAAAGCAGCAACAGCAGCCACCGCTGTACCAACCGGAAGATGACGACTCGGACGACGGATACGAACCGCAAGACGAATCGCAGGAGCAGCGTCCCTCGCGTTCTCTCCAGGATTTGATCCGTCAGTTCGAAGATGCTCAGAGACAAGCCGCCCAAGGGAACATCGAACCGCCCACACCCCCTATAGAGAGACGCCGAAACTCTAGCGATCCATTGACGCTTAGGGATATTGCCGAAGTGGTCATCGGGGTGGATTTCATTGACCTGGAATTTCTTATGGAAGAATTCGAGGTCGACGAGAATACGGCCGCCGAAATGCTGATGGCATTGCAAGCCCACCGCATCGTAGGCCATGACATGGGCGAAGGTACCTGCGACGTTCTAGTCCACGACATGGACGAATTGGACAACCTGCTCAGTCGAGAAAGACGAACCGAACAGTCGGACTCTTCCGAAAAGGAAGACTTGCAGCGTCAGGAACTGGAACGCCAGCGGAAACTGAATGAGCTGGAGGAACGAGCCAAGTCCGCCCGTAAAGCCGCAGCTGCAAGCAGCACCGTGACCGCCAATGCCGAAGAGGTTACACCCCGTCGTGCCCCGCTCGTCTCTACTAGAAGCATAGCCGATGTGCGCAAGGGATTCATCTGGGCGAAAGTCCTGGACGAGCCTCGCTTCAAGCGTCGTTGGAGTGCACTTCACAGATAGGAAAAAACTTCAACATAAAAGCCTCGCCGCGGCGAGGCTTTTTCGTTTACTTCAGGTTCGCAACGCAGCGAACGTAAAGTCCTTTTCGCACGCTCTCGTCGGTGCGATTGATGCTCCGGGCTTCGCGCCTGAATTCCCAAGAGCGACCCGTGTTGCGCTTGATGGACGTAGAAGACCAATAGTGACCCGTATTGGATCCATCACAATATTGGTCCCAATCCTTGCAGCCACCAACCCCAAGTTCGTTCCAGTTCCATTGGGAACGCTCTTTCTGGAAATCCCGCCACTCCCCGTCATCCGGCAAGTGCCAGCCCTTAGGGCAGGCCTTCTTGGCCTCGCCGTGAGTGTAGAAACGGCCATATTTTTTGCAGAGTTCCATATCCTCCAGCAAGCATTGATCCGGCCCTGTCAAACCGTATTTCAGATTGGAGGCCATCCAAATTTTATCCCCAATGACCTTTACCTTGTACTGTCTCTCGTCGCGATCGTCCGTCATGAGCATGTCGCTATTGGAGATGTTCTTCTCGGCAAGCAGGTCTCGTTCTGTCACGCAACGCACAGCCACCACAGATTCCTTGGGCAGATTTACCTTCTGAAAAGACCCGCGCTTCAAGTCGAGCATCAGGGCCTGCACACCCTTTACCCCGTCTCCGGCTATGGCAAAATAGGCGGCATCCTTCCCCTGGACCTTGGGATTTTTCTGGGACATGTCATAATAGCCACGGGTGTTTCCGGCAAAAGCCTTGGCATTCTGCTTTTTGCGAGGACCCATAAACTTGTCTTCTGCAAGGGCATTCCATTCCCCTATGTCAGGGAGATGAGTCCCTGCAGGACATAGCTTAGAGAAGGATTCCTTCTTGTAGAAGCTGACCTTCGCCCGGTCCTTGTAATCGGGCTTGCCATCTAGGGAAACATTGCTCGTAAACCAATTGAGCTTGCCGGAGGGCATCATCTTGTAAGTTCGCCCGTCACGGCTATCCTTGACAGAAGCGGCCGAGACCAACCCCAAGGATACAGCGACAATCACGGCCATTCGGCCAAAAACTTTAAACATCCAAACCTCAATTCCCGACGTTCAATCGATTAATCTAAATATATATCCGCGTAATAAAAAACGCTACAGAAATAAACTAAAAAACAGAATTAACCGGCTACATCCGCACGGTAACCCCGACCGACCCCGGCCCTGCCCATAAACTGACACGGTCACTACGTTTTTTGTGGACTTGGATAACAGCAAGGCTCACTCCCGTACCCACCAGGGCTCCAGCCACCACGTCACTCCAGAAATGCTTGCCCGCCGCCACCCGGAGCACCCCTTCGAGGCCGGCCGCCGACAAGGCAAGAGCCCAGACTACCCCCCGGTAGGGCGATTCCGGGTAAAATTCGCTGAACCATTCTCCGGTAAAGACCGCCACCGTAAAGGCGGCCGAGGCATGCCCGCTGAAAAAGCTACCGTAGGCTTCGGCCTCTGCCGAGCGGGCCTTGCGCGCCCCCGCCCCATCCTCGGCATAGATATAGGGCCTAGGCCAGAATTCCATGGAACGAACCATCAGGTTTATACCCGACTGGAGGGCCAACGCCTGAGCAAACATCAGGGAAAATCCCGCAACATCCTGTCCGGAGGCGTCACCGACCTTGTAAGAATACCCGGCCATCGCTAGCGGGGCCACCCCAAAAACAGCGGCCCACTTGCTAACCTTGTCAACCGATTCGTTGTAACGCCCCGCCACCGGCCTGTCCCAAGGAGCCAATTCCGACACATCCCTGTAGTCTCCGGGCTCGGGCTTTTCCATCTGAGTGTAGCGATAATTGCCGAAAAAGGCCGTAAAAGCCGACAAGAAGGTGACAGGCATGTCCTTAGACCAGGAAACGTCATAATGGAGCGAATCCCCGGCGGCAAAGATAGCCACAGGCATTACCACCAAACACAAAAAAAACTTTTTCCACCTTAAAACGCTCACACCCCCAAACTAAAAAATTATATTGATGACATGCCAAGCAAGAACATTACTCGTGAGCCCATAACGCCCTCTATTGAATTACTCAACGCCATTTCCGATGAAATGCGTCTGAAAATCCTGATGCTTCTAGACCAGGCGGAATTCACCGTCAACGAAATCAAGGACTGCCTGGACATCCACCAGAGCAACGCCAGCCGTCATCTGGCGAAGTTATCCTCATGCAAGCTTCTGAAGGATCGCCGCGATGGTATCAAGGCCTACTACGGGCTTAGCGAGGAACTCCTGCTCTCGAGCCGCGTTCTGGACCTAATCCGCGAAGCCTACGAGGAATTGCCAGACAAGGACATTATCCAATGCCGGGCGGAACAGATCCTGCAGGACCGTACCGACAAGACCAAGGGTCAAATCCACAAGTTGGACCAGGCCGGCGGTAGCCTTAAGGCCCAGATAAGTCTTTTCAGCAAGCTCATGGTCCCCTTCGAAAAAGCCGTGGATATCGGCTGTGGCGAAGGCGGCGACCTGTCGCTCATGCTAGCCAACCGCTGCAAAAGCGTATTTTCCCTAGACTGCGACCCCAAGGTCATCAGCGGCCTCCAGCGCATTTTGAAAAAAAAGGAAATCGGAAACGTCACCCCCAAGGTGGCGGACATGCTCTCCACTGGGCTTCCTGATAATTTTGCCGACCTGGTGCTCATGAGCCAAGTACTCCACCATGCCCAGGACCCCCGCCTTGCCCTGAAAGAGGCCATCCGCATCTTGAAACCGGGTGGAATCCTTGCCCTGCTGGACCTGGCCCAGCACAAGGAAGAGTCTTTCCGCGAGACCCACGGCCACATCTGGCTGGGCTTTGACCGCAGCCAGCTGGAGTTCTTTGTCAAGGAATTCAAGTGCAAGATTATCGAAAGCGAAATTATCCCCAGCGAGAACCTGGTAGACAAGAAGCTCCCCGTCATCTGCATGATTCTCACAAAGAATAATTAAAAACCTATTGCTTTTTTATAAAAAATCAGGTAGATTTAGAGTAACGAAAGGAGAGACAATGGGAAAGGTTTTCAAAATTTTGGTGATTGTCGCCGTCTGCCTGATTTCGGCCCTCGGAATCTACGGCATCGTGCGTACAGCACGCCTCGACGAAAACACGGCTGACTAGCCTCTAGTGAGCTTCAGGGATTGCCGGGTCTTGCTATATTGTCCGGCATGAACTTTCTAAACAAGAAACCCCTGTTTTTTGCGGTCACCGCCGCAGTGTTTTTGGGCATTCTTCTCATTGTCTTTAGGGAATTCGCCTTCAATCCTGACACCCTGATGCTGAACAGCGACCAGCTGAACGGCATCGGTAGCCGTATACTCCGTGCCGAAAACGCCATCGTCACGGAATGGGACGATTCCCGCCTAGGCGGCGTCCCTACCATTGACGCCCTTTTTGCCGACGTCTACCACCCTCTGGTTTGGGTGCAGTTCCTCACAGACCCTGCCCGAGCCGTAGGCTTCAAGTTTATCTTGACCGTCTGGGTGGCCTTCATGAGCGCCATGCTGCTAGCCTGGAACCTGACCGGAAACCGCTGGTGGGCCGCCCTGCTGGGCATGCTCTATGCCTTCTCGCCGGAGTACTTCACCTACATCTACGGTGGGCACGACGGAAAGATGATGGTGTTCGCCATTGCGCCGCTAGCCCTCCTTGCCATCCGTAAGATTGTGCGGGACGGAAGCCTCCCCTACCTGATTGTTCTGGCCCTTTCTATTACCTGGATGATTCTCGGCTCCCACCTGCAACTGACTTACCTGTTCCTGTGGGGTGCCGGGTTCTACACCCTCTACGAAGCCATTTTCCATTGCGACACCTTCAAGACCAAAGGCAAGCGTATCGGCCTTGCGGCAGCAGGACTCGCCTTCGGGCTTGCCATCAGCTGCTTTCAGGTGGTGCCGCCCTACATGTACACCACCACCCAGTCTGTTCGTGGCGAAGGAGACCACACCAACCTGGGCCACGCCGTAAGCTGGTCCTTGCACCAAGAGGAACTGGCCCAGATGTTGCTGCCCGGGTTTATCGGGGTAGACGTCTACGAATACAACGAAAAAGAGGGCAAGCTAGAGGGAAGTTCCTTCGTGAACGCCACCATGGAGGAATACCGGTCATCGAACGGTTCGCCATTCTACTGGGGCCACAATCCTTTCAAACTGGACCACAATAACGCAGGTGCCCTTTTGACCCTGCTCGGATTCCTGTGCCTGTTCTTGCCAGGCAAGCGTCGCTGGGCAATGTTCTGGGGACTTGGTGCTGTCCTTGCCCTGAGTTACGGCATGGGGGCTCATTCCCCGCTGTTCAAGCTCTGGTACAATATCTTGCCAGGCGTCAAGAATTTCCGCGCCCCGGGCATGGCCCTGTTCTGGTTGCCCCTGCTGCTCGTGATGATGGCCGCTCCCGTACTCAAGACCATTTCCGACGACTCTGCCGAGGCACTTAAGAACCGTCGCGCCCTGTTCCATGGCGCCGTCATGTTCGTATTGCTCCTTGTCATAGTCGTTATCGCACGGTACAATTGGACGCTCTTTATTGGCCCCTTCGGACTGGTGGCATGCCTCGTCTATGCGGTTGCCTGTCTTGGCGTCATGAGCCTTGACGACCAGGGAAAAGAATTCTCCGTTGCAAACTTCACAGACTGCTTCAAGGCCGGGCTTCCTGGTACCCACCGTGCTATCCAGGCCTGTGTGGTGATTGGGTTTGCCCTGATTGGAACCTTCTTGATGAGCGGACAAAAGCTTTTGGAAGATGCCATAACAGCTCCCTACTTTAAGCCCCTGAACGAAATCGCCATGCAGATGACCGCCGGCAAGATTATCCCCGGATTCATTTTGGTGCTGGTGATTGTAGCTGCTACACTGTTCACGCTTAAATGGAAGGCCGGCATTGTACAAAAGGCAGGAGTCCTTGCCCTCGTAGCCGCCGTGGAACTGTTCTTTATCAACGGAGCCTTTATCCAGAATGTCGATGCCAAGGAATACCTGCAGCCGGCCAACCCCGTGGTGGCCGCCGTCAAGGCACCCTTCAAGGCAGACAGCCTGAATACGCCCCGCGTACTTTCCCTTTCTAGAAGCAAGGCTCTTGGAGCCAACGCCTTCCCACAATACCACCTGAGAAATGCCGACGGATTCCATGACAACGAGCTGGCAAGCTACAGAGCCTTCCGCGGCGGGCAACAGAACGCCAACTATATGCTGAACATCAACGATCCCGAAGCGGCCCACCCCTTCCTGGACCTGATGAACATCGGCTATATCATCTTTGATTCAAAACAGGGCATCACCTACATGCCCATTCCCACCGCTATGGGCGAAGCCTACCTCTACGGTGACGCCACCGTCATGAGCGATGACGATGCTATAAAGACCCTGCAGACCAAGGCCGCCATCCGCAAACCCAAAGCCCCAGAGCCCGTAGTAGAGGAAAGCGCCGTTGATTCTACAGTTGCAGACTCCACCGTGGCAAGCGCCGACAGCACCGTCACAGACAGCACTGCCACCACAGCGGCCGCAGCACCTGCAGCAGAACCTCAAGACGACCCCAACGCATTCTACTACAAGGAAAAGGTCATCTTGTCTGAAAATCCGGAGCAACCCCTGGAAGGTGGCGCCGTGAGCGGTTACGCCCGACTGGTAGAAAGCCCCAAGATGGACACCCAGGTGTTCGAGGCGGAAAGCGACCGCCCCGCCATCATGGTGGTAGCCGGAAACTACCATCCGTATTGGAAAGCAACTGTGAACGGCAAGGAAGCCAAGGTCTACAAGGCCTTCGGAAACCTACGTGCCGTAGAGATTCCCAAGGGCAAGTCCACCATCCGTATGGAATACCGGAGCAAGCCCTTCCACGACTGCCTAAAGATCAGTGCCCTGGCCATAGTCCTGCTCGCCATCTTCGGCCTCGCCGTGCTTGTAAGAGCTCGAAAAAAATAGCCTATGCGGTCACTACCGTGAGCAACAAGCGCCTCGTATTAACGAGGCGTGGTTGCGAGAGCATCGGCATGCCGTAGAAGGCTTTAATCATTTAGCCGATGCGGCGGTCATTAGCCCGAACGGTCAATTAACCCGGGCGGTCAAACGCTACAATAGAAAAAGCCGCACTTGTGGTGCGGCTTTTTTCAGAAAATCAGAAACTACTTCAGACCGGCAAGGATCAGGCGAACAACGCCCTTGGCAAATTCCTTGCTGTCGGACTTCAGGGACGCGGTCTTCTTCAAGGAGACTCCCTGGTCCTTCTTCAGGTTCAGCACCAGCTGGGCGACACAGTATTCGTCGTATTCGACCTTCATATTGTAGTCGGCGAAGTTGAACTTTTCGGCGTCCTTATCGGCCTTGAATTCGTCGTAGGCGGCATTGCAGTCGTCTTCATTCATGGCGTAGCGGATCGCGAAGTTCAAGGAGCATTCGTCGTCTTCGTATGAGACGGTCAACTCGCCAGAAGATTCCTTCAGCTCATCCACTTCGATAGACACCAAGTCGTCGTACATGGTCAAGCGGTCGCAATCGGCGGCACGGATATTCTTGAGGACATTTTCCTCAGCGGCCTTGCCTTCGATCTCCTGCTTGTCTGTCGGTTGGAACTTGAGGTAGAAATCAATCAAGGCCTGTTCCGTCTGGGCAATGGCCAGATTCTCTTCGAACAGGTTCGCCTTGAAATCTTGGGCATAGCATTCTCCGGAATAATGAATTACCGAGGCCACGTCATCGCCCTTGTCGTAGCGGATTCCCATCTGGAACTTGTCGCTCTTCTTGCCACCAACAGACCAGAAGCCTACGGGGAACTTGCCACCATCAAAATCGAAACGGACAGGCTCCGTAATGTCTTTCTCAAAGCGCAGAGCCGTATTCTTATCCAAGTAAGCCTTGTACTTGAAAACAGAATCCGGGTCTTCTTCTTTCCAAACCAAGTTACCAAGCTCACCCACCTTGCAGACAGGGTAAGTAACCGTCAAAGTGGAATCATCGGAATCGTAATCGTAGTGAGCCTTGCTCAAGACCATATCAAAGGAGTCTTCCAGGTCGATGCTGGAAGAACCACTATCTCCGCCGCAAGCAGCAAAGAACATACCACCCATGGCCATGGAGACAAGGGAAACCTTTTTCACAAAATAATTCATATAACCTCTAGCATCATTATACATTTTTCGAGGGCAAAAATCAAATCCGACCTTCGAAAAATCCTTCAAAATCTATATCCTTGACGCTTTCTACCACGTATTCCGGCTTTACATCTAGCTTCTCTACGTCTGAACGCTTGGTTTCGCCGCATAGGGGAAGCACGAACCGGCAGCCCGAACGCTTCGCCAGTTCGAAATCCGTATAGAGTCGGTCCCCCACGAAAAGAATTTCTTCGGGAGCATATGTCTTCAAAAGTCCTGAAAGCATGGCGGGGTTGGGCTTACCAAAAGACCGCTCCGGCTCCACACCGTAAGCTGTCTTGAGAAGCGCCATAAAGCTTCCGATATCGGGCACGGGGCCACGGGCGTCGGGGCAGACAAAATCCGTATGGGTCACCCAGAAGGGAATCCCCCGCTGCACGCGGAAAGACAGTTCGCAAAGTTCCCGATAGTCAAAACTATTGTGGTAGGCCACCAAAACGAGTTCCGTATCCTCAACAGAAGGCCGCAAATTGAGAGACGGGTCCTGGGCGGCAAACCATTCGTAGACTTCGGGATTGGCAAAGAAATAGACGTTCTTGAGCCCTTTTTCGTGAATGGCAGTCAAAGACAAAGTCAGCGCAGATATAATGCCGTCGTCACGGAGAGGCAGTCCCATCACATTCAGCCGGTTCTCGTAGAACACAGGAGACTTGCTGGTGTTGTTGCTCAGGTAGTAGACTGGCACCCTGGAGGCCACCCGCTTCACGGTATCCACTGCGCCAGGATAAGGACGACCGCTCAGGTAGAGGGTTCCGTCCAGGTCAAAGACCACCACTTTTACGGGCTTACGCGCTGTCATAGGCCCTAAGTTAGAAAAAATTGCTACCTTAGCCGGTATGAAGACCCCCGATAGCCGTTTTTACTGCCCCAATATCCAAAGTGGAAGAGTCACTCTAGACGAAAACGAAAGCGCCCACGCCGTAAAGGTTTGTCGGGCCGCCCTGGGAGACGTACTGGAGCTTTGCGACGGACAGGGGCACTTTGCGGTCGGGACTATCGTAACGGCAGATCCAAAGGCCTGTCAGGTAGAAATTTCCAAGGTGGAAACGCCCAAACCACAAAGGCCACTGCTGAACCTGGCCATCGCCTGCCTCAAGGACGACGCCCTGGAAGAGGTGGTATTCCACGCCGCCCAAACCGAAATCGGAAGCATTACCTTCTTGCGCACCGACTACTCCCAGGAGCCCAAGAATTCCGATTTGCATAAACTGGTCCGCCGTTCCGAACTCAAGAGCCTAGTAAGTCTGAAACAGTCCAAGAAGCCCTGGCTCACCGAGATTTGTGGCCCTGTGGAATTCAGAGAATGGCTGAAAGGCTACCGCGGAGACCTGATCCTCTGCGACATAGATGGCGAAAAGACCGCTCCCAAGGAAGTCACAGACAAACTAAATTACACTGACACTAACGGAGCGTGCAACGAGGCGTCAACGCCCATAACCCTGCTGGTAGGGCCCGAAGGCGGGTTCTCGCCCGACGAAATCCGCATGACCCGGGAATTCACCGGCGGTAAAAGCTACGCTTTAAACTTGGGAAACACGAGGCTCCGGGCAAGAACCGCCGCCATCGTGGCTCTAGGAAAGCTGCTGTAAAGCTGCTGGCTACATCATCCGGAGACGCATCTCGAAGACGGCACGGTCCGTCTCGTCTAAAATGCGCATATAGGTAGCCCCGCTATGGTCTGCCCGGAATATACGCAGGGTCTGGCCTTCCTTGGATTCACCCAAGTAATGGATTTCCAGCGTAGCCGGGTTACAAAGTTCCCAATCCGGAGTTCCGAACACGTTCAGCGCCAGCTTTACGTACTCGATGTTGTTCATGTGGTGAGACATGTCGATATGCTGGGGCAGCACCTTCTGCTGGTAAACTTCCTGGTATTCTTCCGGCTTTACGTGAAAGCGGTCGAAGTCCGAAGCATCAAGGGTTTCCGGAAAACCTTCCGTCGGAAAATCCACCGACGAAAGCCGCAGAGGGCGGTGGTTTTCAAAACTGAGGCAGCACATTTCCTGCTTGGCCAAAATGATGGGCTCGCCCTCGGTCGTAGTGATGGCGGTATTTTCGTTGAGCCTGATCAGCTGGTTGTCTGCCGGGAATGACGTTGTCACCACCTTGTCGCGCCAGTAGGGCCGTCTAAAGAACTTGAACTTGGCCTTGTAAACTACCCAGAAGCCGCCCTTCTCCTTCACCACAAAATTGTCCATCTTCATGGCGCCGAAATTTTCGGTGATATTGTCCTGGACCATAAGCACCGTCTGGGCAAGGCCCATCTTTCCGGACACGTCGATATAGGCCGACGTGATGGTCCGCTGTTTCTGGAATACAAGAGGGTTCTTTGACAAGGCGTAAATATCTATCATGGTGAGCAATATAATTTTTTAAATGGTTAGCGTTTCAAAAGGCGCATGATTCCCTGGCGGTTGTATTCCGGGTCGTCCTTGGCGAAGGGGCTCTTGGTCTCCTGACGAAGCGCATAGACGCCACACTCACCGCAATCCACTTCAGTACCAGACTTGGAACTAATTCCCCCAACAAACAGGCTGTCCGCCACCACACTCAAAACTTCGCGTAGGTCCTGAGCTTCCGCATTTTTCGAGATGCACAAATCCGGCAAGGCAAAAGTTTCAAGTCCGAGAGTATAAAGCACATCCGAGCCTTCCAGATAGTTCATCCAGGGATCCATGGGGAATTCGGCATCGCCCAGCTCTTCACGGAAACCCTCAGCCGTCCAGGCAGCTCCGCTCTGCTGCATGTACACACCCAAGGCTCCAGCCGAAAGCACCTTCAGAATAGCCGTATTCACCATGGTCAAGTCCGTGGCACTCTTGAGTCCCCCCAACAAGAACAGCAGGGACTTGTGGGAATCAATAGCGGCAGTGTCTTCGGCAGAAATTTCTTCGTGCTCCTTGAAGATGTCGGAAAGACCAGACACAGCTTCTTTGCGGACCACCTTGAAAGTCAAGGTACAGCCGGGAACCATCAAGTTTGCCGTATCCTTTTCTACCACAACATTGGGCGTCACGGCAAAGGGTTCGTCCTGAGCCACAGTCAAAGGGAATGCGAGAACAAAAGAATTCATACCTGTTTCAAGGCCTCCTGTACCAAGGGGGTGAGCAAATTCTGGGCTGGCGGTTCAGGCAGCTTGACGTTGGCCTCCATAGCCTGCTGCAGGGTTTCCAGGCTAAGCTTACCAGCCGGAATATCCACCGCATAGCCTGCTCGGGAAAGACTTCTAGAAAGGACCACCTGCTCGTACTGACCGGGCGTCGGGACAAAAATACAGCTTGCACCCAGAACCGCCATATCCATGACGGTACTGTAACCTCCCCTAGAGACAATCCGGCGGGCGCGACAGATCGTTCGGGCAAACTCGGCGGTTTCCAAGTGGCTAAAGAACTGAATGTTTCCTTCTGTCCAAGACTTTTTTTCGGCACCGGGTTTTCCAAGAATCATCACGTGGTTCCCGGGAACCTGTGGCAACAACTCCCGCAACTTGCGTTCAAAGGCACTACGGGCGGGTTCCACTCCAGAGATAACCGCCACCACATTCAAATCTTTGGAACCTTCTGTCATAATTTCAGACAGATTTTCCAGTTCCGTAAAACGACTCAGCGGGCCCGCATAGCGGACTGGCACTGAAAAGTTTTTCACGTGGGACATAGCCCCTGCATAGCCGGGAGCCTCTTCCAAGTCAGGAATCCATACCTCATCAAAAAGTCCCATCTTCTTTCTATGCCAGTGAATACCGATTCCCTCGAACTTGGAAAAAATCGTAGGGAAAGCTATGCGGCACTGATGGGTCATATAAATGGAAAAGGCCTTGTCAGAATAGAAACCGAATCGGTTGTCCGAAAACAATATATCAAAGCCGTGGCGACGCACCATCTCTTCGGCATAGTGATGCTCGTATTCGATAACCTTGTTCAGGTGGGCGCTATTCTTCAAAAGCCAAAGGCCCATATTGAAGCCGTGCTTCGGGTATACAATCCCGTAAGAGGGCGCCATATGTGTTTTCAGTTCCGGGAAAATTTCACGATACAGAGCCGCATAGGCCGGCGTAACAGCCAGTTCCACCTGGGCACCTTGCCGCAAGAATTCCTTGATGACGGGGACACAACGGGTCGCATGACCCAGGCCCCAGTCTAAAGGTGCCACCAGGACTTTCACTACCTGGCCCCCAGCCAAAGGTTTGCCCAGTCTCCATGATCGCAGTCCTTGTTTCCGCCCTGTTCCAATACCAGCTGCAAAACCTGAACTCCGGACACGTCCACATCCAAGGCCTGTTTCTGCGTAGAGTACAGCTTGTTAGAGCGGAACAGTTCACGGCCATCACCCTTCACTACGAAGGTGGCACCATCACCGCAGGCGCTTTCGTCGTCCAAGCCGACTACACCGTGAAGCATCTTGAACTTGCCAGAAATATCGTATTCGATACTCGCATCGGCATGGCTGCCGATTCCATAGCGGAAGGGCTCCTTGTCAAGAGTAATAACATTGTGTTCCACCGACTGGTCCTTTTGCGGGTTGCCCCAATCCTGGCGGAAGCTCTTCATAACGAGTCCAGAAACCAGGGCAACATCTTCGCCTTCCAAGAACAGATCCCTATGCAAGGTCAAGGTATCGGCATCGGGCATCAGGCACCACATCTTCATGCGGTTCATCCCGGCAGACAAATCCATAGAATCCAGCACAAGGCTGTCTTGCATTTCAGTGACCACCTTTTCCTTTTCAGGCTTGCCGTTCATAGAATAGAAGCAGGCGATAGATTCCTCGAAGCCCTTCTTCAGCTGTACAACGCTACTATCCATCGCAGCTACGGAGAATCGCTGAGCATACTGGGACACGCCCTTCTTGGCATCAATGCGGTAGATTACCAGCGGGTAACCGAACAGCTTGGGTTCCAAAAGCACACGCTCGTTCTTGTAGGAGTCCAAAATTTCGTCAATCTGGTCGGTAGTCTTGAAACCTACCACACGGCTCTGGCGGTTTACCGAACCATAACCGTCCTGACCGCGCACCAGGTAGATATTCCCACCCGAAGCCTGGTACCACTTGGCAAAGGTATCCGTATCCCAGCGTTTGAAAGTCCGCTCGCTGAAGGCGCTATGACCAGAGGCTAGCATCTGCCAGGGCCTTGCGTAAATGTAGATGGAATTTTCGGGATACTTTTTCAGCTCGGTATTCAAGAAATCTTCTTCGGCCAGAAGCTTGTTCTTGTAATAGAGCATGTTGGCCCTGAAACTCGGGGCATGATACATCATAAGTCCAAGGGACAAAACCACTGCGCCGCCAAGAACCAAGCGTCCAATTCCATCGGGTTTCATCTTAGAGAAAAAGCAGAGGGCGTCGTAGGGGCCAAGGGCCATCAAAAGAGCAAACAGCGGCAAAGCCACCAGCACATAACGCTGGTTAATGTCGATGGTAAACGTTCCCGACACGTTCAGCAAAATGACAAATATCTGTATGCAGAACAGAATTCCAAGAACAAAGCCACGGATATAACGCCTAGAATATACCAGACGGAACAAAAGCCAAGCCGTGGAAGCCAGCAACAGTACCGTGAAGGTGGTATAGAACGGATTCTCCAGGATTCCGCCAAAGGAGTTGTCCGTTTTCAGGTTCATCATTTCCACTAGATTGGTCTTGATATTGAACCAGAAATTCTCGAGAGAATGAGCGGCATGCTCACCACCCTGGAAATCATAGCCGCGATAGGCCGCCATGGTGTTGATCGAAGGCCAGCTTACCGCAATGACCGACGCTACGAACAGGGGCAAGCGATAGGGCTTTTCCAAAAAATACCGGTAATAATACAGGGCAAAGGGAATAAAGGCAAAAACAGTTTCCTGTCTGGTCTGTGCAAAGAATCCGAGCAGAGGAACCGTCAGCAAAAAGTGTTTCCAGGTCACCTTGTTGGTAGGCACAAAGGCATACCAAGCCATCAAGGCCGAAAGCAGGCTAATGTAGAGCACCTCGGTAGAAGCAGACCTGGCCTGCAACAGGTAAATCGGCATACCGCCTAAGAAGGCTGTCGCCGCCAAGGCCAAAGGCTCGCTCTTAAACCACCTGGAAAGAGCCAAGAAGAAGAACAGAAGGCTCAATATGTAGAAGGGATAGTTCACCAACAGGGCCGTATCCCTGTTCGGTTCCATGAAGTTGAAAACCAGGGAATACACAAAGCCTAGGGCCTTGCCCTTGAAGTTGTTCACCTCGTCGGTACATTCCAGGTTCCCGTCTTTCCAGATACCTTCGTTACAGATACCACCGGAATGCTGGAAATACATCTGGAGACCCATGGATTCCCAGCTAGTCTCGTCGCTCAAAACGCGATGGGTATTCCCGATGTTCCCGAACATAAATACAGAGAACACCAGCAGCAACACAGCAAGCCCACACAGGCTTTTGCCACCAGGCAAGAACTCGCGAATGTGCTTGGCGATAAAGGGCAAGTTCACCACCACACCCACAACCCCGATAATAAAGGTAGAGAGGATGGCGTAGTAGCCCCACTCGATATCCCACTTGCGGGCCGTAGCCACAGAAGTGCCATTGAAAATCAGGAAGGCGATAACCAGCACCAACAAGGTGATTACCACCATCAATCCCTGGGGCTTTCCCAAGTTCAGGGACTTAAACCACTCCTTCAATGCGTTTTTCTTTTCAACTTTCTGCTTCATTTCTCACTTCTCATTGTAAATTCGCTTCACTCATTTACCAAATGCTAGGCTCGGTCATATCCATGCAAGCATGGCTGTGACTCTCGCCTTACGCATTTGTTCACATCTTAATTCCCAGCTTTTCCATGGCAATCTTCTTGCCCGTCTGGAAATCGCTCTTGCCGCTTCCCAGCTTGGGAAGGCTTTCCACCTTCACCACGGCGCCCGGCACCATCAAGGGCGGAAGCCCAATCTGGCGAAGCATTTCCTTCATCTCTTCTTCGGTCTTGTCGCCGGCGTACACCAGCACGATCTTTTCGCCCTTAGAACCGTCGGGAACAGCCACGGCAAAATGGTCGATCTCGTCGAACAGAGCGTTCTCCGAAATCTTGAAGTCTACGGAACCCAAGCTCACCATCTCGCCGCCAAGCTTTGCAAATCGGCTGTAGCGGTCCACGATGGTCAGGTAGCCGTCTTCGTCCACATGGCCCTTGTCGCCGGTCTTGTACCAACGCTTGCCATTGATGACGGCGATCGCCTGGGCGGTACGTTCCGGATCCTTCAGGTAGCCCTTCATAATCTGGGCGCCACCGATAAGGATCAGGCCGTCGCCACCGATGGGCAGTTCTTCCATAGTGTCCGGGTCCACAATACGGAACTGGGTTCCCGGCAGGGGTGCGCCTACCGTACCCGGCTTGTTGCCTTCCAGCACCGTCTTGTAGTCGTCCATGAGCACGTCCTTGGTGTTCACCGCCGCCACAGGGGTGGTTTCGGTACAGCCAAAGCCTTCGAAGATTTCCAGCTTGAACTTGGTGCGGTAAAGCTGGCGCACATCTTCGCGGATCTTTTCGGCTCCGGCGTAAATGCTCCGCACATGGCCAAACATCAGCGGGTGCACCGCACGGTTCATACCCCACATCCGCAAGAAGGTGCCCGTGGCCACCATGATGGTCACCTTGAACTGGGCGCACATGCGGGACACGAGCCTTGCATCCGTGGGGTCGGGGCAAGTAGCCACCGGCACGCCGTCCACCAGGCAGAGCATGGTAGTGATGGAGAACCCGAAAGCATGGAACAGCGGGAGCGACCCCAGGAACACATCGTCGGAGCCGGGGTTCAGCACGCTTTCGCACTGCTTGATGTTACCCATCAAGTTGAAGTGGGTCAGTTCCACTCCCTTGGGGCGGCCCTCGGAACCGGAACTGAAGATAATTGTGGCCACATCGTCCAGAGAAACCTTCTTGAAGAACCTAAGTTCCAGATACCACGCAGGAAGCAACATTACCCGCAAGAAGTTCATCACCAGGGAGGGCTTCTTCAGTTTTTCCTTCAGGTCTTCCATGTAGTAGACCTTGTACTTGTCCAGAAGCTGATCCATGGGGAGACCCTTCTGTTTCAGCTTGTCGATGAACACACGAGCGGTAAAGATTGTCTTTACGTCCGCCACGTCACAGCAATACGCCATGGTCTCGGGAGTATTTGTGTAGTTCAGGTTGTAGACTGTCTTGCCCTTGATAAGGCAGGCCATGTTCACGATAATACCCGGGCCCGAAGGCGGAATCAACACGCCCACCTGTTTTTCGCCCTTGGTAAGCCCGTCAATCATCTTTGCAAAAGTAAGTGACGCCGCTGCTAGGGCATTGGCCGAAAGGTGATGTCCGTCGGGGCTGTATACCGAAGGACCGCTCCCGATACGCTTAACCGTACGTATCCAGGCAGAAGCCACCGGACGAAGTAAGCGTATATAAGACGTCCAGGCCGTAATAGAAAGTTCCTGGACAGCACGCTGGACCGTGACCGGGCTGGAATCCAGGGGAAGTTCCTCGCCAAAGGCCACCGAGATGACACGGCCTTCGCTATGGACCAGATCCTTGAAGCCAGCACCTGCCATAGAGTAACTACTCCCCCACAAGCCCTGTACGTAGAAAGGCAAGAGCTTCAGGTGGCGTACATCCTTGACGGCGGCAGAGTAATCTAGACGGAAACGGCTCATGTTGCCCGTGGCGGTCATGGTATTCTCAGGGAACATCACCACAGCTTCGCCACGGAGCAGGGCCTCGCGAGCCTCCTTCATGGCAGATTCCGGATGGGCAATATCCAGGTCGATAGTCCGCATCTGCGAAAGCAGCAGCCGCACGTACCATTTTTCAAAAGGCCTTCTGGTAATCACAAAGCGCAGGGGGCGGGGGCTTGCCATTTGGATCATGGCCCAGTCCACATAAGAAATATGGTTACCCACCAGAAGCACCGGACCTTCCCAAGGGATACGTTCCACGCCCGACACCAGGAACTTGTAATGCACCGAGAGCACCGAGCGCATCAGCTGGCGGAGCAGCGTATGGGGCATGGCCATCAGAGCCCATATAGTACCGCCCAGGCACACGATTCCCAAGATAAAGAACAGGCTCATCCGGTCCAAATTCAGGAACCGGATAAGGACCACCGCCACAATTTCAAAGAGCAATATACAGAGGTTCTGAACACCGTTGGCCACCGAAAGCACGTGGCCTGCCGACCTGGGCTTGGTATGGTACAGCAGCATGGAGAACATGGGAATCATGTAGATGCCGCCGCAGAAGCCAAGCAGGGTAAAGGCAATGGCGTTGTAGGGTCTCGGGATAAAGGGAATCAAGAAGATAAGAATGGCCGCCCCGGCAGTCCCCATAGGGATAAGCCCAGTCTCAATGAAGTTCCTGGACATGCGCATGGCAAAGAAGATGCCCACCACAAGGCCCAGAGCAGTACCAAAGATAGCGTAGTTGGCCAGAATATCACGGTTAAAGAGCGAGCCCGAACCGAACAGGTCCTGGATGATAAACACCAGCAGGAATATCATGACCCAGAACATGGAAAGCCCGATAATGGACTGACGAAGCGCCCGGTTCACCCAAAGCTTGCTCAGTTTGCGGCGGGTAAACAGCAGGTTCCAATAGCGCTTCCAGGGGAACTTCAGTTCGGCATCGTAGGCACCAATAGGCGGCAAACCGAAGCTGAACAGAATTCCAAGCAATTCCAGGGCAATGAGAGTACCCCCCACAGGGGCAAAGTCCTGTACCGACTCAGACAAATCACCAGATAGGGGCAGCATGTGCTCGTAGGCATAGGCCACCAGACCACCGCTGAGCACCAGGGCCACAAACAGGAGGATCATCAGGGCTCCGCTTCCCTGGGCCAGGGAACGGACTCCCACCAGTTCCTTCATGTAGCCATTCTTGGCAGGGCTCTGGAATGCCTGCAGCACAAAAAACAAACCGACGGAGAGAAATTCCAATGGCAGGCTCGCCGTACAGACCCCATAACCGAACAGCACCACCGTGGGCAGCGAAAGCAGGGTGGTCCACCGAAGAACCCGTTCCTTAGGGAACTTGTCAGAGAAATAACCCGAAGGCGTTATGAGCAGCACACAGGGCAGCAAAAACAGCAAGTGCAGCACATAGAACTGCCAAGACCCCATGGCCGTGTACCCGGCCCTGCCAAGCACAAGTTCCATGTAGGCAACAATGGCAGTAGAGAGGGCCACCTGGGTAAAGGCAAGCCCGTAAAACGAAAATAATCCCTTAGACTTTTTCATCGGAAAATCCAATAATGTTTTCAAGGGAAAGATACATAAATAAAGCGGTCCCGCCAATACGGGACCGCCCTTTTCAGTTTAGGTAATGGATTGTCAAAGCTATCTGAGGCCCAACATAGAATAATCCACGCCTTCCTCTGTCTTTACGCAGCGGACTGAAGAGTATTCAGACGTAGAAGCATCATCATCTTCAATATAATCGGTTCCGACATAGATCACACCAGCTGCCCCCTCGCCGTAGGCTTCAGGCGTCCAGAACTGACCCAAATACAGATATGCATCGGTACTTCTCAGCGATTCCTTATGATTCGGCTCAAGGCCAAGTCCCAACAAGTCCCAACCGGCCTCGGGCCAGCCTTCTTTTGACCTAAGGACATAAGCCGCAAATTCCTCGTCGTAAGGCGGCCGGGACATTCCAGCAGCACTTCCATAAACTTCCTCAGCATACTTTTTGGAAACCGTTGTGATCAAATCGTACCACTCACTGTAAGAAGGCATATGCCAGCCTTCGGGGCAGAGGCCCTGCACGGGAAATTCCACATCTTCGGCCACGGGCACGTTTCCATCCAGATACCCCATGGCTACTTCCCAGGTGTAGCCGACAACCTTACAAGTTTCCTCGTCATCGAGGCAGGCATACAGTTTTTCCGTTTTTCCTGCACCCGTAGCATCTGCGATTTCAGAAACCGGTTTGACCTTCAGGTTTTCTGCAAGCCAGGTCTGGCTGCCGATGGTAACGGTCTTGTAAGTCACCTTATCGTTGTTAGGGTCGGTAAAGGTTCCTTCTACCTTCTGGGCGGCAAGATCCTTCTTCAGCTTGACTATGGTATTTCCAGAGCACTTGCCGTAGGCACCGAATTCGAACAGGCCAAAGCTGTTCTCGTAAGTACCGGCCTTGGTGGCTTCTACAAAGGCGAAACTCACGTATTGAATCCCGAGACCATCAGAACCATTGAACAACATATTCAAGAAGAACTCGTAAGGGGGAATATCAGGATACAGTTCGGCCCTAGGATAATTGAACCTGTTCCAGGGAATGCTGACAGTCTTTTCCTGGCCATTGGTGGAGGGAAGCACAGCTACCATGCCATTGGGACCAGAATCGTTATTTCCGACATAGACATTCATTTCCTTTTCAGAGGAATAGGTCAAGCAGAATCCACCCCAGTCAACAGTAGCGGCGTGTTCTTCATTAAAATACAACGACACGCCAGCCATAGGAACATAATAAGGTCCATCATAATTCGGGTTTACATCTTCAGAAAGCTTCAGGGTTGCCTTGCCCTTGAATCCATAGTACTCATAGAGAGAACCCTCCATAGAAGTGGGAGGAGCAGCGGGTTCAGAGCCTTCTAAAGCTTGCTGTGAGATAATAAGGTTGGGGCTTACGCCAACCCATTCAATTTTGCCACCGCCAACTAGATTTTCTCTCCATTCGGCGTAGTAGACATCATCATCCTCATAAACCAAACCTTCACCAGTACCGCCATCCAAAACCTGGTCGCTAGCAATAACCCTTACGCCATCGAGCGCATCAATAATGCGAGGACGAACCCTTCCACCATATACCCAACCAGAACCATCCTTAACGACATAGGGTAGCCTAGACAGGCCCTTCCAGGTGGGAAAATCAGTGCTGTAAGCTTCCGCTGCAAAGCCCATCCCGTTGCCGCAATCATAAACCAACACACCGGCACCGGAATAAACTATGCTACAGGCGTTGTTTTGTTCCAGTGTTTCGGGCGTAATGGCAGCCGAGCTGCTAGATCCAGAAACGCCACCGTTGCTAGATTCAGGAGCAACGCTATTGCTAGATTCGGGAGCCTTGCCGGATTCGCCGGTCTTGACCTCAACCGACTTGTCACCACAGGTGAACTTCACGCCAGAACCGTCTGCGAGATTTTCCACGGTACAGCCAGCATTGGTTTCAGAGACCTCGCCCTTCTCACCCTTGGTACCATTCTTGATGACCGCCAGGGAGTCACCGTTGCAGACCAGCTTGTAGCCGCTCTTGTCGGCAAGCTCTTCGGCCTTGCAATCAAACTTGGTCACGGCAGGGGTTGCAGAGGTAGAGCCGCCCACAGACTTCCATTCCCAAGCCTTTGCGCCATCTTGTTCTGTTTCGGCACAAACGTAGACTTCGCTTTCGGAAGGAACTACCGCAAAGTAGCCCTTGTAGCTAGCGTCGCACTTGGGCAAATCCCCGCCAGAAGCGTAAGATTCGGCCTTCACCAATTCGGTAGCGGATTCGTCACCGCAAGCCGTAAAAAGAGCACCGGCTGCAACCAACGCCACCGGCAATCCTAACCAATATTTCATATCTGATCCTCCTGATATCGGGCAAAAACATTTCCACCCATATTGAATCCCGTAAAAAATAGTTTATTCAGACCAAACAAAAACTCCCGGCGCAACCAGCACCGGGAGTTTAGTCGTAATTTTAGGTATAAACTACTTGTTCTCGAAGTAGTAGGTAGTCAGAGTCTTGCCATCCTGAGAGAACTGGATGATCTGCTTGCCCTTGGGGAGATCGCCGGTGATCTTGAACAGGTTTTCGGCCATATAGGTCACTGTCAAGTTCGTGCCCTTGTCCTTGTCGGCAAAGAGGCCCTTCTTTTCGCCAGCGTCAAAGCCCTTGCAGTCCTTGTGGGCAGAAATGTCCTGTTCCACGGCAGGGAAGGTCTTGGCGACCAGCGGAGAGGTCACGGAGCTAGCATTGCGGTAGAAGACTTCCAGCTTGCCTTCGATTACGCGGGGAGCCGGCAGCGGAGACATCTTGGCAGCAGGTTCCTTTTTACCCTTCTTCTTTTTCTTGTCCTTCTTCTGGTCGGGCACCTTGGCGCCGTCGCCAGCCTGAGGACGTTCCAGCTGATAACCGGCAATGGATTCGTTGCACTGGGTAGACCAAACGACCCATTCATTAGAAATCTTCTTGGGGCCGTTTTCTTCGTCGCCAGGCAGGTAGAGACCCGGTTCAATCTGGTCGCTATAGATGTACAGCGTCACCTTCAGGTTCGGGTTTTCTTCCGTAGTAGAAATCATGTTCTTGCTCTTGATATACTTGGAGCGGCCGGCAAGAATCTTGTAGTTACCCACGGGGACCTTTTCGAACTTGAACTGGCCCTTGCGGAGTTCCTGCTTGTACTTGTACTTTTCCTTGAGGGTGGAGTAAATAGTGGAGTCCATCCAGATAGTGGGCATTTCCAAAGGCTTGCCAGTGAAAGCGTCACAGACTTCACCTTCGATGGTACCGGTCTTTTCGCAACCGGTGAGAGCCATAGCCACGAGAGCGGCGGTAGCACAGAGAGTAAGTGTTTTTTTCATCGTTTTTCCTTTTGAATTTCTCTAAATATACAAAAACCCTCCCGTTTTAGGGGAGGGCGTAAAAAACTAGGCTTCTTCTTCGGCCTTGGCGGGAGCCGCCTTGCGGGTCTTGCGCTTTGCACCGGTGATGTTGCCGGCGAAACGCTTGTTGAAGCGGTCGATACGGCCAGCCGTATCCACGCGATGCTGCTTGCCCGTCCAGAACGGATGGGTATCAGCCGTGATTTCCAAGGAAATTACGCTATATTCAACACCATCGATAGTCTTCTTTTCGGCGGAAGACTTCGTGGAGCGGGTGATGTATTCTTTACCCGTATTCGCATCGACGAACACGACCGGTTGATAGTTAGGGTGGATACCTTCTTTCATTTTTAAACTTCCTGTGAAGTAGTTAATTGGAGCACACAATTTAGAAGAATTCGGCCTTTTTGGCAAGCGGGAAGCCGTTTTTTTGTATCTTTGGGCCATGAACCGGTGCCATTTTTGTGGAAAAAAAGCCTGTTTCGAGGGGTGGAAGCTGCTCGGACTGTCCCTGCTTGTCGGGTTTCTTGGAGCTTGCAAGTCAGAAGCCCCGGTGGCGACCCTCGTGGTCGTGGACAAGAAAATGCCCCTGGTAGAGTGGCCCGACAGCCTCTACATTGCAGATCTGGACTCTATCCTTGCCCTTGAGCCCATCAAGAAAAAGGACAAGAACCAGCCGAGCATTGCCATGAACACCTTCAAGGCGCCAAACTTTATTTTGCCTTCTTCTGTGACAGGGGAAAAGTCCGCTAAAGAAACAAGGGGGAACCAGGGAGCCAGGACCGGTTCGGCAAAACAGTCGGCAGCCAAGGCGGCCCGGGACAACTCCGCAGAAAATTTCGCCAACAAGTTCTCAGACGCCCTTTCCAGACTGCAGTCCGACCCCTCCAACGCCTCACTTTACAAGGTGGTTGAAGCAAAAGAGGGAGATGACCTGTTCAAGTTGCTGAAACGGACCTACGGGGCGGGAGCGCAGAGCCTCCCCCGCTTCTACGTACTCTCTACCCTACAGTCAGTAAACGCCGGCGTGATGCTAGAGCACCTGAACGCCGGGGATAAGGTACGGGTACCGAGGCTATAATGACTAGGGAGGGGGTATGACGACAAGGGAAGGCTTCGCCCTCCCTAAAACCTACCTGACGCTCAATAAACCGCTTTACTCCAATCGTGAATCTTTAGACCGTGCGGTTTATTTTCGTGGGCACCTAACGGTGCTTCAAATGATAAGGGAGGGGTTAACCCCTCCCTAAGACTCTCCCCCACACTCGAAACTTTTTCTTGAGAGAAAAAGTTTCTTCGTGGGCACCTGACGGTGCTTTAAATAATTATAAAACGCCTTTGCTGCTGGGGACGCCTTTCACGTTGCGGCTAGGAGCTACGGCCATAGCCACAGAACGGGCGAAGGCCTTGAAGATGCTTTCCAGGCAATGGTGGTTGTCGCTACCGTAGAACAGTTCCACATGCAGGTTCATGCGAGCATTCTCGCAAACCGTCTTGAAGAAATGTTCAAACATGCTGGCCTCAATGCCACCCGCCGTCTCACCGGGAAGTTCCACCTTCCACACGAAACCAATGCGGTTGCTGAAGTCAATGCACACGCGGCTGAGAGCCTCGTCCATAGGCACAAAATAGAAACCGTAACGCTCGATACCCTTCTTGTCACCCAGGCATTCCACCAGGGCCTGCCCAAGCACAATGCCAATGTCTTCCATGCTGTGGTGCATGTCGATGGCCGTGTCGCCCTTGCAGGTCAGGTCCAGACGGAAACCTCCATGCACCTGGAACAAGTCCAGCATATGGTCCAGAAAAGCATTGCCGGAATTGATGACGCCCCTGCTGGCCTCGTCCAAATTGAGGCTCAAAGAAATGGAAGTCTCGCTAGTCTTTCGCTCGATCTTGGATACGCGCATTATTCGGCTCCTTCTATAACTTTACCGCCATAGACCCTGAACTTGGTGACACGCCCGAATTTCATTCCGGGCAGCGGCACCTCCTTATTATTCATGTAGAACTTGGAAATGGCACGGGGTTCACCCACCACTATGTACAGGGTATCCGTAGATTCATAGGCCATCTTGGTACCCGCCTTAGAAAGGTTGGCTTCCTTGAGGAACGCGGAATCGTCTTCGTGGTGCTTGATGCCGATCCAGGTACGCATCTCGCCAGAAGCCACCAGCAACAGCTTGGTACTTGCTCCGGCAGGCGCGGCGGCGGCAGTTTCAGAGGTCTTGGAATCGGAAGAAAGGAAAATCGTTGCCGAGGCGGGGCGGTCAGATTTCTTGATAGCCTCGTCGACGACAGCCTGGCTGATACCCTGCTCCTTGATTTCAGTCGGTACGTTCTTGGCGACCGGTGCCGGCGTAGCGGGAGCGGCCTTGTCTTCGGCAGGAGCGGCGGTAGAGTCCGCATTCGTAGAGTCGGCAGGAACCGCCTCGGCCCCTTCGGGCATTTCGGGCGTATCCGCAACAGGTTCCTCTTCTACCACTTCAGTATTCTTTACAGGCTCGGGAGCACTCTGTGCGGGAGTAACGTCCTTAAAGAACTTGGATGCAACCACCAAAGCAAGTCCTATGACTATCAGGATAATCACAATCGCCTTGCCCTTGGAAGACTTGTCACCTTCGGCAGAGCTCGACTTGCCCTGGGAATCGTCGGAAAGATCCGTGAGAAGGCTAGCAAACTTGGAGCCGTTCTCGGCGGCATACCAGTCAAGCACCCTCTTCTGGTCAAGTCCCAGCTTGGAACTGATGGAATTCAAGTATCCACGCAGGTAGGCCTGCACCTGGAAAGCCTTCCAGTCACCAGCTTCAATAAGGGAAATATTCTTTTCGGACAAACGCGTAGCCGTGGCAAGCTCTGCCACCGTCATGGACTTTGCCTCGCGGGCACGGGCCAGATAGGCTCCCAAGCGTTCATCGGGACGTTTATCTTCAACAGGGTTACTCATACCTTTACCTTCAAATTCGTAAGCATGTCAAGGGTGCGGGCAACAGGAAGCCCCACCACATTGTAATAGCATCCGCGGACAGAACGGATAAGGCGGGCTCCCTGAGTCTGGATCCCGTATGCCCCCGCTTTGTCCATTGGGTCTAAAGAATTTACATAATCTTCAAGCTCTTGTAAGGAATTGTCCCTGAAAAACACCTCCGTTTCCTCTTGGGAGGCGTCCAGGAGCTTGCCCCCGTGAGCCACGGCCACGCCGGTAATCACCTTGTGGCTTCGGCCGTTCAGGGCCTGAAGCATTTTTAGGGCATCCCCTTTGTCCTTGGGCTTTCCAAGGGGGACCCCATCCAAAAACACCAAAGTGTCGTACCCCAGCACCACGGCAGAGGGTTCCTTCAAGGATACGGCCAGGGCTTTCTGGCTTGCATTTTCACGGGGAAAATCTAGTGGGTTCTGGGCGGTAGGCCTTTCTTCTACGTCGGAGACCGACACCCGGAACTTAACCCCAATCTGCTCGAGGATTTCGCGACGGCGAGGAGACCCGCTGGCAAGTACCAGGTCTACCGTTCTTAAACACTCTTCCATGGCGGGAAATGTAGTAAAATGAGGGAAACCCGACCTATCCCACAAGGTTCATCAGGTCATAATACATGAGGCGCGTGTGGGGGTCATCGTCCTCTACATTCATCCTGCGAAAACCATTCTTTTCGTAGAACGGGACTGCATCAAGGTAGGCGTCCACAGTCAAATCTTTTGATTGAGTCCGTCGAATTTAAGCGAATGAACTTAAAAGATGATAACTCTATACTTGGTTGAACCACGGGTCGATACCTCCGTTGGCCGCTTCGCGGGCGCGCTTTTCGCACATGACAAAGCATGGGCCATGGCCTTCGCCTCGCTACTACTCCCGCAAGCAACGGACAGAAAGCCCATGCTCCTTACCGTATCTGCCCTGGTCCGCGAAGTCGTTGTCGTAGCTCATGACCATTAGGATGGCGTAGTCCTCGTCGTACTGCGTGGCACTCCAGAAGGAGGCGATGTCGCCAGCCAAAGCAAAGTAGAAGAAAAGGCCGTTCGTCTTGTTAGCAGTAGCCTCGCCAGCAGGGAGCGCAGAGAAGCCGTAGGCATCCTCGTTGGTGATGCCGCCATAGGCCGTCCAGCCAGTCCGGGCCTTGAGTTTAGCGCCCGCCGTGAAAAGATCGCCCACCGCATCGATCAGGGTTTCCCATTCCGTCCGGCTCGGCAAGTGCCAACCAGCAGGGCATACACCCTGCACGATGTCCGAGCCAAGGTCACAGCTGTTGCCGCAGCCACACTGTTCCTCGAACTTGCCTATGGCAGTAGCCCACGTGTAAAGGCGACCGTACTTGGTGCAATTGCTAACATCGTCATTGTAGCAGGAACTACCGTACTTCGTTTCATAATTCAGATTCTGAGCCATCCACCATTGATTACCGATTTTTACCGTCTTGTACGTCTGACCGTCGCGGGAATCCTTCAGGGTACCATATACAATGACACTTGAACTGGCTGACAAGCCTTTCGACGAAGACGATTTCACGGAACTGCCGCTTGACTTGGCAACGGAGCTTGAAGAGAATTTTACAAAACTGTTGCTTGAGTTAACAACGGAACCTGAAGAGAACTTCACAAAACTGCTGCTAGATTTTGCAGAATTGCTTGATGAGGACTTCGCGAAACTGCTACTCGACTTTACAGAGCTGCCGGATGCCGGCATTTCACTGGACGAAAACGACTGGGTAGCGGAGTTCCCTTCGCAATTTTCGGTGCAGCTAGGCAAGTTGTCAACGGGACCGAAGTCGGCAACATTTCCATCCGCATTCTTTTCACCAGCCGGCGCGGTCGCAGAATCTCCGCAGGCAATGAGAAACAGTGCAAAAGCACTTAAAAAGACGAGCAACCCATTAATCAACTTCTCTAGACGCATGGAATCTTTCCCTTTGCTACAGCAAGCATTTCCATAAACCACCCAGTTTACGACACTGAATGTAAAAAAACACACAAACAAAATAAAGTATTTTTTTTGCTTACTTTTTTTAAAACGCCCATTTTGGGCATTTTCAGGGGTGTTAGGGGGATTTGCCACCTAGGTGAGGGGGTAGGCCGAGATACAGCTCGGCCGAGGGGGAGGCCTCCCCCTTTTCGATTCGAATTTCGGAATTATGATTTTAGAGCACTCAAAAAAAATCCGAATTCCGAATTCCGAACTCCGAATTAATACACCTTTTATTACCTTTCTGGGTAAATACCGGAGTTTTTTATGGAACGATTCAAACCGCGTGATATGTTCGTGGAAGCGGGCTACGGCCCCAACTTCGCAGACCAGCTTTTGCAGAACGCCTACAGCAAGCTTTTCGAGGGCGACCCCATCGACGAGCGCATCTGCTTTGAAGCCTCCGACAACATGGCCTACATCGTGGACATCGGACACGACGACATCCGCTCCGAGGGCATGAGCTACGGCATGTTCGTCACCGCCCTCACCGACCACCCGGAACTGTTCGACAAGCTCTGGCGTTTTACCAAGCGCTACCTGTACAACGCCGAAGGGCCGCACCAGGGCTTCTATTCCTGGCAGGTCTCCACCACCGATTTTTCTATGATGGATCCGGGGTCTGCCCCCGACGGCGAGGAGTACATCGCAGCGGCGCTGCTGATTGCAGCCAAGCGGTTTGGCCGAGACGACTACAAGGAAGCCGCAGTAGAGCTCATCAACATGATGCGGCACAAGCAGACCAACGAGCTGGTTGGCCCCATCATCGACCCCAAGATGGGAATCGTTAGGTTCTCCCCCGTGCTGGGCAACGACTTCACCGACCCCAGTTACCACACCGTGGCCTTCTACCGCATGTTCGCGGAAGCCACTGGCGATAACGAATGGAACGAGATCGCCAAGCGCAGCATTGAATACCTGACAAAGGCAGCCCACCCAGAAACTGGCCTCTGCGCCGACTACTCGGAATTCGATGGCACACCCAAATCCATGCCCTGGTTCCCCGAGAGCAACTGCTTCAGCGGAGACGCCTGGCGAGTGGCCCTGAACTTGAGCCTGGACTACACCCTGTTCCGTGGTGACGAACGGGAAAAGGAAATCTGCGAGAGGCTGCTGAACTATTTCGAAAGCAAGCGCCCCTACCTGGCGGACTACTCCGTAGACGGAAGCCCCTTCCCGAGACAAGGGCGCGAGGCCACTCCGGGAGTGATCGCCATGAATGCCGCTGCCACCCAGGTTCTCCCAGCCGAGAGTCCGCTGGTACACGGGTTCGTGCGTGACCTGGCGAACCTGTCAGTGCCTTTCCGTTTCTGGCGCTACTACGACGGAATGCTCTACATTATCGGCATTCTCGCCACCGCCGGAAAGATCGAGTTTTAATTTATCTGTAACAATGGGTTGCTATGGCCAAACTAAACAAATACGGTAAAAGAGCATTTGTCGCAAGCCTCGTAGCTTCTGCAGCATTCCTAGCCGCAGGCTGCGAAGACGTGCGGGTTGAAAAATACCCCAACGGAAACGTGCAATTCGAGACCACCTACGTAAACGACAAGCGTGAGGGACTAGAAAAGGAATACTACGAGAACGGCACCCTGAAGCGCGAAACCCCGTACAAGGAAGACCGTCGCGAAGGTACCACCAAGGAGTATTTCGAGGACGGCACTGTAAAATCGGAAATTCCCTACGTGGACGGTTACATTGAGGGCGCAGTCCTTCGCTACCACAAGAACGGCAAGCTCGCATCCAAGGCTCTGTACCAAAAGAACAAGCAAGTGGAATTTGGTGAAGTGTTCGATGAAAGCGGTGACCCCGCCACCCACGGAAGCTACAAGGACCCCCGCGACGGATACGCCTACGAATGGGTTCGCATTGGCGACCAACTCTGGACAGCAGAAAACATGAACTTCGCTACGGCCGCAGGCTCCCTGTGCATGCAATGCAACAACTGGGGCCGCCTCTACGACTTCGAGAACGCCAAGAACGCCTGCATGGACGGATTCCATATGCCCACCAAGGAAGAATGGCAGAAGCTGATCGCCGCCGCCGGCAAAAAGCCTGCGCTGGCCCTGAAGGCAGGATTCGGCTGGGATCCCATTACAGAGGGAACCAACAACTACGGCAACGGTAAAGACGAGCTAGGGTTCGGCGTAAAGGCCGGCGGCGGACATTTCGCCAAGAGCGACGTGCCGCTGAAAGAACGTAAGTTTGACACCGCCGGAAAGAAGGCCTACTTCTGGACTGCAGAGGGCGAAGTGGTGGTATTCCATCACAACAAGGACAACGTCACCTTCGAGAAGTTCAATCCCGAATACGGCGCTAGTTTAAGGTGCTTGAAGGATTAAACAACTAGGGAGGGCTCACGCCCTCCCTAAGACTCTCCCGACACCGCTGACGAAAATAACTTCGGCAAGCATAGCTTGCCTCGCGCATACGCAAGCGTATGCGATTAATAAAGTTTTACCCATATGCAAATAACCCCCTTCATCCAAGTCGAGACTTTTAATTAGCGGTTTATTTGCGTGGGCACCTTGCGGTGAATTATTAAGTCGTGTACTCGGCGTTGATCTTTACGTAGCCGTAGCTCAGGTCGCAGGTGAAGGCGCTGGCAGAAGCCTGACCGATGTTCAGTACCAGAGTCACTTTGTATTCACGCTGACGGACAACCGCATGCAGGGCTGCTGTCTGGGCTTCGTCCAGAGGCAACGGGCGGCCGCCTTCCAGAACCTTTACGTCGCCGAAGAACAGGTCGGTGTGTTCGGCCACCATGTTGCAGCCGCTAGAACCAGCGCTGCTGAGGATACGTCCCCAGTTGGGGTCTTCACCGAACATGGCGCACTTGGCCAGGTTACTGGTGCCGATGAAACGTGCCATGCGGAGAGCTTCTTCGTGACTTTCGGCCTTCTCGATGCGCAGTTCGATAAGCTTGGTAGCGCCTTCGCCATCACGCACGATGTCTTTTGCAAGGCTCTGCATAATGAGCATCAGGGCCGCACGGAACTCACCCTGTTCGCTCAAGCTCAGGTCTTCATAACGGAGCCCGCTCATGCCGTTGGCAAGCAAGATGCAGGTATCGTTGGTGCTGGTGTCGCCGTCCACGGTAATGGCGTTGAAGGAATCCGCAATGTCGGCGCGGAATTCTGCAAAGAAGTCGATGGGGAGCGCAATGTCTGTGGTAATGAAAGCCAGCATGGTAGCCATATTGGGGTGGATCATGCCCGAGCCCTTGCATGCACCACCGATAGTCACCACGCCTTTCTCGGTGTGGATTTCAACAGCGTGACTCTTGAGAGCCAAGTCAGTGGTGAGGATAGCACGACCAAATTCTTCGGAGGCGTCAGCATGGAGCTTTTCTACCAGCTTCGGGATACCGGCCTCGATCTTGTCCATGGGCATCAGGTGGCCGATCACGCCAGTGCTGCAGACCAGCACGCTCTTGGGCGTAAGGTTCAGGGCTTCTTCGGTAAGGGTAGCCATGCGTTCGGCGTCCTTGTAGCCCTGTTCACCGGTGCAGGCGTTGGCGTTACCGCTATTCACCACCACGGCCGTTGCAAAATGGGCATGTTCCAGAGCAGCCTTGTCATAGAGCACCGGGGCGGCCTTCACCTTATTGGTGGTAAACACCGCAAAGCAACGGGCAGCCTTCTCGCTCTTGAGAAGTGCCATGTCAGCATTGCCGCTAGCCTTGATGCCTGCACAGATTCCAGATGCCGTGAAGCCCTTGGGGGAACACACACCGCCATTTTCCAACAGATTGTACATATCGACTCCTGCAAAAAGCGTCCTTTGGAGCCTTGAGCTCCACAAAACGCCGTTAAAATTTTTACCTTGTAGAGCATGGAAAAGAAAATCCCGTTTACACAGGAAGCCTACGACCAGCTCGTTAAGGACCTCAATAATTTAAAAAATGTAGAACGCCCCCGCGTCCTGCAAGAATTGGTTGACGCCCGCGCACAGGGCGATTTAAGCGAAAATGCGGAATACCATGCCGCCAAGGAAAGGCTCGCCGCCATCGACAACGTGGAGTTGCCCAAGCTGCAAGACCAGCTGGCCCGTGCCGAAGTGGTAGCCTTCGACTCTTCTTCTGATAACATCCGTTTCGGCGCCACCGTCACCGTCAAGAACCTCAAAACCAAGCGCGACGTAGTGTACCAGTTGGTTTCCCCCGAAAGCGTAGATGCCCTCAACGGGAAAATCAGCTTCAAGAGCCCCATCGGTTCTGCCCTCATGGGTAAAAAGCGTGGCGATACGGTAGAAGTGACCACCCCCAAGGGCGTGAACACCTTCGAAATCATCGACTTCAAGTAAGGCTTTCGGGAAAAGGCAAGAATGATTGTCGCCCTGATAGGCAAGGACCAGTTCTCCAAGGACATCCGCATCGAGAAGTTCATCGCCGATGCCCTGGGCGAGCGGAAAGACGACCCTCTTTCCAAGCAGATCTTGTACGCCACGGACACCAACATTCCCTCCATCGCCGAAGCTGTGATCAGCGCCTGCGATTCCGTGTCCATGTTCAGTCCGGAACAGGCTGTAGTGGTACGCAAGGCCGAAGCCCTCAAGGCCGATGACACCAAGTCTCTTGCTAAATGGCTTAGCCATGGCCCCCAGTGCAAGCTGCTACTGGACTTCGAGACTCTCGCCGCCAATACGGAGCTTTTCAAGGCCCTGAAAAAAGCGGGTGAAATCGAGAAGGAATACGACGAGCCAAAGTCCTACAAGATGGCCGACTGGATTGCCTCGGTCATCCCTTCCCATTTCAAGAAGGCTATCGACAAGGACGCCTGCCAGTATCTGGCCGAAGCCCTCGGCACCGACACCAAGCTAGTCTGCGAAGAGGTGGACAAGATTCTGCTCTTCTCACCCGACTGCCCAAAGATTACGCTGGACCTGGTAAAGACCATGGTGGTCCCCCAGCGGAAAATCGTGGCCTATGAGATTAACGACTACTTTGGCATGCGGGACGCCAAGACCTACGCCAAAAAACTGAACGAGATGCTGAACAACGGCGTTCAGGCGGTACAGATTGTGGCATCGCTCTACTACTACGCCGTGGACCTGATGAACTTTTCCTCCCTGCTCGCGAAAGGCATGACCCCGAAAGATGCCGCTGCCGAACTGGGCAAGAACGACTTCATTTTCAACGTGAAGGGAAAGGCTCCCGAATGCGCCCGCCGTTGGGGAAAGCCCCTACTCTGCCGCGTCATCCGCAGGCTCGCCGACCTGGACTTTGAAATCAAGAGTGGAAAGTGCTCCACCCGCATCAGCCAAGAACTGGCTCTTGCCGCCCTAGTGGTGCGGTAAGGTTTAGAATTTCATATCTACAGGATTGAACTGGAGCTGAATTCCCGAACGGATCCAGCCGTCCATGCCGTTCTTGTGCGCTATGTGGGCCAGGTTTTCGTACTTGCGGCCACCACCACCCAAGTAGAAGTGCAGCCACTGGTTGAACTTGAGCTGGTATTGAATGTCCAGCACGTACTGGGCCTCTTCTACGCCAGAGGTGGCACCTTCCACATCCAAGGCGATGTCGTAATCGGTGAATAGCTCCTTGTCGCCCTGACGGAGCCAGGCCGCCGTAATCGCGAGAGAATGGGCACCATAGGTCCAGCCCAATTCCAGCCACAGGTCAAGAGCGTCCGCACCACGGCGGTAACCGATGGGATAATCCACGAAGTAGGCGTCAGCATAATTGGCATCACCCTGCTCGCGGTAGTTGCTGCGGTAGTTGCGACGGCTGGTGTACTTTAGGAGCGGAAGCCTGCTGTTGTTCGCCGCAGGATCGGTGCGGACCACCTCCAAACGCCAGGAGTATTCACCAAAACGGTTGGTCTTGACCTGATGGAAATAACCAGCCATGTAGTTCAAGATAGAGCGGTTGGTACCCTTGTCGTCGTCTTCGCCTACAGGGCTATTGATGTCTTCCATGTTGATCTGTCCGTAGAACTTGGCCCCATTGGAAGTCTTGTAGCCCAGTTCAAAGGACGTCATGGCAGAGGTATAACCTGTGGCGTAATTATCGTGCCAATAGATGAAGGGGCTAATGGAACGGAATTCCAGGGCCTTGCCACCCACCATGCTCTGCTCCACCACGTAAACCCAGAACTTGCTGGTCTCTACGCCAAAACGGTGGAACACCATGTTCTTCACGTTGTCGGTGTAAGTGCGGTTCCGCTGGTTTGATACCTGACGGCCTGGATTTGTGCATTTCTGGTCATAGGCCTCGGTTCCTTCCGGCGGGCAACCCGTGGAATGGTCAATGACGTCGCCATAGAGCCAGGGGTTCAAGGAGCTGAGCATAAAGTCATAACGGAAGATGCCCGGTTCGAATTTCCAGAGAATACCGTCGTGGTAAGGAGCACCGCCAATCAAGATGTCGTTCTTGGAAACTTTCAGATCATCGGGGCTGAAACGTCCGAACTGCACGTAACCCACGCCATTGTTCCACTTGGCGTAGGCGTTGTTAGGGACGTTGATGTCCAGTTCGCTAGGCTTGTAGGTAAAGTTGGTTTTCCAGTCGTCCTGATACCAGGCTTCCATATCCTTGCGAAGGGGCGCTTCCAAAAGCACCTGGAAATCTTTGTAGCCCGCCCGGAAGCTAAGCGTAAAGAAGGGATGAGCCGATTCTTCGTAGCTGCGGGCGTTTTCCAGAGGAATGCGAAGGCCCCGCCAATTTTTGCCGTACCAATCCGCCGTGTCCACAGCAAATTCCGGATCGGTAGGGCCGCCATTGAGGCCGATGTCGAAATCCGTACCTATTTGGAAATAGCCTGTAGAACCCGACTGCGGGGATACCGAGTCAGCAAAACCCATGGTGGCTAAAAACGGCACACCAAAAGCGAGGGCGTAAATACAGGACCTCATGTCATGTAAAATAGTAAAAAGGGGAACCCCGCCTGCGCGGGGATGACAATAAAAGGAGTGGGTCTGAGCGGTCTTATAATACTTCTTGCATTGTGGACTTACGTCCACAATACAAGAAGGGATCACCCAGGCAGGGAGACCCAGGTGATCCCTCGTGTTGTGGAGGATACGCATTCGCGTATCCGGTGTGTGTGATTAATTAAGGACTAAAAATCCAGCTTGAATCCGTTGCGGAGGAAGGCGGGGACATCGTAGTCCACACCACTTGCCTTCGAGGAATTGTCGGCAGAATTTGCATTAGAGGATTCTTCCACCTCGCGGGCAGACATTTCAGCCATGGTCTGACGGGTATAAGCCGGAGTACCATAGTCGCCGTTAGAAAGCTGGTCCATGTCGGCAATGCCGGGCATTTCTTCCGTTTCAGGGAGAGTAGCCGTAGCAATACCCTGGGGCACCATCTTTTCCTCGTAGGCCGGAGCCTGGGCATTGAACTGCGCAGAGGCAAAGTCCATGACCGGAGCCTGAACTTCAGGAACCTGCGGAACAGCGCCCATAGGAACCGTCAGGGAGTCTGCAGCAGGCATGGCAACCGTATTCTGCTGAGAGAGGGCCACAAAGTTGGTAGCCGTCGGACGCGGCGTGGCAGCCACAGGCTGGGTAGCCTGCTGGTAGTTGCTGGGAGCGCCGATGGAGTTGACCACATCCATAGACTGGGTTGCAGCAGGCACATCGGAAGTGCTTGCAAACATGGGCTTCACATCAGAAGAACCAGCCGTTCCGCCGCAACCAGTAGCGATCACGGTAATGCAGACTTTGTCGCCCAGTTCCGGAAGCAAAATGTCACCGATGATGATGTTCGGGTCGCCCAACTCGCCCACGGCGTCGTAAATGTGTTCCAGGGCCTCGTTGTTTTCCAGCATGGTGAAATTTTCACCATGAGAAACGTTGATCAGCACGCCGGTAGCACCTTCCACGTTCACGTCTTCCAGGAGCGGAGAAGCAAGGGCCATATCCACAGCCTTAATGCCGCGGCCTTCACCTTCGGCAATACCGGTGCCCATCAGGGCGGAGCCGCCATTGGACATCACTGTCTTCACGTCGGCAAAGTCCACATGGATAAGGCCATGGTTGAACATGATACCGCAGATGCTACGGACGGCATTGCCGAGGATCTCGTCGGTAAGCTTGAAGGCGCCATCCAAGGTCATCTTCTTATCGGTCTCTTCCACGACCTTCATGAGTTTCTTGTTGTCCACCACGATCATGGTGTCCACGTTTTCACGCAGAGTCTTGATACCCTTTTCGGCGTTCCTGGAACGGACAGGACCTTCGTGACGGAAGGGCTTGGTCACCACGGCAACGGTGAGAATACCCAGTTCACGGGCAACGGCACCTATCACCGGAGCGGCACCCGTACCCGTACCACCGCCCATACCAGCGGTGATAAAGATCATGTCGGCACCCTTCATGGCTTCCTTCAGGTCTTCCACGTTTTCTTCGGCTGCCTTGCGGCCAATTTCGGGCTTGGCACCCGCGCCGAGACTCTTCGTTGCCTTCTGACCGATGGCAATCTTGTGGTCAGCCTGACTTCTGTCAAGGGCCATAGCATCGGTATTGACGGCGTAGTATTCCACACCATCAATGTTCATGCCGACCATGCGGTTCACGGTGTTGCCACCGGCTCCGCCTACGCCAAAGACCTTGACCTTCGCGGTGTTGAGGGTTGAATCATCCATCAGGATGTGTGAGGTTGGGTTCATGTCGAATTCACTCATAGTTTGTCTCCCTGTTGTGAGTGTTTGTTTTTATTTTAGAAATACGTTTTAACGAAATCCCTGAACCATTGAAGGCTCTTTTTCATGGATACCGAAATCTGCTTGCCCGTTTCGCGGCGTTTTTCCTTACGGCGCTGCTTGGCGGCATACAACAAAAGTCCTATTCCTGTAGCATAAGACGGGTTGGAGTAACTCTGTACGCCGGCCACGTCACGGGGGTGGCCTATGCGGACAGACTTACCAAACACCTTTTCGGCCACGGCATCAATACCTTCCAGGGCGCAGCAGCCACCCGTAAGTACGATACCGCCATTCAGCAGGCCATCCATATGCTGTTTTTCCAGATCTTCCTTAAGTCTCTTGAAAATTTCATACACGCGTGCGGTTATTACCTGAGCGAGCAACTTGCGAGAGCACTGGACATCTCCCCTATCGCCTACGCTAGGCACCGGGAAGGTTTCGTCTTCAATCAGGTTGCTCATGCGGCAAGTTCCATAACGCTTCTTGATGTCTTCGGCCTTCGCAAGGGAAATAGGCACTTTTAGGCACTTGCTGATGTCACTGGTAATGCTATTACCCGCATAGTCTAACGACGTGGTGTAGCGCACCGATTCTCCAACGAATACGGCAATGTCAGCGGAACCGGCTCCGATATCGATAAGGGCCACGCCCAATTCACGTTCATCGTCGGTCAAAACTGCAGAGGCGGCAGCCAAAGGTTCCAGCACAAGTTCTTCTACATGGAGGCCCGCACGGGTAACGCTCTTGTCCAGGTTCAGGATGACGTTCGAGGGCGAGGTGACCACCTGAACATCTACCCCTAACCTGCGACCGTTAAGCCCCTTGGGGTTGCGGATTCCACCCTGTTCATCCAGGGTGTATTCTCCGGGGAACACATGAAGAATCTGACCTGCGGTTTCGGGAATGGTACTTGCCAAGTTCTTGACACGTTCCATGTCTACTTCGCGAACTTCTCCCGTAGATAGTGTAATCAGGCCCTTGTAATTGACGGAGGACACATGATTACCGGCAATGCCCACGTAGACATCGCGTACATCGAAATCGATGAACGGTTCCAGCTGCCTAATGACGTTCTGCAGGGTTTCCACCACATCGTCCAGCTCATCGGGACGCTTCAGGGGCAAAGCTCCGCAGCAAAGAATCTTTACCGTGTTGTCGGGGTTCATGGCCCCCGCAAACAGGTTAATCTTGGAAGATCCGATATCTAGACCGAATACCAGATCCTCTTTTCTCAATTCATTGTTGTTGTCATCCATTGACACACCTCTTGTCAAAATTCCTTACATACAAGAAACCCGAGAAACGCAAGTCCACTTCGCCGGCACAGTTCATGTTCTGCGGGAACCCACGCTTGACCGATTCATATAAGGTCCATAGATTCTTGTCCCATTCCCTTTCAGGGAAAAGGACCTTGTAACCCACGTCGCTAAAGAACACTTCGTACGCCTGGTGCTCTTCGCTCCAGGATACCTGAGATACAAGACCATAAAGTTCGGCATTCTCCTGCTTGAGCCCCTGCAAGTGAGACGCCACATCCGCAATCCTTTCAAAGGCCAAGGAATCCACCACAGGCAGGTGAAATGCCGTAGATGTGGACATAGGCAGGGGAAGCCCACGTTCAGAATACACCATGGCATGTCCACCCTGGAAATAAGCCACCACCGGAGAAGATTCTTGTACCTTGATGGTAAGAGACGAGGGGAAATGTTTTTCCACAGTCACCTTGTGAATCAGGGGAAGCTGCATCAAGTTTTTCTCCACAGAATCCTCGAAAACCTCGGACAACAGCATTCCCGGTTCCACCTGGGCATTCTGCACCACATCTTCCCAGGTGAGCATGCGGTTCCCTTCAATATCAATGTACTGAAGGTGCCGAAGTTCCATGGGATTGAAACGTTGCAGGTAGAAACGGTTCGTCCACGCGGCAGTAGCGAGAATTATCAGCACAAGACCGATAATCCAGCCACGACGCTTAAACCAGCCCAAGCTCTTCTTCGCGCCATTCTTGATCTTCATGGCACGAGTACGCTTGCGCTTTTCCTCGTTGTAGCCTATACGGCGTCCAAGGAATGTGGTTTTAGGACTCAAATGCATTCCTCCAAAATCTTCTGACCCAGTTTCCAGATGTTGCCAGCCCCCATCAGCACCACCACATCACCCGGGCGGAGTTCCTCTTTCAAAATGGGCAGCAAATTCTGCTGGTCGCCCACAAAGCGGGCGTTACGGTGACCAAAGGCAAGTGCGCTGTCAGAAACCAAGGCTCCGGTCACACCTTCGATGGGGCGTTCGCGGGCCGGGTAAATATCGGTACACAGCAGCACATCGCAGTTGGCAAAGGCACTTCCAAAGGCATCGTGCTGGTCCCTGGTACGGGAGAACAAGTGCGGCTGGAAAGCCACAATCACGCGACGTTCCGGGAAAGCATCCCTGAAGCCCTGCAGAGTAGCAGTCGCTTCCGTCGGATGGTGAGCGTAATCGTCGAACACCAGAATGTCATTCTTCTCGCCGATCAGTTCAAAACGACGCTGGACCCCTTCGAATGCGGCAACGGCTCGCCGTGCCACTTCTACATCAATGCCCTCTTCCATGGCAAGGGCCACGGCGGCAGTAGCGTTCAGCACATTGTGGCGACCAGGAATCTGCAACTGGAATTCCCCAAGGCTTACGCCATCGTTGAAAATCTCAAAATGGGGGTAGCCCTTCTCGAAACGCAGGTTGTCAATGTGGTACTTGGCCTGGCGGGAGAACCCGTAGGTAATCACCGGCTTACGCACCTTAGAATAAATCTGCTGTACGTTGGGGTCGTCAATGCAGAGGATAGCCTGACCATAGAAAGGAATCTTGTTCACAAACTGGACAAAGGCTTCTTTGATTTCGTCTATGTTCTCGTAGGTATCCAGATGATCGGCATCGATATTGGTTACGATGGCGGAGCTGGGCATCATGGAAAGGAAACTACGGTCAAACTCATCACTTTCGGCAATGAGGTAGTCGCCCTTACCCACCTTGGCACCGCTGCCCTTGCCTTTTACCACACCACCCACAATGATAGTGGGGTCAAGGCCGGCCTCTTCCCAGATTTCGCCAACAATAGAAGTCGTAGTGGTCTTGCCGTGGGTTCCGGCAATGGCCAGGGTGTACTTCATGCGCATCAGTTCACCGAGCATTTCGGCACGGCGAATCACGGGAATGCGGCGGGCGCGAGCCTCTACAAGTTCGGGATTGTCGTAAGGAATGGCAGAAGAATAAACCACCAGGTCGGCGTTTTCCACATTTTTGGCCTCGTGCTTGCTATCCACACGGATTCCCAAATGCTTCAGGTAATCAATGACAGAGCCCTCGCCCATGTCGGAGCCAGTCACCACAAAGCCGTTCTCGTGCAGGACTTCTGCGATACCAGACATACCGGCACCACCGATACCCACCATATGCAAGCGACGGACACGTTTACAATCATTAATCTGCATTATGCACTTTCCTTTTCCAAAATCACCTTGGCAATCTTGTCCGCAGCATCGGGCATTCCAAGCTTTTTCGCGGCAGCAGCCATCTTGGAAAGCTTCTCGCTATCGTACAGCAGGGACTCCACCTTGTCCCACAAATGGTTCTCGTCACTATCCAGTTCCACCAGGGCGGCACCGGCCTTTTCAACGGCGCGGGCGTTATGTTCCTGATGGTTTGCCGTAGCATGGGGGAACGGGAGCAGAATGGAAGGCTTGCCGAAGGCAAGAATCTCGGCCAGAGCCGAAGCCCCTGCGCGGCTAATAATCAAGTCCGCATGCTTCATGTAGGCATAGATTCCGTTCAAGAATCCCTTTACCGACACGTTGGGCAGAATTCCCAGACGACCGTTAATGGCATCTACATTCTTGACACCCACCTGCCAGACCACAGAAACATTCTCGTCGTTCACGATCCTGGAGATGCTCTCTTCGATCTTGTTGTTGATGCCAACTGCTCCCTGGGAGCCACCCACGATAAACACGGCCTTCTTGCCGACCCGGAATTCCAGCGGGCGTTCCAGGCTGTCTTCGGCAGGCAATTCACGAACCGGGTTGCCAAAAATCATGGTCTTTCCGGCAGGGAAAAATTTTGCAGCATCTTCGGACGTCACAAACACAGTCTTTGCATAGCGGGCGCCCATCTTGTTGGCAATGCCAGCCACCGCATTCTGTTCCTGCAGGTACACGGGAATTCCCATGCTGCCTGCGGCAAGAACGATAGGCAGCGAAACGTAACCGCCGGTAGCCACCACCACATCGGGGTTCACCTTGCGGACAATCTTCTTCGCGTGGGCCAAAGACTTGATCAGCTTATAGGGCAAAGCCAAGTTCTTAAGGAAGGGGCCTCGATGGAGAGGTTCTGCGGTAATGTATTCGTAGGGCCAGTTACCCGCCACCAGGCGTTCTTCCATAGAATCCTTACGGCCAGCAAAGGTAATGTCCTGGACTCCCATCTTCTTGAGGCTCTCGGCAATGGCCACTGCCGGGAAAATATGTCCACCGGTTCCACCGCATACAAAAAGGAACTTCTTCATCGTCCACTCCTTGAAATTTCAGACTCCGTAAGGGGTCGGTTATCCGTCTTGTCCCCGTTTTTCATATAGGGTTCCCAAATCTTCTTGCCCGTTCCCGGCTTCGAGATGTTCAAAAGAATTCCGATGAACAGCGCCGAGAATATCAGGTTGGTACCGCCAAAGCTTAAGAACGGCAGGGGCTGCCCCGTAGTGGGGAAAAGCCCCGTACTCACGCAAACATGAATCAAGAAATTCAGAAACAGCGAAATCGTCAAGGCCACCGCCATGTACTTTCCGAAACGACTAGAGGAATTCCTCGCAATTTCAAAGCCCTGATAGAACAACATGCCAAAAAGCAACAAGATGGCAAAGGTACCCACAAAGCCGAACTCCTCGCCAATCACCGCATACACCACATCTTTGTGAGCCTCGGGCAGGTAACCAAGTTTCTGTACGCCCATACCGAATCCCGTACCGAAAAAGCCTCCGTTACCCAGAGCTTCAAGAGCATGTTCACCCTGGTAGGCGGAATTCTGGTTTTCCGCCGGATTGAAGAACGCCATCAAGCGTTTGGAGGTATGGGACTTGATCAAAAGCACAATCAAGCCCACCGGAATGCAGGCCGAAAGGGAAATGGCGATATACTTAAAGCGAACTCCCGCCACAAAGAGAACCGCAAGGGTAATGCCCGCGAACAAGAGCAGCATAGAAAAGTTCGGCTGCAAGGCAAGTAATATTGCCGAAATCCCGAAGGGCACTGCCGGCTGAATCAGGCTGCACTTTAGAGTCTTGATGTCTGTACCCGCAACCGCAAGCTTGGCGCAAACCCAAGAAATCAGTCCCAGCTTCAAAATTTCAGAAGGCTGAATACCCCAAATCCAGCGGTTTGCGCCCTTGACGCTACCGCCGGCAACAATAGCCGCCACCGTAAGGACTGCCCCAATGATAAACACCACACGGGAGCCCTTCATCCAGACGCTGTAATCAATCCTAGAGACCACAAACATAATGACCAAGGCGGCAAGGACCTTCCACAGGTGAGCCTTCAGATAGAACTCCGGAGAAAGTCCCTTTTGCAGTGCATGGGGCGTAGACGCCGTATAGACTACGGCTATGCCGAAGCATATCAACAGCAGCGATGCAAGCAACAGCCACTTGTTTACGCCTATGTTCTGCAAGGTATTCATCTAATCGTGTTTCCTCGAAGCCTCTTAAGCCTTGGACACCGTCGTGAGTTTCAGCAGAGCATCCACCACCTGTTCCATCTTCATTCCACGGGAGCCCTTGACCAAGAGCACGTCGCCCTTGCTCACTACATCCGTCAAGAATTCAATCACTTCTTGCACGGAGTCGAAATGCATGGCGTTCTTCATGCCCTTTTCTTCGGCACCCTTCACATAATTCTTGGCCTGTTCGCCTACAGTCACCAGAAGGTCAAAGTTCATCTCGGGAACCATCGCTCCGATGCTCCGGTGCAGTTCCTTGGATTCCTTGCCCAGTTCCAGCATGTCGCCAAGCACGGCAATGCGGCAACCTTCCACGTTCATGTTGCCGATGGTCTGGAGGGCCATGCGGGTAGAAGACGGGTTGGCATTGTAGCAGTCCGACACAATTTTGAATCCGTTGCCCTTCTTGATTTCCATACGCATGTTGGTGGCACGGAAATTCTTGAGAGCCTTGGCAATTTCTGCCTTGGGAACACGGAAAGCCTCACCCACGGCAATAGCCGCAAGAGAATTATACAGGTTATGGGTTCCGGGTACATTCAGCTGGAAATGGGTACGACCCACATAAAAATCGGCACAACCATCCTCGTTCCAGGAAAGTCTTTCCGGTTTCACCACACCACGACGAAGCCCAAAGGTCACCACCTTGTAATTCTTGGTATTCTTGACCTTGCAAAGATGGGCGTCATCGGCGTTCACAATGAGAGTGCCGTTCTTCTTGAGGCCCGCAGTAATAGTGATCTTTTCACGGAAAACACCATCCAAGTCACCCAGGCGTTCCAGGTGAGAAGCTCCGATGTTGGTAATCACAGCCACGTCGGGCTCTGCTGCCAGAGAAAGGGGGCGGATTTCATCGGGACCACTGGTGCCCATCTCCACCACGGCGGCCTCATGCTTGTGCTTCAGCTGGAAAAGGGTCATGGGCACGCCAATATGGTTGTTGAAGTTCCCGGCGGTAGCATGGGTCACAAACTTGGAAGAAAGCACAGCCTTCACCATCTCCTTGGTGGTGGTCTTGCCGTTACTGCCGGTAATGGCCACCTTCTTCACCTTAAAGCGGCGCTGGTATTCCTTTGCCAGCTTGAGAAGAGCCTTTGTAGTGTCCTCTACAGGTGCGTAGGCCTTGAAAGTTTCATTCTGGGTGGAGTATTCTTCCACGGCTTTCTGGTTTACAACGCTCATGAGCGCCCCTTCCTTTTCCATCTGGTTTACAAACTTGTGGGCATCAAAACGGACACCCTTGATAGGCCAAAAGACAACACCCTTGGCCTTTTCTCTCGAATCCATGCTGAGATTCACTTTACGCTTCAGAACCTTGGGTGCAACGCCCACGGCCTCCGTTTCCAGCATCTTCAGCATTTCGCCTATTGTCAAATCCAACTTCAGCATTTTTCCATAGCCTTCACTGCAATTTCTCTATCGTCAAAATGATGTTTCGTCTTGCCGATAATCTGGTAGTCTTCATGGCCCTTGCCCGCAATCACGAGCCAGTCGCCATCCTTAAGTTCTGCACAAGCCTTGTAGATCGCTTCTTCACGGTTCTCCACCACAGAGAACTTGTCCGTCTTCATGCCTGCCCGCACATCGTTGATAATGTCCGTGGGGTTTTCGGTACGGGGATTGTCCGACGTGAGCCATGCCTTGTCCGAAAGCCTTTCTGCAATGCCTCCCATAATGGGACGTTTGGTCTTGTCTCGGTCGCCACCGCAGCCGAACACGCAAGAAAGTTTGCCCCGGCAGAGGCTGCGGGCGGTAGAGAGCACGCGCTCTAACGCGTCGGGAGTGTGGGCGTAGTCCACAATCACGTGGCGACCGTTCTTGTTCCAGACCTTCTCAAAGCGCCCGGGCACGCGGATGTCGGCCAAAGCTTTGCGCATAGCCGTTTCTGGCACACCGACTGCTTTTGCCCAAGAAAGCACCAGCATCACGTTATCCACATTGAAGTCCCCGCAAAGCGGAGTCTCGAAACGTTCACCGCTGATAGCGGGCAGCAGCATCTTCAAGCCATCTTCGGTATTCTCCACCGCTCCTTCGGGCTTTACATTAGCGCTAACGATTCCGAGACGCGAGACAGCCACCTTGCGGCCCGCTTCAATCCCGGTCAGGGAATCGTATAGTTTCTTTCCGTAGGAATCATCTACGTTAATGACAGCAACCCCGTCCTGAGCCAGGTAGCGGGTGAACAAAAGTTTTTTCGCCTCAAAGTAGGCGTCCATGGTCTTGTGGAAATCCAGGTGGTCCTGGGTCAGGTTGCTAAACAGGGCACTCCTGTAAAGCACTCCCGCCATACGTCCCTGATAGAGCGAATGGGAAGACGCTTCCATCACCAAGTCGGTACAGCCCGCTTCCACAGCAGAAGCGGCAAAGGCATACAAATCCAAAAGCCCCGGCGTCGTGAGGGTTGCCTGCACAGACTTGTCACCAATCTTGTTCTTGATAGTCCCGAGCAGGGCCACCTTGTGGCCTGCAGCAGTGAGCATGGCATCCATCAAGAAGGCGCTAGTGGTCTTGCCGTTGGTTCCCGTCACCGCGTGGGCAGTAAGCTTACCGAAGGGATCCTTGTAGAAAATCTTCGCCGCTTCCAGGCGAGCCTTGCGCACGTCCATCACCTGAATCCACTTAGCCGTAAGCTTTTCGGGAGCAGGCATTTCGGCCACCACAGCAACGGCACCCGCATCAAGAGCCTTCTGGGCAAATTCTTCTGCACCTTCTGTGGGCATGGAGAAGAACAGGTTCCCCGGTTTCACCCTGCGGGAATCGTCGCAAAGTCCAGTCACTTGGAGGTTCTGCATCAATCCTTCAGAAATCATCAGCTTTTCTCCTTCAGTGTCAGCTTGCAGGTGGCACCCTTCGAAATTTCCGTATCGGCTTTGGGGAACTGGGAAGCCACCCTGCCCTTGCCTTCAAATTCCACATTCATGCGGATACTTCCCATCACCTCCAGGGCCTCTCTCAGCGAAAGCCCTACCAGGTTAGGCATCTTGCTCGCCGAAGTCTCGCCCAGGTTCAGCACAATTCCAAAAGAATCCAACACATCGCTACGCTGCGAAACCACGCGGCTACCCTCGCCATTGAATACCACAGGGCAGCCCCTGTCGTGGGCCAGTTTCTTTGCCGCTCCCGCAGTCATTCCCATAAAGTCCACATCGCAACTGTTCGTCGCAGGGACTCTTGCCAGCTTGTGGGTCAGCGGGGAAAGTTCCGGATGGTAGTAAATGCCTTCCATAATCTTGCGGAAAATAGGCCCGGCCGTCACACCGCCGGCATGACCATGACCCTTGTCGGCATTGGGGTCGTCAACCAGCACCAGGCAAACATAGCGGGCATTCTCCACAGGGACCATCCCTATGAAAGAAGCTACCTGGAGCTTGCTATCATACTCGCCAGTCTTCTGGTTGAACTTTTCAGCCGTTCCTGTCTTGCCGCCAAAGAGCACGTCGGGAATCTTCTTGCTCGGCACATACTTTGCCGTACCGTCAGAGTCGTTCACCACATGGCCAAGCATGCCACGAATCTTGGCGGCTGTCATTTCCGAAATCACGCGGCGCACTTCTACCGGTTCGTTCTTCTCCACCACTTCGCCATTGGCATCGCGCCATTCCTTCACAATCATGGGCTCCATCAGCTTGCCGCCATTAGCGATAGTGGAATACACCATCACCATCTGCATAGGCGTCACCAGCAGGGCATGGCCATAACCCATGGTTTTCAGGGTACGGTCGTCACGGGTCAGTTCGTAGGGCTGATAAAGCTTGCCCGATTCTTCGCCGTAGAAATTCTCCGAAGTTTTCATGCCAAGGCCAAAGTTACGGGCCATACGGTAAAGCTTGTCGGCCCCTACCTCGTTTGCGATCTTTGCAAACACGATGTTGGAGGACTGCACCATTGCCTGCGTCATGTTCATATCGCCATAAGAGTGAGAATCCTTAATCGGCTTTGATTTCGGATTCCAACTCCAGACCTTGCCCTCGTTGGGGAACACCCTCGCCGGATCCACCACGTTATTCTCCAGGGCCGCCGCAGCGGTAATCACCTTGAAGGTAGAGCCCGGTTCATACGACATAGAGACAATCTCATTCTTCGCCACACGTCCAATTCCCTGGGTCTTAGAATTCGGATCGAAAGTCGGGTAGCTCGCCATGGCCAAAATTTCGCCCGTATAGGGGTCCACCACCACCGCAGAGGCGCTAGTGGCATTGTAGGCCGCCACGCCATCCTTCAGGGACTTTTCCACAAGCTCCTGCATATTCTTGTCGATGGTCAGCACCAAGTTTTTGCCCGGAATAGCCTCCGCCACATTCTCGGAACGAGAATACACTTCACGACGGTGGGCGTCTTGCACGCTCACGCGGAAGCCTTCGTATCCACTCAGGCGTTCGTCAAAGACGCGTTCTACGCCCATAACGCCATGGCCATTAAAGTCAAGCTTTCCAATCACCTGGGAGGCAAGTTTTCCCTGCAAAAAGACACGGCTGTAATCCAAAGCCTTGTTGGCCGTATCCCTGAAGTTGTCCGCCAAAACCACCCCGTTACGGTCCATAATCTGGCCCCGTTCGGCGTAGATATTCTTGGAGCGGGTTACAAGGCTCTTAGTACGCTTCTGGTACACATCGCGGTTCAGCACCTGAATGTTGAAGGTCTGGAGCGTCAGCACCACCACCAAGGACAGCACAATCCATTTCAGGAATCCAAGCGGTTCAAGAGGGAATCTATTCACCTTTACCCTCCAGAACCATAATCTTCTGTGGCACTTCGTTCAGCCCGAGTTCTGCAGTCGTAGCAAAGTCGGACAGATTCTCCAGCGAAGACATCTGGTTAATTTTCAGTTCAAGCAAAAGGGCATCGCGCTGCAAGAAGGTCACCTGGGTTTCCAACTTGCGAGACTGTCCGTACAGGCTATTCAGGCGGTTCTGCTGGTACAGCGGTAGCATCAGGAGCAGCGCTCCCAAAAGCACAACGCAAAAGACGATTATGAAAATCGACCTGTTGGTTGCCTCTACCTTGAATTTCTCAGTACCGCTCATACCCTCTCGTAAATCCTAAGCTTCGCAGAGCGAGCCCTGCTATTCCTTGCAATCTCCTCATCACTGGGCAGAATCGGCTTCCGATTCACCTTCCTCAAACGCTGGTGATTCCCACCGCACATGCACACCGGCAAGTTCTCCGGGCAAATACAGGCCTTCTCGAATTCGGCGGCAGTCTCCTTCACGCAGCGGTCCTCTACCGAGTGGTAACTCATTACCACCAGGCGACCACCCACCTTCAGGCAATCCACGGCAGAGCGCAGGCTATCCTCGATTTCCTTCAGCTCGCCATTCACTTCCATGCGGATAGCCTGGAACACACGAGCCAAGAGCCCGTTCACCTCACGACGCTTGTCGGGGAACACCGATTCTACAACAGCCTTCACGTCGTCCGGCAAAATCTCGCGGCCATCAGCCTTAATCGCAGCAGCCATTTCCACCATGCGAGTGGCCAGCTTGAAGGCCCGATCCATGTCTGCATTCTTGCGGAGGGCCTGTGCCAGGTCATCGGCGCTCACCTTGAAAAGCCATTCCTGGGCAGAAACACCTTCGCGACGGTCCATGCGCAAGTCCAGCGGGTTGTTCCCGACAAAGGTAAAGCCACGGGCAGAATCGTCCACCTGGTGGCTGCTGATTCCAAGATCATAAAGGACACCGTCCAAAGTTCCCGCTTCTATCTCGGACCCTATCATACCGAAACGAACAGGATGCACAACGAACTTGCACTTTACACCGGCAAGCCGTTTCGTGGCAAAGGCAACCGCCTCTTCATCCCGGTCAAAGGCATGAAGCGTTCCGTTTTCATTTAGTTTGTTTGCAATCGCGTAAGAATGTCCGCCACCGCCCAGAGTGCAATCGCCGTAGGTGCCATTGGGCTTGATATTCAGGCCTTCTAGGCATTCAGCAAGCATCACCGGGTCGTGATAGAACACACCATCGGTAGCACCGGCAAGAGCCGCAGAAAATTCACTTGTCTGTAATTTGGATTGACGAAGGTCAGCGTTTCTCATCTAGACCCTCCGTCGAACCGATTTGATAGTAGAGATCGTTGAACGACTGCAAATCTTCATCAGTTTCAATACTGGTCTGAGCATCGAATCGTTCAGGTTTCCACATTTCCAGAGACCGTCCTCGACCAGGAGTGTAAACCACTTCGGTCGTAAGATCCGCATAATCCAACAATTTCTTGGGGATAAGGATGCGGTTCTGGCCATCCATTTCTACTGGGATGGCGTCGAGCTGTTTCCGGAACTTATCGGCTTGACGGCGATCTTTGAACGCGTCAATTTCGGCCATGAACTTCACGTATTCTGGCAACATGTACAACCGGAGGGTGTGGTCCGGGCCGCGAGCGACCACAAACTCAGTCCCTTCGGTAGGCCAAAGCTGACGACGGAGTTCCCTGGGGAAGGAAGTCCTTCCCTTTCCGTCGATCGCCGTCTTGGCGTTACCTATGAAATACGGTAAATTCATTTATTCCTTCACCACACTCTGACACAACACAGTACAAATATACCACTTTCACCCACTTTGGCAACAAAAATTATGGTTTTATTACAAAAAGCTCTTAAAAAAGTTCAACCAGCCCCTCAGGTCCGAGACAGACTTGGTGAACATTTGTATAGACGTATGATTTTGGGAGAAAAAATTATAGATTGGCTAAAAGGAAACTTGCTTCGAGGGGAAGCCTATGCAAAAATGGTGGTGGAGCCTTTCTTTTGCCCTTGCGGTGCTTACCGCCGCATTCATCACGGCCTGTGGTGGTGACAGCGGCAGTTCATCTGACCCAACCCTCCCCGAAGAATTGGAATTCTCCTCCAACAGCGAAGAACCAAAGTCCAGTTCCTCCGAAGAGGAGTCTTCTAGCAGCGAAGAAATAGAAAGTTCCTCCGAAGAGGAGTCTTCTAGCAGCGAAAAACCAGAAAGTTCCTCCGAAGAAGAATCTTCCAGCAGCGAAGAATCCTCCAGCAGCGAGGAATCGTCCAGTGCCATTGACGACAGCGAATACAATCCGGGAAACAACACCCTTAAGGACCTGCGAGACGGCAATGTCTATGCCACCACCACCATCGAAATCAACGATGATGAACGAGGAATAGCCTATTCTCAGGTGTGGATGGCAGAAAACCTGAACTACCGCTACCAGCAACCCACAAAAACATTGGACTCCAGCAGTTTCTGCTACGACAACAACCCAGCATATTGCTCCATGTACGGACGCCTTTACCTATGGAGCGCCGCCATAGACAGCGCTGGTGTGTGGGATGAAAACGGTAGTGGCTGCGGTCTTGGCAAGATCTGTCAACCCACGAACCCTGTCCGTGGGGTATGCCCCAAGGGCTGGCATCTGCCAAACGTAGACGAAGTGAAAGCTCTATTCGTGGCTGTTGACGGCACCATTACGACATACGCCCGTCAAAATGAGGCCGGTAAAAAGCTCAAATCCAAAGCAATCTACAACGCTAAGGAAACCCCTTACGGTTGGAAGAAGTACGAAACCTGGAATGGCAATGGCACCGACGACTATTCCTTCGCCGCACTCCCTGCGGGCCGTCGGCAATGCGATCGTTACTCAAACCCCACCAATGTATACTATAACAAGGATTCCGTCGCAGAATTTTGGAGCGCATCCCAGTATATAGAAGACAAAATAGATCAGGCGTTCAAGTATACCTTTACCAACAAGAATTCCGAAGCACACACAGATTATTCGGACAAGGACAACGGCTTCCCCGTCCGTTGTATCATGGATTGATCTATGTTCAAGCTAAGCAGATTCGCCCTTGCTTTAGGAATCTCCCTCTCGGCGGCACAGGCCTTTGGCGCAGTGTACTATGTAGCCACCGACGGAAATGATGCCAACGCCGGTACAAAGGTAAAGCCCTTCGCAACCCTCAACAAGGCGAATACTGTGGTGCATGCGGGCGATACCGTGTGGGTGCGCGGAGGCATCTACGACCTGCACGATACGGTCTTTTTCGAGCGTTACAGGATGACTGCGGCAATAGTCTTGACGGCAAGTGGCGAGAGCGACAACAACCGCATCCATTACCTGGCCTATCCGGGGGAGCGCCCGATTTTTGACGGAGCGAACCTTCCCGTGGCGGCAGGCACGGACCATAGCGACGGCACTCCCGAGGGCGCAATGTACACATCTCCCATCGTGATTTCGGCAAAGTATTTGCACCTGAAGGGTTTTGATGTCCGTAACACGCCCATGAAGCACAATTCCAATTCCGGCGTTTTCCTTTACGCGAGCAAGCACATTTTCTTGGAGCAGATTGACAGCCACCACAATGCGGGTCCCGGATTTTTCGCGAACGACGGCGTGCCGGATGGCGGCGGACACATCTTCTTGAACTGCGACGCCCACGACAACTACGACCCCTTGGGCTGGCAGGGCGACGGCGAAAATGCCGACGGTTTCGGTGCGCATTACCAGAAGCCGGGCGAGGGCGATACGACCAAGTTCATCGGGTGCCGCGCCTGGTGGAACAGCGACGACGGTTTCGACTTCATCAACCAGGAATTCCCCGTGGTGCTGGAAAACTGCTATGCGATGGGGAACGGCTACAGCGATTACGGACTTGGAAACCCGAAGAACGGCAACGGTCACGGCATCAAGATGGGCGAGAGCACCCTCGGTGGCGGGCGACACACCATCAAGTTCTGCGCCGCCTGGAAAAACAAGGCGACGGGCTTTTACGCGAACTATACCGGCGTGGGCAGCAAGTGGCTCAACAACACGTCGTACATGAACAAGGACCGCGAATTTGCCATGGCATCGACGCTCTTCGATTCCGAAGGGAACCGCATTGCCGAGGTGGCGCCCCTCACCGGCGACAACGCGCACGTACTCAAGAACAACATCGCCTTCCCGAATAAGCTCTCGCAAATCGGAGAATGCTGGGAGAAGATTACGAGCCAGAACATCGACCACTATGTGGAATGTCCGGCCGGCGAAAATAACACGTGGAACTTGAATCTTGACCTGACCGAAGATGACTTTATAAGTCTCGATGACCCGAGCATGACCGTCACCGGCAAGGACCTCTCGACGATTCCGGGAATGCTTGGCCCCCGCAACGCTGACGGCAGCTTGCCCTATGTAGATTTCCTGAAACTCAAGAAAGGAAGCCGAGCCATCGACAAGGGCGAAGATTTAGGCTTCCCATATGCAGGAGAGGCCCCCGACCTCGGCGCCTTCGAATACGGCATGCCCTCCAGCAGTTCCGTGGCATCTTCTAATTCTGTCACGAGTTCATCCAGTTCTATCGCCAGATCGAGCAGCGCGGGCGCATCGTCTGACGCCCCCACTTCTTCTAGCGCGACTAGCCCAGAATCTATCCTCCCGCATATCGGGTTCACAGCCAAAACATCGGGCACGGCCCTGGTGTTTGACATACAAGGACGCTACCTGGGAAGCCTTCAGGCCGAACAGTTGCACGGTTCCGGTAGCGAACGCGATGTCATTGAGGCCGCACTCCGCACAAAGTTCAGGAATTCCGGGGCCTACATCGTACGGCAAGGGAACAACCTGCAACGGGTAAATTTGAAGTAGTTTTCGGTAAAACTTTTTTATCAAAACGGGCAAAAAATGTGCTTTTTTGCCTGTTTACTTAGTATTACATGTTTCCTCTAGAAACAATGCTATTTTTCCGGTGAAAAAATCAACTTCAGAGGATGCAATGAAGAAAATAATCTCTATTCTTGCCTTGGCTGCGGTATCCGCCATGGCCATCAGTGCAAACCGTGTTGGCCCCGTTAGCACGTACGGGGAACTCAAGAAGAGCGGAAACAGGCTGGTTGGTTCCTGCCCGAACTATGCAAGTACCCCTGTACAAGTGAGGGGCATGAGCCTTTTCTGGAGTTCTGCAGAACGTGAGGCTTCTGATTTCTATTCTGCAAATGCCCTGAATCTTATGGTGCAGGATATGGGGATAGAAGTTATCCGCTTTGCCTTGGGCGTTGATGAAAAGGATGGCGGCAGTAATGAATCCGATAATAGGCGTTTCTATGTGAGAGATGGTGAAAATGACCAGAAGGCTCGCGTAAAGAGCATGGTCTATTCTGCCGTGCAAAACGATATTTATATCATTATTGACTGGCACGTTGAAACGGCTAATAATGCTTATACGGAAAAAGCCAAGGAGTTCTTTACTTGGGCCGCAAAGGAATTTGGTAAGACGAACAACGTGATTTTTGAAGTTTGGAATGAGCCTACGAATGGAGCAAACATGAATAATGTTGCCTCCCATGCGAATGCCGTGATTAAGGCCATTCGTGATGCCGGTTCCGATAACCTTGTGCTCGTGGGTAGCCCGGGATGGTCCAGCCAGCCGAATGCTTGCGCAACTGCCGGTATTCAGGATTCTAAGAATAATTTTGCATGTACGCTTCATTTCTATGCCGCATCTCATTCGCAAAGTGGCGATTATGCCAAAAATGCTCAAAAAGCATTGGACGCCAACGTTCCGGTTTTTGCTTCTGAATGGGGTACTGTAAATGCGGAAGGTAATGGTTCACCGAATGAAAGCGAAAGCCAAAAATGGGTAAATTGGATGGCTCAGAACAAAATTTCCTGGGCAAACTGGTCTGCATCTGCTAAATCGGAAACGTCTGCTGCATTTAGCACCAATATTATTACCGATGGCTTGAAGTATACAAGTTCGGGAAATTGGATAAAGGGAATTCTTACTTCCGGTTCTCACTCCTATAAAGATTGTGGATTGGAGAATTACGTCGGATCAAACACTTCTGACGACGGCTTCTCTACGGGTGTTGCGAATGGAGCGAAAACAGATCTTATTGATGACTTTGAAGACGGTGACCATTACACTTATACGGGTGGACTATGGTCTGCTTGGACCGATGCCAGTAGCGAAAAAGCGGAAGATGGCGTAGGTAAAACATCCATTAGCAATAAGAAGTTTGTAAATGAATTTGGCAAGAGCGTGTATGAAGTTTTAAAGAAGACTTCGGATTTGAAAAATGCTGGCTCGGAAAACACTTCTAAATATGTAGCCGCCATGGAAGATATTTACATTGATGCCGGTGACTGGAATAATGGTGGTTACCAGTGGGATCCGTATGCGATTATAGGCCTTAATTTCACGAAGGATACGACGGAATTCGCAAATTTCAAGAATTGCAAATCGATTTCTTATAAGTATAAGGGTGCTGCGCATAATTTCCGTGTAGAAATCTCTTCGATTACCAACTATAATTATCACTATTATTCAGCTCCTCCTTCTGAAAGCTGGACTACTCTTGATCTTACTATGGACATGCTTAAGCAGCATGATGACTGGGCAAACCCCCAGATAACGGCCCTTGCTGATGCTCTTGGAAAGGCAAAGCGTCTGGCTTGGGAAGTTAATGGTAAGGCAAAAACGCCTGCTAGTGCGAACCAGCCGACTTACAAATACCTCTATATTGACGATGTTCGTTGCGACGGCCTTAGCATTACTGCTATTTCCAATATGGATGCTCCGGTTTCTTCGAACTCGGCCACTAATAGCTCCAATAGCGTGGCGAATTCCTCCTCCTCTGTTACGCCGGTTTCTTCTTCCTCGGTCGTTATCAAGGATCTCGTTGTTATCGACGATGTTGAAGATGGTGATGAAGTTCTTAAAACTACTGGTACGTGGTATGCTTATAATGATTCCGAGCCGGGTGGAAAGTCTTCTATTACGAACGTCTACGATCCGAAACTCCCGGGTTACGTAGTCGTGTTCCCGGGAACCACTGATGCGACAAACGGTACTCAGGGCTTTGTCGGCCTTAAGGGAATCGTGTGGAATCAGGCTGAATATCAGGAAGCTCCGTTCGTGGCTCTTGGACTTAATATGATGGCTGATACTTCTGCCGGTTATGACATGAGCAAGT
>CAMHOW010000002.1 GCA_946186895.1 uncultured Fibrobacter sp.
GCGCTATTTCCTACCGCTATAAGGGTAGCCAGCATGTGTTCAAGATTCAGGATGGCCAGGTGAAGGATTATGCTTATCATCAGAAGGGTCTCTCTGATGCTACAGAATGGACAACGGTTGTTCTTGCTTGGGATGATATCAAGCAACCGCTTGGCTGGGGCGAAAAAGTTGAGCTCAATCATGCAAACATTAAGAAGATGTCTTGGGAAGTTGTTGGTTATAAGGGCCTCGACCTTCAGCCGGAGATTGACTACCTCTATGTAGATGACCTCAAATGTGTTGACCAGGTTATTGCCAGCAACGAAGGCTCTAGCGATAGCAAGAACAAAAACGAAAACAACAACAATAAGAACAACAATAACAATGCTGCCATCCGTACTATCGCTAACAGCACCCTTGGCATCGCCATGCAGGGCAAGACCCTGAGCATCGTGACCACCAAGGCTGCCAACGTGAAGGTCCAGATCTTCGACATGATGGGTCATTCCATCCGCAGCACAGCAGAATCCCTCTCCGCAGGCAGCCACAGCATTTCCCTCGGCAAAATGGCCAAGGGTAGCTACATTGTCCGCGTACAGGCGGGCAGCGATGTCAAGATGGTACGTTTCTCAGTCCGGTAATGTCACTGCAGCATAGCTGAAAAAACTTTTCCTTAAAGACCACGGATAAATTCCGTGGTCTTTTTTTATCTTTCTACCATGCGCATATCCAACGTCATTGTTTCGCTCCTTGGTCTTGCAGGCATCTGCCTGGCCGCAGAGCCCTTCTATTCGCCCTTCCAGAAAGAAGCCTACCTCACCTCTTCTTTCGGCGAGAATCGCGGCACCCGCTACCACGCCGGCGTAGACTACTCCACCCTCATGGAAGAGGGGTGGGTCATCTACGCCCCCGAAGACGGTAAGGTCGAAGAAGTGCGGGTATCCCCCTTCTTCTATGGCAAGGTCATGTTCTACAAGGGCGAAAGCGGAAAGACCTGGGTCTTTGCCCACCAGAGCAGCTTTGGCAAGTTGGACAGTCTCGTCTTTGCGGAGCAGTACAGCAAAAAAAGCAACGACGTCATCTTGAAGCCGGGCGTTCCCTACAAGAAGGGCGACACGCTGACCTTCTCCGGAAGCACGGGCATCGGCAACCCCCACCTGCATCTTGAAATCCGCCAGGGTAAGAACAACGTGATTTCGCCCTGCGGCATAGGCGTCTACTGTGGCGACACCCTGGATCCCCAAATTTTCGGCATGGCAGTCTGGCAAAAGGACGACCTTTCCGTCACAAGCCCCGAGGCACTAGACAAGGGCTGCGTAGAATACCCGGGCTGGAAAAAGGAGAAGGCCTACCTCGCGGTAAAGATTGCGGACTACAGCCGCCACCCCAAGGAAAACCCCATGTCCATCCGCAGGCTCACCCTGTGGAACGGCAAAAAGAAAGTCTACAACAAGGTCCAGGATACCCTGAGCTACGGCAACATGCTCAAGATCCGTACAGAACTGCTCTGGGCCGAAGAGGCGGACACCGCCGGAGACTGGCACTTTATAGATGCCGCCCTGAAGGCAGGTTCCAAGTACCGCATCGAGGTAGAAGACTTCGTAGGTCGCAAAGTCGCACGGGAATTTACCTTCCAGGATTCTTGCGCAGGGAACGCCCCCATCCCGCAGAAGCAGGTCCAAGAGGCTCCCGTCTACAGTTTCATGAGCCGCAGCATGCTTGACCTTACCCTCTGCGACAAGGGGCAGGCCTTCAGCGTTCTGGACGATACGCAAAAGACTCTCGAGGAAGACCTCTGCAAGATATTCCCCCACAAGGGAATCACCCTCGGAAGCATCACCGGCAAGCACTCCAAGGCAAGGTTCATCAAACATAACGGGGGCCTTATCGCCATGCACCCCATCCACAAAGACGAGAAGACGGTCCAGTGGGATATCACCTTGGACAGCATGGTCATCTCCCAAAAGGTCACCAAGCTCCGCAGTTCCTTCGGAAACGAGACCCAGGTGCTGGCCGTCACCAAGACCCACACCGACAGCCTGGACTTTTACGAATTCCACCCCAAGGGACTTCATTTTACTGGAACGTGGGAAGTCTGTCTGGACCCCCACAAGGATTCCGCCCCCATTTACTGGCTGGGCGAAACTAGCCGCAGGTGGTTCATCTTCAGCAAGCAAGAGGGTTCAGACAAGCGCTGTGCCCAAGTGAACGAACTTAGGGACCTGGCTAATATTCTGAACAAGAATGCCCCCACCCTGGGTACACCCTACTGGGGTAAGTCCTTCATTTTAGGAAAAGAGCAAGACGTACTCCGCATACCCACCCTGTTCCGCTACGATGGATTTGAGAACGGCAATTCCATCGTGACCACCGTGAACGGCAACTGGATGGCCACCGAATACGATTCCGAGCCTAGGGAAATCGTGCTTGAAGGGAGCCGCCTCAAGAAGGGCGACAAACTGCATATCCAGCTAGAAGACGAAGCCCACAACAAGGCGGAGTTCGACGTGGTAGTGCCGAAATTTTAATTCGGAGTTCGGATTTCAGACTTCAGAATTATTATAATTCCTAACTCCGAAATCCGAATTCATAACTTCAAGTCATGCGTCTGTCATTTACAAAAATCATCTTCACGGTAGCCCTTGTGTGTTCTGCAGCATTTGCCCAGGACCTGTGCCCCCATTTTCTTTTGGAAAAGGACCTGGTGGTGAACATCGAGGGACGTTTCGTGAACGAGACCAAGTCCCGCACCAGCCTGGACATCCAGTGGCGCCACCACCCGCAGGCTTTGGACACCTTCTTCGTAACATTCCCCAACGAGAAGCCCTTCCATTTTGTCACCGCCGGCGAATACCGCTACATGGAATTTGAAAATCCAAGGGTCAGGCGGCAGCTGGGGCTCCACCACCTGCGGGAAACCATTGGCCATACCCCCCTCAAGCTCGACGACCTGGAACTGCTCGCCAACGGGAGTTTCCTCTGCAAGGACACCACCGAGCAGCCCGCCACTATCCTCTCCACTGCTTTTTCCAACATGTGGTGGTCCATGTCCACAAACCGCCTAGAGGAGCCCGACTCCATCGCTATGCGCGGCGCCTTCAAGGAATCGAGAACATTCAGGGTCAGACAGTGGAAGGACTTCTCGGGAACAAGACTCCCCACACTAGTCAAACTGACAAGCGACAAATACCAGGGTGAAATCTGGGTGCGTTCCGCCTACCCCGCCGTGGCCCTGGAAGAGGATCCCATAAAGCCACGCTACAAAAACGGATTTAATGGTCTATTCCGCAAAGTTCCGGGAGAAGGGAAAAGAAAAATACCCCTCATACTCAAGCTGAACCAGGAACTGCTGAGATATTGAGCCGTCATAAGACCTGGACTTATGGCGTTTCCAGCCACCGAACTGTAGCGTAACGCTGCTCATGCCTTCGTTCCACGACAGTTGCGGTCCAGCCTTGACCATCCAGTAGCCCAGGGACTCCTTCTCCACGGAACCGCCCTTGCGCAGGTACCCCGTCCGCAGGTAATTGGTTTCGAAGACACCGGCAAAGTTCTCGTTAAAGGCCATCCGTCCGTAGAACTGCAGATCCATCAAGAAATCTCTGCTGAAGATGGGCATATTTCGCTTGTAGTCGTAGCTCTTGCCGTCAAAATCCGTGGTAATGTCAGAAAGCACGTAATGAACTTCGACTCCAAGCAGAGATCCCGCTTTAAAAAAGTATTCCAGCGAGGCTCCAAAATCGAACAACTGGGAATAGTCCCAGGCCACAGAGTCATTCTGCCGCACGTTATCCGAGATATAGTCCGCATTCCAAGTCTCGGCAATACGGCCCGATCCCGACACGTCCGAAGTCACCATTTCCAGGTTGGAATTGAAATAGAGGTAGCTTTCGTACATGAAGGTTACTTCTACCTGAGGATTTGTCCTGAGGGGCCTAAGCCCGAGACCTGCAGTATATCCGCCATAGAAAGGAGAGACCTCCAAGGAAGCCTTCATCTTTAGGTAAGTGGGAGTCATTCCCAAGGGATCACCGTAGTTCAGGCTGTCCAGGGGTTCAAGCCAGGTATACCGCAAGGAGCCTTCTGCCTGGGGCAGCCACTGTCCCCATACGAAAGGCGTGTTCCCCATAAGCCTCCACGACAGGTTGGGGCCATAGCGGAAACCGTTCTGGGCACTCTGGTTGAAGTCACCGGCAAGTGCCGACGAGGCTACCAACAAGAACACTACCAGAAATCGCGCCAATGTCATGCGAATCGCTGTCATTTACGTAAAAAATTAAAAATTTTTGTTCCTTTTCAATCACAAATTCTTATTTTTATCGGTAAATAAAACTTTATAGGAGAAGATATGAAATTTTCTTATTTGTGCCTCCTGGGGCTTTCTGCCATGTTGTTCTGGAGCTGCGCGAGCCGTTATTCCTCGCCAATCCTTATCGAACGTGGTGAGGGCCGCAAGGAATATGAACGCGAATATTTCGCCATCAAAGAAAGCATGGGCATCGACAAGCGCCTCAAGGACGTGTTCAAGCAGGGCTATATCGAAGAGGGCATGACCAACGACATGGTGAACCTGCTGTGGGGACCTCCTGACCACGAAAAGACCGACGACTCCTCCAGCGTGTGGGAATACTACACCCGCGAAGGCCAGCTCATCACCCGTCTTATCTGGAAACACCCCGACGAGGCCCGTCTGAAAGGTTACGAAGAGGAATGGATCCTCGTGAAGATCGAGGGCGACCGCTACGGTGGCTCCCCGGCACCCACTTCCAAGCACTCTTCTAACTACTAATTTGTGCAATAAGCCCCGTCTACCGGGGCGAATTTGTCATGCCCGCCCTGAGCGGGCATCTCTTTTTTATGCCACAAAAGCGGTTTGGACTACCGATTGCGGTTGTTTTTTTCTACATTTACGCCCGTTAAATTTAAACCCTCTAAGGAGTATTCTATGCGTCAGTATATCATCGCTGGTAACTGGAAAATGAACAAGACCGTGAGCGAATCCGTGGAACTCGCCAAGGCCATCGTCGAAGCCGTCAAGGACGTGAAGAAGACCGAAGTGGTCATCGGCCCCACCTACCTCGCCGCCGCGAAGGTTGCCGACGTCATCAAGGGCTCTAACGTGAAGCTCGCCATCCAGGACATCCACTGGCAGGACCAGGGCGCATTCACCGGCAAGGTTTCCGTGGACATGGTCAAGGAAATCGGTGCCGACTACATCATCATCGGCCACTCCGAACAGCGCCAGTACTTCCACGAAACTGACGAAACCGTGAACCTGAAGGTCAAGAAGACCCTCGCCGCCGGCATCAAGCCCATCATCTGCATCGGCGAAACTCTCGACGAACGCAACGGTGGCAAGCTCGAAGCCGTTCTCAGCACCCAGGTCAAGGGCGCCTTCAAGGATGTTTCCGCCGAAGACGCAGCCAAGTGCGTGCTGGCCTACGAACCCGTTTGGGCAATCGGTACTGGCGTTGTCGCCACCGACGAACAGGCTCAGGACACCCAGGCTTTCGTCCGCTCCGTGGTGAAGGAAATCTACGGCGAAGCCGTTGCCGAAGGCATGCGCATCCAGTACGGTGGTTCCATGAAGCCGGGTAACGCTGCCGGCCTCCTGGCCCAGAAGGACATCGACGGTGGCCTCATCGGCGGTGCAGCCCTCAAGGCCGACACCTTCAAGGGTATCATCGACGCTGCCGAAGCCCGCTAATCGGCAAGTCACAACCATTTAACCTAAGGTAAAAGACTATGACAACACTCTTTTGGATTGGAATCGTCCTCCACGTGTTCCTCTGCCTGTTCCTCATGTTGCTCGTGCTCGTGCAGAACGACAAGATGGGCGGCCTCGCTGGCCTCGGCGGAATGACTTCCCAGTCTGCATTCTCTACCGCAGGTGCGGCCACCTTCATCCAGAAGCTGACCCGCGGTGTCGCAGTGCTGTTCTTCATCGTGGTGTTCGCGCTCGGCCTCATTACGGCCAAGCAGGATCAAGAGGTGGAAGAGTCCGCCATGCAGAAGGCTACCCGCGAGGGTGCCGCCCAGCAGGCTCCGACTATTCCGGCTCTCCCCGGCGACTTTGCCGCTCCGGCAGCTGAAGCCCCGGCAGCTCCCGCAGCTGAAGCACCCGCTGCCCCGGCTGAAGCGCCTGCAGCTGCACCTGCCGCAGAGTAAGTGTTTGCGGGAGCAATCCCGACAGTCCAACCGCTTATGGAAGTCCGCCCTGCTCTTGCGGGGTGGATTTTTAATTTTATTTCAAAAGTTCTTCTTTTTCTAATTCCGAACTCCGGATTCCGAATTCTGAATTATCTATCGAGGTTTTGATATGCAAAATACATTGGTCGCTCCTGTAGGCATTCTTGGCTTTGGCGTCGAAGGCCAGAGCACCTTCAACTACCTTGTCCGCACGGGCATCAAGGACATCGTGGTTATGGACAAGAACCCGGTAAACCTGCCTGCCGTACCCGCAGACGTGAACGTCAAGACCTTTGATGGCGAAGGTTACCTGGACGGTCTCAAGGACTGCGTCACCGTAGTGCGTTCCGCTGGGGTCTACCCCATGAGCAAGGAACTGTTCCAGTTCCAGATGAACGGCGGGCTCATGACTAGCCAGATTCAGCTGTTTTTAGAACAAACTAAATCTAAGAAGACCGTAGGCGTCACCGGGACCCTGGGCAAGGGTTCCACCGTCAGCATGATTAGCCACATTCTGAACGCCGTAGGAGCCCCAAACGAAATCGGCGGAAACTTCGGCGTGCCCGCCCTGGATCTTCTGGAGACGGAAACCTCTGACCGCATAAGCATCCTGGAGCTTTCCAGCTTTCAGCTCATGACCCTTTCTGTTTCCCCCGACGTGGCCGTGGTGCTCCGGGTTTCTACCGAGCACCTGGACTGGCACAAGTCCGTAGAAGAATACCGCGACGCCAAGGCCAACCTGGTCCGCTGGCAGAAGCGTGACGGGGCCTGCGTATTCTTGAAGGACGCAGCCCCCACCGCCAAAATTGCCTCCGAAAGCCCCGCCAAGACAAAGTACGCCGTGGCCCTCGCCGATGGCCAGAGCAACGGTGAAGGCGACGCCGTCATCGATGGCGCCACCCTAACTATCGACGGCGAAAAGCTGTTCCTTTCGGACTGCAAAGTCCGGGGAATCTACCAGCTGGAGAACATGGCGGCGGCGACGCTTGCTTGTAAAGCGCTGGGCATACGGGTGGCCGACGCCTTTGCCGCCCTCAAGACCTACGACACCCTCCCCTTCCGCATGGAATTCAAGGGCGAAAAGGGCGGCATCGAGTTTTTCAACGACAGCTACGCCACCCGCCCCGACGCAACCATCGCCGCCACGGCCAGCATGGACCGTCCCTTCGCGCTAATCCTCGGCGGCTCCGAAAAGAACGCCGACTTTACCGAACTTTCCAAGATTCTCGTGACGGAACGCCCGAACCTCAAGCGCATTGCCCTCATCGGAGCCACCGCGGAACGCATGCTGGAATCCCTCGCGCAGGCCGGCCTCGATACCGCAAAGATTGCCGCCAAGATCTTCCCCACCCTAGAGGATGCCTTCCAAGACAGCCTTTCTATCGGCAAGGGCGGCATCGTCATCATGAGCCCCGCCTGCGCAAGCTTTGGCCTGTTCAAGAACTACAAGGAGCGGGGAAAGGCCTTCGACAAGCTGGTGGAAGCGGTTTAACCCCGTTTTTTTCACAAAAAAGCCCCAATTTCCCCTTTACAAGCGGGTCACTTTAATCTAAATTTGACCCGTTCCGCTAAGGACCACGCGGTCGTGGTGGAATTGGTAGACACGCTAGCTTGAGGTGCTAGTGGGAGCAATCTCATGACAGTTCAAGTCTGTCCGACCGCAGAAGAGACCCGGCTTAACCGCCGGGTTTTCTTTTTTAGTTGAGGGGAATCTGGCCCACAAAGTTAAAGTATACCCCCGAAACATAGTCCGGAGAATACGCCCAGCCCACTTCCATGGAAATCATATAGAAAGTGAAGAATCCGCCCAAATGGGACATCGGCATGGTCGGGTCGTACATATAGGATTCACGCACGCCAAGTTCCCACTCACGGGCAGCCCCCATGAATATACCCATTTCGGCAAGGGCGATGGGATAGAATCCCACTTCCAGATACCTTGTCTCTGTTTCCTGGACCCTTCCGTAAGAAACTACATCGGGCACTTCGGCACTCATCCAGTAAAAAGCGCCACCGCCGCCGATACCTATAAACCCTACGTCGCCCTGGAGTCTCACGGCCGCCGTCATGAACAGCTGCCCCCGGAAAAAGGACGTATCGGGAATCTCGTCATAGTCGCCAGTCCAGACATCCGGATGCTTTTCTCGCATGCCGTCTAGCGGGCCATCCAGGCCAAGGGACATGCCTATCCTAAGGAAAAACCTCACCAGGGAACCGGATGCGTCCGATCCGTTGGAGCCCGACGAAACGGAGCCGCCCGAGCCCCTACTTTTTCCAGACCAGCCCTTCCATTCAAGCCGACCATAGAGCCCTTTCCGGGATTCCTTTTCAGACAGGATCACCTTGCCGTTGAAGCTCTCTTCCATGGAATTGCTATAGTAGATGTGCCCTGTAGAAAAATCATAACCGATAATCCGCTCTCCCCATATAAACTGCTTGCTGAAAAGCCATTTCCCGTTCAAACGGTATTCGGCGCTGATTCCCTTTTTCAATACAAGCCAGAACATAGAGCCTTTTGACGCATAACCATCGGCAGGGTCTTGCAGGCCATAGATTCCAAAACCCTTGCTAGATTCCAGGCGCTGTCTGAAAAGTGGAGCCAGGTCTCCACTGCCATCAGAACGCATGATATGTTCCTGACAGGTATTATACCATCTACGAACCATCTCCTCGAAGGCTTGCTTCCGCTCCCCATTCCACCTTATGCGGAACCGGTAGGCCACCTCTGTCCGTCCTTCGTCCAAAGGTTCAGGAATCACGTCTCCCGACACATCAAGAACCTTCGAAAGGTTGAAATCACCCAGCGGGAAGGCATCATAGCAGGCCTCGATGGCGGCACGCTTGTCGTCCATGGCCACCCCAAGCCTAAGGGAATTCATCCTCACTTCGCCGGTCAGTTGCGTGTATCGCGCCTCAAAATTGGGCAGTTCCACCTCGTAAAAACGTTGGCATTGGTCATCCAGCATTTCTGACAGGGAAATCTCGCCACACCTATCATTCAGTTCGGCAATTTCCGATGCCTGTTCCCACAGCCGGTAAAGCTCTTGCTTGGAAGATTCATCTAGCCTATCGGCGTTCATCCTTTTCAGTTCATCTAGATGGGCGCGCACGTCATCGACCGATATCGACGACACGTGCACCTGGGGGTTCGCCCAGGCACCAGCAGCAACAAGCGCCACCAACGAAAGGGCACGGCACGTGAATCTGAAAAAACGGAATACACCCATATAATCAACGAGAATGTAACTTTTTTCTTTATATATCGATATAAATCCTAAAAAAATAAAGTGCATAAATACTTATCTTTGTAAAACTAGGATATGAACCGCTTTGAACTGCTAAAAACATCCAAGAAATCAAAGGCCCGCCTCGGCGTGGTCCATACCGACCATGGCGACGTGACGACCCCCATCTTTATGCCGGTGGGAACCGAGGCCACAGTGAAAGCGGTAACGCCTGCCCAGCTCAAGGATATCAAGGCAGAAATCATCCTCGCGAACACGTACCACCTGTACCTGCGCCCTACCACGCCCCGCATCGCGAAGGCGGGCGGCATCCACAAGTTCATGGCCTGGGACGGCCCGGTGCTTACCGACAGTGGCGGATTCCAGGTATGGAGCCTCAAGGACCTCCGCAAGATTACCCCCGAAGGCGTAGAATTCCGGAGCATCCTGGACGGTTCAAAGCATTTCTTTAGCCCCGCTAGCGTCATGAACGCCCAGCGGGAAATTGGCGCCGACATCATCATGGCGCTCGACGAGTGCACGCCATTCCCAAGTACCGCAAAAGAGGCGGAACACAGCCTCAAGTTCACCCTCAAGTGGACCGCCGAAGCCATGGAATGGCTCAAGGAGCACCCGCCCATCCACGGTTACGACCAGCAGTTCTTCGGCATCATCCAGGGAGGCATGCACAAGAACCTGCGTAAACAGGCCATCGAGCGCATCGCAGAACTTGAGCCCGACGGATTTGCCATGGGTGGACTCTCCGTAGGCGAGCCCACCGAGACCATGTACGAAATTGCGGATTTCTGCACCGACATTTTACCACAGGACCACGCCCGCTACGTGATGGGCGTAGGCACACCTTGGAACCTATTGGAACTCATAGAACGGGGCGTGGACATGTGCGACTGCGTGATGCCCACCCGCAACGCCCGCAACGGCATGCTGTTCACGAGCGAAGGCGTGTTACGCTACAAGGCGGCACGCCACGCCGAAGAATTCGACAAGCCGGTAGACCCCAATTGCGACTGCTACTGTTGCCGAAACTTCAGCCGGGCCTACCTGCGCCACCTGCACCATGCCGGAGAATCCCTGGGGTTCACGCTGGCAAGCATCCACAACCTGCATTTCTACCTGCACCTGATGCGGCAGGCAAAGCAGCACATCGCCGACGATACCTTTGAAGAGTGGAAACGTGAACAGTGCGAAATTTTGCAACAAGATTTGCAATAAACACTAGCTGGACTCGGTCTTGCTCAATTCCATCTACATCGAGATTACCGACACCTGCAACCTGCATTGCAGTTTCTGCCCCTGCGGAAAGCAATCCCAGGCCTCCACGGGGCCTTCTGCAAAAGCGCGCGACTTTATGGACTCCGCCCTCTTTGAGCGCTGTATCCGGCAAGCGGCCCTCCATGCCGAAAACGTCTATTTTCACATTCTGGGGGAACCCACGCTCCACCCCGGATTTGTCCATTACCTTAAGGCCCTTGAAACGACACCGTTAAAGTTGAACCTGACCACCAACGGCACCACCATTGCACGGGTCGGCAAGCATCTGCTACAAAGCGAGGCCCTCAGGCAGGTCAACTTTTCCACTCACGCCTACGGGGAACTGGAACCAGCACATGCCGAGAAACACCTGCAAGACGTGCTGGATTTCTGCCAGATGGCCCTTGCCACAAGGCCGGACCTGTACATCAATCTCCGGCTATGGAACGCCGGCGACTTTCCCGATGCTCTCCGCCAGAAGGAATGGAACCAATTCCTGATCACGCAGGTTACCCGCACTTTTGACCTTGACGGGGACACTGCACCAGACATGGATCATTTCTGTAGCCGCCACAAGAGTTTCCCTGTCAAGGGCAGACTCTACCTGCACCAGGATTCCCGCTTTGATTGGCCCGGATTCGGCAACGAAAATACAGCCGGCACCTGCCATGCCCTGGAAACCCATGTGGGCATACTACACGACGGGCGTGTAGTAGCCTGTTGCCTTGATCACGAGGGAAAAATCACCCTAGGGGACATCCGCAAACAAGAGCTGGACGAAATACTGAAAAGCCCTCTCGCCTTGTCAATGCGGGAGGGATTCCAAAAACGGGAACTACGGCACCCGCTATGCAAAAAATGCACTTTTTGCAGGCGATTTAAGTAGTATATTTAGGATAACCATGAACGAAGTATTATTCATATATTCCCCGATCACCCTGGTACTTTCACTGGTCGCAATCATCCTTGCGTCCTCGTATTCCACGATGCTGGGCCAAAAAATCAAGGTTTCGCAACTCCCGTTTGCCGTACGCCACCTTGTTATCACCATCGTACTCTGGAACATCCTCTGCTTTATCGGAACCCTATTCTTCAGCGGGGATCACCCCGGAATCGGCGGACAGGTGGTCTTTGGCCTACAAGCAATGATTTGGGTACAAGCGGGAAATGTCATCTACAGGGTCGCTCAAGTAAACGTTCATGCCCAATCCCATCCTATTTGGAACTACTTCAATATCATAGGAATCGTCGCAGCAGCGGCGGCTTTCATTGTCCTTTGCATTTCTCCCGCCACAATCACCGGCATTTCTGTATTTGGGCACCATCCCTTCGCCATCCATCCGAATTTTGTCCTGTATAGCATTATCTTCTTTGTTTTTGTTTTCCCGGAACTTTTCCGCGCGATCTTCATCTTGCTACGGAATGCCCTGCAAACTAGCGACCAGGCCCAGAGCCAGATTAGCATCTACATGATGGGCGCCCTCTGCTTTTTTGTCATAATCCCACTGCTTTTTGACTTTGTATTCCCAATCATCCTGGATTTCCGCAATGCCAGCCGTACAACCCACTTTATGTTGTGGTACCAATACTCCTACATTTTTTTGACTATCATCTGCGGACAGTACTACACCTCTATATCCTTTAAGAACAAGAGTGCCTCATGGTTCCTAGACAAGCTTAGACACGACTTGGGAGACTGCTTTTTCACTTATGGAAACGACGGCCGAATTCTCACGGCAAACCCCGCAGCAGAGACTCTTTTCCACATGGCCGAAATCAACATGCAGCAAATGAAAATTCAGGATCTGCTGCCCGAACTAGATTTTGATAAAGAAGGCACAAAAAGCAATGTCAAGGTAGCCATTCTAAACGAACAGCACACATTCAATGTAAGTGTCTATCGTATCCAAAAATCCATGACAACCTTCACCAACGTGCTCCTACTGAGCGACCAAAGTAATTCGCTATTCTACAAGCAGCGCATTGAATCCCTGAACGCCCAGTTTGCCGAATACAAACAGGACCTCTTGCGTTATCAAGACCGACTGGAAAGTTCTCAAAAGAAATCTAACGAAAACGAGAACTTCCTCAACACCCTTATCAACGCCCTGCCCTTCCAGTTCTGGGCAAAGAACGAACACGGCGTCTACATGGCCCAAAACCAGAAGGACTTGAGTAAGCGCGGGAACCTGTTTCACACCACCGACGAGACAGAGGACATCTCGAGCTATGAAATTGAGGCAAGGGAAAAGGGCAATCCCAACAGCCACACCAGCTACGAGCTTATTGATGGTGAAGAAATATCCGAAGACGAAGCCAACAGACTAATTAATTCCGGAAAGTTCGTCGCTATTTTTGAAAAAATGTTTATTCCCATTCTCTCGAAGCATTCGCCCTACAAGGTTATCGGCATCAAGATCGACATGACCGACCAGAAGCGACTGGAAAGAGAAAGAAACATTCTCCAGGAACAGAAGAACATCCATTCTCGCCTAGAAGAGCTGGGCACCCTTTGCGGGGCTTTTGCTCACGACTACAATAATATCCTGGGTTCTCAAATCGGTTTCTGCCAGCTGGCAACAGAAATGCTTGGCGCCATACAGGCCGAAAAGGTTGACGACGAAATCAAGAAGAAGATTTCCACCGCCGGAAATTTCGTAGCCGAAGCCACCAAGGCAGCCCAACGCGGAAAGGTATCTCTGGAAGAACTGCTGAACACCATCCGCGGGCAGGCCAAGACCACCGGTGACGTCATCGTTTTCGCCCCCTACATGATAATCGATGACGTCAAAAAGAAAATATCCCTCACACTACCGCCCAACATTTCCATTGTCTCCGACACGATTAACAAATCCCTCCGCATTTCGGGAATCCCTGCCGCCCTGGACCGCATCATCAGCAACCTTTCAAACAATGCTTTGTTCGCCATGAAGGAGATGGGCGGAACCCTCACCTTTGGCCTCGAGAAAGCGGTATTGACACAACAGTTGATTACGCCCTACGCGCCCCCTATCCCCCCCGGACAATACGCCAAGTTTACCATCGCGGACACCGGCACCGGCATGGATTCCAACACGCTAGAGCGTATCTTCTCGCCATTCTTCACCACAAAAGCACCCGGCGAAGGCCTGGGTCTAGGCCTTTCTTCGGCCCTTCGACTCCTAAAAGAGGGAAATGCCTATTTAACCGTACAAACAAGACTTGGCGAAGGAACCATTTTTAATCTATATTGGTCATTGTATAACGAATCTCAAGGGGAAGAAAATGTCCACAGTTCTAATCATTGATGACGACACCCAATTCAATCTGATGCTCAAATCGGCATTGGAAATCAAGGGGTACGAGGTGTCTACCGCTGCCAACGGGAAAGAAGGCAAGGCCCTTTACCAGAACAAGAAATTCGACGTGATCATCACCGATATCATCATGCCCGACGTAGACGGCTACGAAGTCATTCTGGACCTCCGCCGTATGGGCATGAGCGACCGGACCATCGCCGTAAGCGGTGGCGGACGCACGGCCGCTGATGACTACCTGGTAACCGCCCAGCACTTTGATGTGGCGGCCACGTTCAACAAGCCTATAGATTTGCAGGCCCTCCGCGACAAGGTGGACGAAATCATCAAAAGCCATAGCTAATCTATGAACGTCCTGATCGCCGATTCAGACGACTCCTTTATCAGCGACATACGGAATTCCTGGTCCCTAAGCGACACGGAGCTTGTACTCTGTAGCGATACGGAATCCCTAATGCCCCTCGTCAAGAAAAACTCTATAGACCTTGCGTTTATAGAGGTACCTCTGCTGACACACTCCAACATGGACATGGTCAGTTTCTTGAAAGAAAAGAACCCGGGCATCGAGATTTTTGTACTCTGCGACAACAAGAACTGGCCCGGCGCTACCAGCGCCGTAGCAAGGGGCGCCAACAGTTTTTTGATGAAGCCGGCTACAGTGGAACAGCTGGAAGACATCGCCAAGAAAATACAGGCCCAGCAGCAGAACCAGTCCACCCACCAGCTCATGGAATCCCAGGTTTTGGACAGTCTCCTGGGAGACACCCCCGAGATGCGTAAAATTCTCAAGACGGTCTACAAGATTGCCCCTACCACCAGTACCGTCCTGATTACCGGAGAATCCGGTTCCGGCAAGGAATTCTTGGCCAACGTAATCCACCGCTACAGCAAACGGGCCAACTCCCCCTTCGTAGCGGTTAACTGCGGAGCCATTCCCGAAAACCTTATCGAGAGCGAACTCTTCGGAAGCAAGAAGGGCTCCTACACGGGTTCCACCGCCGACAAGAAGGGCCTTTTTGAATCTGCCAATGGAGGAACCCTCTTCCTGGACGAAGTGGGCGAACTCTCCCCCGCCACCCAGGTCAAGCTCCTGCGCTTTCTGCAGAGTCACGAAATCCGCAGGGTGGGCGAAACCGAGGCTCGCTATCTGGATGTACGCATCGTAGCAGCCACCAACCGGGATTTACAACTGGCCATGGAGGACGGACGATTCCGCGAAGACCTGTACTACAGGTTGAACACCTTCCACCTGCACCTGCCACCCCTCAGAGAACGCCGGCAAGTCATCCCGACCCTGGTTCATTACTTTGTCCTAAAGAACAAGGAACTGACCGGAAAAGAAATTACCGAGCTGGAACCTGCAGCCCAGTACGCCCTTTCCAAGTACGCCTATCCCGGAAACATCCGCGAGCTGGAAAACATCATAGAGCACGCCATTGTACTTTCCGAAAATGGAGTCATCCGTCTAGAAGACCTGCCCGAAAATGTGCAGGAAGAGGCCCGCGAAAAGACCCTGGCCATTTCGCACCAGAAAGAGGATGCAGAAGTCGTTGCCATACCATTGCAATCTACAATGACTTCTACCAAGGCGGACCCCTCTCGCAAAAAAGACGACGAGGACTCAGGCGACATCCTTTCACTAGAAGAAATGGAACGCAGACATATACTCCACGCCCTAAGTGTGTGCAAGAACAACAAGACAGAAGTCTGCAAAAAACTTGGTATAAGCCGAGCCACCCTCTGGCGCAAGCTTAAAGAATTACAGATTCCCGTAGAAGACTAGACTTCTACAAGGGTCGCCACTAGGGAGCTTTCCTTGGTGCGGCCTGAACCCACAAAGTCTATTCCCTGGGAACGGCTCCAAGCCGTCCGAGCGTTAGGGCAAACTTGACGAACAGATGCGAGAACATCCGCCGAAAACTTTTCCAAGACGAACTCGCTGTAGTTGGAGCTCACCATAAAGAAGGCTTCCTCATTCAGCAACCCAGCGCATTGCTTTACCAGGGGCATCAGGTGTTCACGAACATTGAAGTTGCCACCCTTGAACCGGGCAAAGCTAGGCGGGTCCAACACGATGCCGTCGAATTTCAAGCCCTTCTTCAAGGCCCACTGCACATATTCCAGGGCAGAGCCCCTAAAAAACTCACCTGGCCGCAAGTCCAAGCCATTCAGGGCGTAATTCTCGCGACCCTTATCCAAAATCTTTCCGCTGATGTCCGCATTGGTGGCAATTTCAGCTCCGCCCAGGCGGGCATGAACAGAGAAAGAGCATGTATAGCTGAACAAGTTCAAAAACCTCGGTCCAGTACGCTCACCCACTTCCAGGCGCACGTCCCGCATATCCAGGAACAGCCCCGGGTTTACCGTGTCCAGCAGGTCCACATGAAAACGGGCCTTGCCCTCGCGGACAATACCTACGGCCTGCTCCGGCGTACCGACAAGCACATCCATGCGGGGGTGTTCCAGGGAACGGCCCGAAGGATCGGTGCGGAATTTCGCCACCAGAAATTCCGGCTGGAACAAGTCCAGAACCGCTTTTTTAATTTGTTCAAAATTCTTCAACGCATCCGCAGAAAAGAACTGCAACTGGAAACGTTCACCGAACTTGTCCAGCGTCACGCCCGGGATTCCATCGCCAACACCATTAAAAAGGCGGTAAGCATCGGTCACCTCTTCTAGAGATGTCCTCAAGCTCGCCGCCCTGCGGAAAATGTCAATTAAGCTAGACAACAGACCTTAATATAAATTTTTCTAGGTCATTAATCGTGGGACTTTCGCCCTTCAGGCTCAAGTCCTTGACTCGTCGACTCGGTCATAGAAAAATGCTAGCATTTTTCTACGACACTCGCCTCCTAGTCATTCATCATATGATCGTAGAACTTGCGGTACATATCCTTTTCCGGAGTCTTACGAACGGCAATGGCGTCTTGCGGATGGCGGTTCAGCATACCCGTAATCATCTGCGGAATAATGTAACCCCATTCGTACTTGTCGCGGAGCGGCAAGAACAGTTCCTGGATAGCATCCAGCACCGGACGCAAGTCATACTTCGGATTCTTGAGGAAGCTGAGCAAAAGTTCAGTGGTGCAGTTACCAGCGCCACGGCCCATGCCAGAAACAGAACCGTCAAGGTAATCCACATGGTTGATGATGGCCTGGATAGTATTGCTAAAGGCCAGCTGCTGGTTGTTGTGACCGTGGAAACCGAATTTCTTGTTCTTCACGATACCCTTATAGCGGGCCAGCTCCTTGTCAATATCTTCCTGATAGAACGCACCGAAGCTGTCGACCAGGTAAAGCACGTCGGCCTTGCATTCTTCTTGCACCTGGTGGAGCGCCTCGTCCAGTTCCGGACCGCGATCACGGCTCACCGCCATGATGTTGAGAGTAGTCTCGTAACCCATGTCATGGAAGGTGTTCACCATATCGATACCCTTGTCGATATTCTTCACATAGCTTGCCACGCGGAACATCTGGTAGGGGCTCTCGCTAGCAGGCTTCACGGCATCCATGTTCACGCGGCCCACGTCGGCCATCACGGCCATCTTCATCTTGGACTCGATACCGTCCTTCACTTTCCAGAGCAGATCATCGTCGCAGAACTTCCACGGACCGTATTCCTTGGGGTCGAACAGGTCGGGGGAATTCTTGTAGCCCATTTCCATGTAGTCGATACCGGCGGCAGAAAGGAGGGTGTAGAGACGGCGGACGAATTCCAGGGAGAAGTCGTGCTTGTTGACAAGGCCGCCGTCGCGGATGGTGCAGTCGAGGACTTTGATGCTTTCGTAGTACATGATAAATTAGGGGTTAGGGGTTGATTTTTGTTCGCAGGGGAATTTAGAATAACAAAAAGGCAAAATCAACAGCACCGTCAAAATTTAATCAAATTTCTCTATTTTTAACGCTAATTTTGCGTAGACATTGACAAAATACCCTAATTTCACGTCTGTTGCGCCTTCATTTCGGTATAATAAGGGTCAAATAAATCCAGCATTCCAAATCCACTACCTTTTCTTGCATTTTATTTCTACGCACTTTTTGCGTATAATTTATAACAAGCTCTTCCGCATTTCACATTTCCCCTACCTCATCTCACATTTCTATCTTTCTCCCCGATGAACCCCATCCTGCAGAGCTCCATCAACGGAAAGCGGCTCTCCCCTGCGGAAGCTCTCGATATTCTGAAAAATACCCCGTGGACCGAGGTAGTCGAGGCTGCTGACATTGTACGTCATAAAATCAATCCCGGCAATAAGGTAGGCTACACCGCTTTCCGCATCGTGAACTACACCAACGTGTGCGAAGTCACCTGCAGCTTCTGCAGCTTTTGCAGGCCCGCCAAGAGCCCCGAGGCCTACGTGCTTAGTTTGGACGAAATCCGACAAAAGACTTTAGAGGCAAAGGCAAAAGGTGCTGACCAGATCTTTTTGCAAGGCGGCGTAAACAGAGACATTCCGCTTGGCTACTACACCGACGTCTTGAAAATGCTCACACGAGAGCTGGGCGTAAAAGTCCGCGGGTTCTCGCCGGTAGAGCTTGTACGTATCGCTGAATTCAACAACATGGAACTTGACGACCTGCTGGATATATTGAAAGAAGCGGGACTCAGTTCCGTGCCAGGAGCCGGTGCTGAAATTCTCAGCGACCGCATGCGCCAAATGTTGAGCCCCAAGAAGCTCCCGGCAAAACAGTGGTGCGATACATTGGCCGCCTGCCACAAGAAGGGACTTCCCGGCAGCGCCAACATCGTATTCGGCAGCGTTGAGACCCCAGAAGAGATTATCGAACACCTGAACTACGTGCGCGAAACGCAAGATATTGCCCAGGGTTTCAAGAGTTTCGTGGTGTGGACCTTCCAACCGCAGACAGACAAATTCCCGATTAGGCATGTGCGGGGCGACGAATACCTGAAGCTTCTCGCACTTTCACGCCTGTTCTTCGACAACATCCCACATATTGAAGTCTCGCTCCTAGGCATGGGACTTTCCCTAGGGGAGCTAGGGCTCCATGCCGGTGCTGACGACATAAACAGCATCGTCATCGAAGAGAACGTTCTCAAGAACCACGGCCTCACCTCCATTGAGGAGGCAGAAGCCTTCATCAGGAATGCTGGCTTCACGCCGTACCGCCGGTCGTTAAACTTCGACTTATAACGACTAGGGAGGGGAAACCCCTCCCTAAGACTCTCCCCGCACTCAATAAACTGCCACACTCTGGTCGCAAGGCTTTGATTTTGCAGTTTATTTTCGTGGGCACCTGACGGTGCTACAAACGACTAGGGCGGGCTACCGCCCTCCCTAAGACTCTCCCCCACACTCAATAAACCGCTGCACTTGGGCCGCAAGGCTTTGGCTTTGCGGTTTATTTTCGTGGGCACCTGACGGTGCGCTCCCTAATAAAAAACCGGCCCGTTTTCAGCGGGACCGGATAAAAGAGAGAGTTGAAAAATCTTGGGCTTATTAGGCGCGCTTGGTGCGCTTTCTGAAGCTCTTGACCAACAGGGCGGCGAGAATGCAGTACATTTTTTTCCTTTATTTTGCGGTTTTTTGCCCGTTTTCCTAATCGAGCGACCCAATGATAACAAATTTTTACAACATTGACAAGGGACTTGTTAAATATTTTTAACGTTATTTTTCTTACAATCCATCCCCCCTTCATTCATCGCATCGCCCCTCCCTTGAGCCTGCCCCGGGCTTGACCCGGGGTCACCCTCGCCCCCTCATCATCACCGCGATTTCACCCCACACATATTGCTCCCAAAACACCGAATTTTGTAAATTTGGGGCCATGAAAAGACTGTTGTTGATCCTTCTCTGCCTTGCCACCTGCGCCATGGCCCGCATGTCGCTCCAGGTGGACAAGGACCGCGTAGAAGCCGGCAAGACATTCAAGCTGATGCTCATCGTCCCCCTGCAGGAACTCCCCGCCGAAAGGGGCGTCCCGCAGCTGGAAACCCGCAACGGGTTTACATTCCTGGGCCTAGATAGTGCAGAACAAGTCATACGTCCCGATTTCGAGGATATGTTCAACTCCTTCTTCGGAGGTGGCGGCAGACCCTACAAGGCACGGGTCTACAGCTTCAACATCCGCGCCCCCAAAAAGACAGGTTCCCTGGACGTGGGGCAAATTGAATGGAGCATCAACGGCAACGTCCATACCATCAGCGGAAACATTCCTATAAATATCCAGCGGGCCTATAGCGACGAGGCCGTATCCGTAAGCCTCACCCCCAGCAAAAAATCCATCTACGAAGGGGAACAATTCTACGTCACCCTAGGGTTCCACACCTACGAGCATTTCGAAGGTGGCCTGCAGGCCACCGACATGAGCACAGGTAACGACTTTATCGTGCACCGCGGCGACCTTTCCACCATGGAATTCAAGCCTGTAGAGGGCGCCCGCCGCGAAATGCAGGCCAGCGCCAAGTTCGCCTGGCTATCCCCCACCAAGAACGGCAACCTACAGATTCCGCCATTCAAGTTCAAGTACACCAAGCGGGGCGAACCGAAGATTGTCGAAGAAAAGAAGCAGATGGGGGGCATGTCTTTCCACGCCCAATCCATCAAGCAGGAATCCATCGAGGCCGAAACCCAGACGCCCACCGTCACCATCAACGTAAAGCCCCTGCCCGCACAGGGCAAGCCCGCCGACTTCAGCGGCATGGTAGGCGACTACAAGTTTACCGCCGATTTCGACCGCACAAGCCTGAAGGTGGGCGAAGCCCTGACCCTTTCCGTGAACATCAAGGGCGACGGCACTCCCGGTACCATCACCGACCCCAAGCTCCCCGACTTCAGCGAGTTCCGCTCCGTACCACCCGAGAACAACATTTCCAAGAAGATTTCGGGAAACAAGGTCATCACCACCAAGGACATCAAGGTTTTCCTCTACCCCAAAAAGAAGGGAACCTTTGAAATCCCGGCCATTAGTTATTCATGGTTCAACCCAGCCAAGAAAAAATATGAGACAGCAACGGCAGGCCCCTGGACCATCGAAGTGGAAAAAGGCGAAGCCGGCGCCGAGGCCGTATTCCAGGGCCCTGTGGCCGGAGCAACAGGCCCCAGCGCCGTACAAAAGCAAGAAATTGAGTCCCTGGGTTCCGACATCCGTTTCATCCACCCGAACATGGGCAAGGCGGAATCTAGCACACCGTACAAGAACATTCTGTTCTGGATTCTGTTTACAGCAGCCATCCCCTTCTACTTCGTCGCAACCCTTGCCATTAGGATTCGCCGTAAGCGCAGTAGCAACGCCGCCCTGGTCCGCAAGGGCCAGGCGAACAGGCAACTACGCGAAAGGTTCGCCCAAGCCCGCGAGGCCCTAAAAACGGGTGATGGCAAGGGATTCTTCGCCGCCCTGGAAAACGGTCTGGTGAATTACCTGAGTGACCTGACCAACCTGGAATTCAAGGGCATGACTAGGCCGCAAATGAAGGCGGAACTTGAAAAAATTGGAGTTCAAGAAGACACCATTGCCGCCATCGACAGCTGGCTAGAAAAATGCGCCTTTGTGCGTTACGCCCCCGTAACGGCCACGCCAGAAGAGCAGAAGCAGATGCTTGCCGATGTGGAAAAACTTTGCGAGAAAGTTAGATAGTTCGGAATTCGGAATTCGGAGTTCGGAATCGAGAAGGTTTATATGAAAAGTTTTGTATTTATTCTGATTACTATTTTAACGGCATTCGCCACCTCAAATGCTGCGGAAACCTGTGCAGGTCTCGAAGCAGGCACCAAGGCCTATAACGAAGGCGATTTTGAACGGGCCGTTGACGAATGGCGTTCCTGCGCCGACAACGGCCTGAATGATGCAGACCTTTTCTACAATCTTGGCAACGCCTATTTCAGAAACGGCAAGTTGGGCTTTTCCATATTCTACTACAAGAAGGCCCTGCGCCTCCGCGCCAATGACGAGGACATATTACACAACCTGAAATACGCCCAGGCCATGACCCGCGACAAGGTGGACGAAGAAGACGACGAAAATCCCATCCTATCAGCGTTGTTCCGCATGCACCATGCTGTCTCCCTCAAGGCACAACTCTGGATTATGCTCGGAATTTTCTGGGTCATCGCCTTTGCCGCCGTCGCTATAATGTTCTCCCTTCGCGAAAAGCTGAAAAACATTTTTACCGGAGTCATCTTTGCGCTGACCATCGTGCTGTGCATTTTCGGAGCCAGTGCCGGCTACAAGATTTTCGTTCTGGAAACGGATATCACTGGGGTGGTTACTGCCGCAGACGCCGACGTGACCAGCGCTCCAAGTGACAAGGCCCAGACACTGAACACCCTTTCCGAAGGAACCTCCTTCCAGGTGCTTTCTACCCAAGGGAACTACGCCGAAATCAAGCTGGGCGAAAAAATCAAGGGCTTTGTCCGCTTATCAGATGTCGGGATAGTAGAGTAATTCCGGTCTATTAATCAAACCGTAGCATCAGCGCTATTTCGAACTGCAGAATCTGCCGCAGGTGCGGAGTCTCGTCGTCCAGTTTCTCGTGAATCTGGCGGTATTCGATGTAGCTGCTCATAGAGGCGATGCGGTTGAACTGATAGCCTGCGCTAGGCCGCACAAACCACTCGTGGGTCCTTGAGGGAACAGTGCGGTCTTCCTTATGCAATTCCGGCTTGTAGACCACATAGTCGTAGCCATCGATACTCCACTGCCTAAACACGCCATCGGTACCACTGGCCTTATTCCACATGTCGTAACCCGGATCTGGGTCATATTCCTTACGGATAGTCTTGTTGTAATCGTAGCCAGCCGTAAACTTCAGGTCGATATCGTTATCCAGCTTGAAATACCATTTCCAGAGCTGGAACCCGCGCTTGGTCTTTAGCGGGTAAGAAATGGTCAGGTCGTTTCCGACATTGATGGCGAAGTCATTATACAGCGACGTATGAATCCAGGGAGTATCCCAGAAATAGTCCGTGGTATCCCTAATATCGCCATCCTTGTCCGGCCAGCAGGGGCTGCTGATCACCTCTTCCTTGGGGCGCCTATCCGTAGATTCAATCTTCAGACGTACCGCATTGTCAATCCTCATGTTGCTCTGGGTCAAGAAGGATACGCGGACCAGCGGGTTAAAGTTCCACTGATGAGCCCAAGAATCCTCAGCACTCTGGAACGGACGCACCACAGTAGTCCTTGTATAGTCAAAGCGGTGCGTGGTACTGACACTCTTGAAGCCGTTCAAGAAAGACACCCTCTGGGAGAAATTCGGCACGGTCACGCCAATACCAATCTTCGGCCAAACCGTGGTGGTATCCAGGTACAGCGGGTACTCACGAGACTGGTTGAACTCCTCGCGCCACATCAGGTCTCCGGTAACACCGATATCCCAAATGGGGAGCACAATGCCCGTACCGATCTGGAACTGGCGTGACACAGAATGGCGGAAGTTACCCTGATAAACCAGGGTGTCTACATGATGGTTGCGGTACTGGGCAAAATGGGTAAAGTCGTCGCGATGGTCCAGCCCCATATCGCCGGTAACAATATTCCAGAAGCCACGATTGCGATAACCATTACCTAAACCAAGTCCATACAGGTAATACTCCATCGGAGTCACTCCCTGTTCCTCGTAAAGCTGTGAAAGGGTAAAGTTCTCGCCCACCGTGTTGGTGGTGGTCTGCCAGCTCATGCGAAGTTCATTCCACTTGATCTTTTCCAGGGAGCTCGCCACCACATTGTCTTTTCCGAAATTCTGGAAGAAATCGATAATCCGGAAGGTGGGGCTGAATTCAAAGCGGTTCGTCTGGGAAATGGTCCAGTAATTCTTCTCGATATCCGTCGCATCCAAGAAGTCATATTCGTCAGGAATAGTCTTTTGCTGGTTAAAGTCCGAAGTGAAGGTGGTGTTGAACGGAATGAACGGAATCAGCCTCGGATTAAAGCCAATCTTGAACTGCTGGGTACGGGCACGTTCATTGCGCAAAATACCGTACGATCGGCCATACTCACGGGTTCCCACGCTATCCACCCGGTAGAACGCAGATGTATCGTAGCGGATTTCGTATGTTTCGGGATTCTGCATGTCGATTGCCCATTCCCTGCCATCGGCCATTGTCCTGGCAATGGTATCGCGGGGGACTATCACCACGCTGTCCTTGGATACGTAGACCTTGCGATCCATGTGGTCATAATCGAACACGTAGTCACTGGCAAAAAGACCGCCCTCCCTTGTGGTAAAGAAGTTTTCCTTCACAAAGCCTTCGCGGTCACCGCCTCCCTGCATGTCACGAGAAATGTTCAATGAATAAGAGGTACTCAACCACGAGAGGATATTCCAGCGCATGTTCAGCTTGTGGTTCAAATCCGCCGTATAGGTCACCACCTTGTCCACCTGGGGTTCCACAAAGTCCGGATCGCGGTCCTGGTCCACGTAGCGCACATAGTTGAAGTCGAACAGGGTCAAGTCAAAGGTCTGGGGCCAGGGTTCAAATTCCGTCTTGGCCATCGCCTTGCTGAAGGCATTGTCATACTTGTTAAGACCCTCGAAAGGCTTCATCTTGAACAGGGTAAACGTACCCAGCTTATATTCCAGTATGGTCCTGTAAGAGTAGGTAGAATCCGCACTGGTGGTGGCGCGGCCTTCCGACTCTGCATAAGAGTAGCTGGCCGCCGGACGTTCCAACAGTATCTGGGAAAGGGCCTCCCCTATCTTTGAATCGGCAGCCTTGTAGTCCTTGCTATAGCTTACGCTGAAGCTCTTTTCACGGACATAGGATTCGTAGCCCTTGGACTCGGCTTCGTCACGCAGTTTCTGTTCCTTCGAATTAGATGTCACCGCCAGTTCATTCTGGAACATGTCCTTGGTCAAGTTCGAGAAGCTGCTCTTCTTAAGGAGAAGGTCGTCGGTGGGCTTCATGTAGGGGCGCTTGGTGGTGCTGTTGTAGCCGAAGTTCATGGGAATATGGAACCCTAGGCTATCGTTTAAGAACTTGTTCAGGCTGATGTTCAAGTCACCCGCAATGTCCAACTGAGACGCTGCATCGGAAAGCTTCGGCTTCGGGGAACCTCCCGTAGTAGAGAGGGTGGCAAAGTTTCCATCCTGGTAACGTACCGCACCAGACAGAGAAATAAAGTCCGCAAACTCAATCTGGCCGGAGGTTCTTGCCGCATAACCCCATTCTGTATCCATGTCCGAAAGGCGCAAGTCATCGATCCAGAAGGTACCCTTCAAGTCGGCGGCAGAAGCATCAGCATCGGCGATAATGACAAAGCGGATCCAGTCAATGCGGGTCACAGACGGATTACCCACCAAACGAAGCTGTTCTTCCCTGGAGCTTCCTTCTACCTTGCGTACCGTGGGTTCCAAGAAGGGAGGCTTGCGGCCACGTTTCATGTCAGAGAAATCGGACAGGTCCATAGCAAACGCATTGGAAAGCCAGTTTTCCTCATGGCAGTCCTGGGGACGGTCACCAGAAGTACAGTTGTACTTGGTCGGGCGGAAACTCCACTCGTAGTAATCGCTGGAACCGTCCAGGGAGCCCTCACCGAACTGGATGGCGAAACGCACCGGGACCTTGTCCGCCTCAGTCTCGTAATGGATTTCCATCTTGATAGACTTGTAGCTGGACAGGTCCTTCACCTCGTTCTCGAAGATACGGGTCACGCCCACTTCTTGACCGGGGCTCATGTTCTGGTAATCCAGCACCAAAGCCGTTTCCTTCAGGGGGGCGTTGGTTTCAGAATCACGTTCCGTCTTGGTATTGGGAGACTTGGTGTAGATATTGGAATCTTCGCGGTTGTTGATGGTGGTGACCTTGATGCGGCTCGTGTCGCGGGTGTCCATGGATTCCTGCACCTGGGTCGGCATACCGTTCACTTCTACCACCTGGGAGTTTTCCGTGGAGCTTGTCTTGTAAAGATCCGCCACCGTCGTCTCTTCCCAGGAGTTCCCTACCACGGCAAGGCTTACAATCTGCACCTTGGATTCCGCGACACCCGGGTTCAGGCTTCCGAGCCAGACCCTGGAATAAAGCGCTTCCGCCAAGATGGTCTTGTAGTCGCTTCCCGAAGGCGAAACAATGGTATCGTACTGGTTCAAGGGAATGCGCCACTTGCGCCAGCCGTTCTTCAGTTCCTCGTAATCCATGTGGTCCGTCTTGGACAGGTCGATGCGGTAACGCACAAAGCTGATGTCCGTGTCCAAGGAACCGTTCTTGTTGATATCTTCGGTATCGTACAGGCGTTCACCGGAGTTGTCTTCGGTACCGTTGATGTGTACCGACGGATCGCTTTCGTCTTCAAGGTCTTCGTCGTAATTATCCTGGGCGATATCGGTAGCGGATGCATCCGAATTGGCCATGGTAATTTCAGAAGAAATACAGCCCGAGATACGGCAGTCCCACACAAGCCTTGTCTCATCGGAGCCGCTAAGCCCGTCTATGCCCTTGTCATGGAGCGCCGTCGTGGTTCCCAGGTCATTTTCACCATCGTAGTTTCCGTTGGGCTCGTAACCGTTAATCGAAATGTCTTCACTGATCAAGCCCAAATCCAGATAGATGGAACCCACGTTACCGCGAGCCACCACTTCCAGGTACTTCATCTCGCTCAAGTCCTGGTAATAGGAACTGTTGGACCGCATGATACCGCCCCAGGAATTACCCACCAGATTGTCGTTGGCGCGGAGCGTCATCTTGAGCACCGTCAGGTGCTGGTTGTCCACATCGGAGTTGCCGACGCTGGGGTAAATGTACTTGTACAGCTCCGTAGTGTTGCTATGCCAAACGAATTCGCCCTTGTGGCGGTAATCCTGGTTTTCGATATAGGTAGAAGGCTGGCTTGCGATACCGCCCGGAGGCGAAGCCGGATACCAGGAAAGCCTGGTCAGAGGATACGTCAAACCGGACACCGTGGATTCAAAGTCTTCCACCAGAGCCTCGTTGTCACCGCTAGTATTGGCGTTATGACGGCTGGCCGCAAACTCAGCCTCGAACCGCCAGCTGGATTTGGCGTCCGTCTCGATTCCGGGAATCATGTTCACCAGGTCGGTCAAAGCCTGCACCGTGTCCTGCAAGCGAAGGTTCATGCCCCACAGAACGCTAGAGAAGGGTTCGTTTCCGAGGGTCGGGGTCTTGGCCGTGGTGCTCTGGCTCTTGTACAGAGCCGTCACGCCGAACAAGGAGCCTGCCCCAAATCCGTAGCGATCCAGCGGAAGTTCCGCACGGGCGCCCAGCAACAGCTTGTTGTCTATCTCGAAAAGCGGTTCACATTCGAAGGTGACCTTGATTTCCTTGTTGGGGTCCAGCGCACGTTCGCTCAAAAGTTCAATCTGGCCCAGCTCATAGTTCACCTCGTAGTCCGTACCACGAATAAGGGTGGTAGAACCGGCGGTCAGCTTTTCGGTACCCGGCGAGATATCCATACAAGAACCGGCGCTCACCGAGTAGCTGGAGTTCGGGTCGCGAACACTGATAATAGAATTGCGCCGCTTACCCACAGATTCAAAGTAGAAGCGGCTGGTAAAGCGGTTCAGCTTGTAGACCGGCAGGGTATAAAGCTGGGCCATGGCGCCCGTGGAATCCAGCAGGCGAAGCGGTTCCAGGCAGTTCTCACGGGCACGCTCCGTAGCCCCCGCACCGGAATACTGGGAAACTGGCTTACAGGGGAGCCACATTTCGCCGGTGTAGTTTCCGGAGGCGTCCTTCTTGAAGATGGTAGCGTCGTTCACCAGCGGACTGCCGGTAGACGTATCCGCCACACCCAGCGTCTTGAGGTAGGTTCCCGTCATGCCGGACTTGTTCTTTAGGCGTAGCACGAAACTGCTGGAGCTACCGTCCGAGATTCCCACAGAATACACGTTACGAAGCATCAACTTCTCGATGTCGGCTAGTTCCGAGAGGGTGGCATCCCACTGTATCAGCACCATCCTGGAACCGTTCCTGATGGTGGTACCCGTGCGGCCGCTTCCGTCATTACTCCAGCTGGCGGCCACTAGCGTATTGCGGTTCACGCCATTAATCTTCAGGATACCCGTCTTGGGGTCGTAGGTGTAATCGCTAGACGGGATTTCCACCATACGCTCCACAAGCTTTTCTACCGTCTTTCCCGAAGGAGTCTTGTAGACCACCGTGATGTTGTCCACCACGTCCTTAGAGTTGTTCAGGTTGCTACGCTTGAACAGCTTCAGGTTGGTCGCCTGGTAATTAGACGTGGTCCGTCCGGTAATCGCCGCACTGATGTAGTTGTTCCTGGCATCGTGGTTCAAGAAGTAATAGCGGTAAGCCACGAACTGCTTATCCAGGATCTGGAACTCCGTCGTAGACTCGTTGGCATTGATGGTGTATTCCTCCTGGGAACCTCCATCCTGAGAAGCAATGGTGGTAAGCCTCCAGTCCCCAAGTTTCCAATCCGCCTTGATACCGAAAAGCCCCTGGTGGTTTTCGGAATAACCCGTCAGCTCCGTACCCGAAAGGGAAAGGGAGGTCGTACCGGCCTCCACCCTCTGGAGGATGTAGTCTTCGAATTCGTCCTTATAGGATTCCTCGTAGACCACCCTCACCTGGTTCTGGATACCGAGCCCCGTCTCCACGTTGTTGATTTCCACCGTGATGTAGGGGCCGATCTTACCCTTGACCATGAAGCTCGGGTCGTAATGCAAAGAAAGGGAGGGTACAAGGCTCGTGTTGGTACTCCCCTGGGCGTCATCCTTCTCGGCGTAACCCTTCAGGCGGATATCCATGGTACCCTGCAGCATCAGCTTGGGCTTATCCAGGCCAAAGTCCTTCATCCAGGCGGGCATAGTCACCGGCACCGTAATATCGAACACGGAGCCCGTTTCAGGGGTATCGTAGCCACCATCCTTCTGACCCACAAGACCATTTAACCACAAGTTCTTCCGGCCTATGTCGTACATGTCGGCCACGTAGTCCGTCAGTTCCGGGTAATGGGCGGTCCAGAGGGTTGTGGTATCGCGGGAAATGCTGTTGACCCGCTTTTCGCTCACATCCATTTCACGGGTGGCGATATCGATATCGTGGCTATAGACCTGGCCTCGCGACGTGCTCATAAGCCGGGGCGAAGAACCAATACCACCAAAGGGTAGCATTCCATTCAAGGGGGTCGCCGAAGCTGGCAATGACATATATTGATAAGAGGGCTGCCACTCCGTTTCTGCGGGGTCGGCTTCCTCTGTTTGAGGCACGTAGCCGCTAGAGTCCGCCTGGGCCCACAGGGAAACACTTGCCCACAGAATGGACAAGCCAAAGGCGAACAACCCCAAGGGGGTTCTATGTAAGAACCTTCTCAAAATATTCCGTCACAAAATACTGAATTTAGGGGTCCTAAATCCACTATTTTTTCAAGATTTTTGGGCAAATTAGAAAAATATGACAAGGGAGGGGGTACCCCCCTCCCTAAGACCTACCCCTACACTTAATAATCCGCTAAATTCAGGCTGTAAAAAGTTGGCTAGCGGATTATTTGCGTGGGCACCTAACGGTGCGAATAAGATGTACGACAAGGGCGGGACGAAGTCCCCCCCTAAGACCCTCCCTACACGCTTATATTTGCCCAACTCTAGGGCCTAAAATTCTGAAGGTCAAAATATAAGCGTGGGCTCAAGCATAGCTTGAGCAAATATGACAAGGGAGGGGTGAAACCCCTCCCTAAGACTCTCCCCGCACTTAATAATCCGCTTAACTCAAGTTGTAAAACACTGGCTAGCGGATTATTTGCGTGGGCTCAAACTTCGTTTGCGCGACCTAAGCTTTATTAATCGCTCAAACGCAGTTTGAGCGGGAGCGCAAACTATGTTTGCGCGACTTTGTTATAGAAAGGTCTCGATGCCGCCGCGGCACTTTTCCCAAGTGCGGCTCTTCTTGCACAGAAGATCCATCATCTTGTCGTAAGTAGCCGTGTTGGCAAAGCCCTTCCACAGGCGGCGTTCCACCGATTCGCCACTATCCTTGTCGATGGTGGTGATGGTGTCGTAGTAAGCCGGATTGTCCTTGAACTCGGAAATCAAGATTCCCTTCAGGTCTTCCGTATAGATACGGGAAGCATACTTGAGGATAGAATCGTTGAAGTTCAGCTCGTTTTCCACCAGCCATTCGAAATCCTGGATCGGGTCGCCATAGACAAGCCAATGCTTAAGGGCGAGAGCCACCACCAGGTCCTTCACGGCGCTACGGAAGATAAACTTATCCTCGAGACGGCCATTGAAAGTAATCTTGGTCAGCGGGTTATCATCGTTAGCCTCAATAGACACGCCCTTACCCGGGGTAACGCGGCGGATCTTGATGGGCAAACGGCTAAGGAGCTGCCAGGCCTTGGTAAAGGCGATGGTCTTGCGAACGAAATCCTTTTCCTTTTCAGGGGCTACGCGCACAAAGGCACCGAAGCAACGCTGGTACAGGGTTTCCTTGTCGAAAATGCAGTCGCTGGAGCGGCATTCAGAGAGCTTGCCGTCCATCATGAACAGGGTCTTGGCCAGTTCGGGGCGCATACGCACTTCAAGCTTACGGGTACGGGCCTTCAGGCGCACGCCGTCCTTATAGACATAGGTAAAGCCTTCTTCCTGGTAACGCTGCCAAATAAAGAACTGCAGGTCGTCAGCGGCACGCAGGTGATAGCTGAACACCGGGTTCTGACGGTTGTTGGCCATGGTCACCTGGTTTAAGAAGTTGTCGGCACCGGGGTACGGCACCACCACCTTCACCAGCACCTTGGGGTTCACCGGCTTCTTGCTCTTCTTGGCGTAATGTTCATAAGTAAACAGGGACTGGGCACCGTTAATGATCTTCGGGCGTTCAATGTAGAGCACCTTCTTGCCATCGCGTTCCTTGAGACGCAGGTCATCGCCCGTAAGGGTCATGCCGTTGTGCAGGAACGGGAAGTCGTCCACGTTCACGTTCTGGTCATCGTTACGTTCCATGGTCTGGAAGGCATCGATCAGGGCGGCGTTGGTGTGGGTCAGGTTACCCAGGTAAGTACGGATGTTACTAGAAACAATGGCCATGTTGTGCTTGGTCTTGAGGCGCTTACCAAGGTTCACATGGTAGTCAAAAATGGTGCGAATCGGGCAGAAACCGAGGAAAAGTTCGCCGTGGTCGCTAGTGAGGTGGAGCGGATCGGATTCCATCACGATTTCCAGTTTGTCGTCGGCGCTGCGGAAATCACGGGTCAGGTCGTCATGCTCGGCAATAATCTCGAGCTTGGCCTTGACCTCGTTCTTCCAGATGGTGAGCTTGCGACGCATGTCCTTGAGGGTGCGTTCCAGTTCGCTATCGGTGATATCACGGGTAGCACGGGTACGGAGCACCGTGATTTCAAGAGTTTCCATGTAAGGGCGGCTAGCCGGCGTATCGTCGTCCTCTTCCTCTTCGTCATCACTAATCTTGTTGACGGCCCAGGGGTCGGCCTCTTCGCGGAGAGACATGAAGAAGGGGTTGGTGGGGTCGCTGGTACGGAAAACGGCAATCTGGAGCTGTTTCAGGTCGGCATTCAGGTGAGAGACAACCTTCTCAAGAGGGGTATCCTCGTCCAGGAATATGAAGAATTCCATGAAGCCCTGGGAGTACTGGAAGCCATGAAAGCATCCGTTCTCGTCCAGATTCAAGTGCCGTAGAGCCTTGATACGGTCATTAGGGTCATTGGGGTTCAAACTCAAGAGGCTAGCCACAAATGCTAGGCGTCGTTCCTGGGATTTTGTCAGTTCCATTTTTTCCTCAATTTAGGCTTCTGCCATATTTTGCCATTAAAAATAGTTTCAAAAGCCCTACTTTGGACATAAAAAATAGTAAATCTTAAAAAAAAATTCCAATCAACCCCAAAAATACTGAACACATGAGCAACTTTTTACGTTTTTAGCTATATTTTATACACCTAAACCCTTTTTTTTCTCAAAAATGCTATGATTTATGGTGTACAAATAGGAGAGTCTTTATGAACCTGCTTGATATTATTAATAAAGCCAAGGCCGAAAACGCCAAAACCCTGGACCTATCCCAGCAGGGACTTCGCCTGTTACCCCCCGAACTTTTCGAAATCCAGTCCCTGGAAGAACTGAACCTGGACCGGAACAAGCTGGTGGAACTCCCCGACGACCTCGGCATGCTCAAGAACCTAAAGAGCCTTTCCGTCAGCGAAAACGACCTGATGGAGCTCCCCGATACCATCGGCAAGCTCACCAAGCTCGAGAATCTCTACCTGGGCTACAACAGCCTCTCGGAACTCCCTGACTCCGTGGGGAATCTCACGAACCTCCATACGGTGAATATTGCGAAAAACCAGCTTCTGGAGCTCCCGGAAACCATCGGCAACTGGGGCAAGGTGGTGAAGCTTTCCCTCCACGACAACATGCTTTCGTCCATCCCCGCCTCCATCGGCAAGCTGAAGAGCCTGGTGAAGCTCTACCTGGACAACAACGACCTGACCGAGATCCCCGCCACCCTGGGAAATCTCGAAAAACTCGAAATTCTCATGATTTCGGGAAACCAGCTAAGCGTAATCCCCCAGGAATTCGGCAAGCTTTCCAAACTCCGTGAACTGGTACTTGACGCGAACCAGCTGGAAACCCTCCCCGAAACCTTGGCCGACTGCGCCTCCCTGGAAACCATTTCCATCAACGAAAACCCCTTGGAAGACGGTCTGCCCCGAGCCCTGCTCGAAAAGAAGAAACTGAAGATAGACCAGTAATGCGCCTGCGGCGCAGTTATTAGTTACTAGATACCAGTTACTAGAGAAGCAGGAATGAAATGTTAAAATTTCTGGTCCGCACAATTAAGAATAGTCTAGTAACCAGAAACTTAGAACTCAGAACTCCTCTGCTGTTCTCTCTAGCCTTGTTCACAGCCTGTGGCGACTTCATGGAGCCGGTCGAAAGCACACCGGAGCCTACCGCCTACGAGTTCAACTACTGGCTTATAAACCAGACCTACCTCTACGAAGAAGAGCTGAAAAGCCTGTCTCCCGAAGGGGACAGCGTACCCCTACTTTACAGCTCACTGAGCGACAGGTACACCCGGTACTACCCGCCCTCCAAAAGCGAAGCGGCAGAAAGCCAGATGAACACCACCATCGTAGAGGGCGACCTAGGCATGGAATACATGGTCGTCTATGTGGAAGACCAGCCAAATTCCTACCCTATCCTCATTTCTAGAGTCTATGAGGGCTCCCCGGCGGGTAGGGCAAAAATCCCCCGTTACGGCAGGATCATTTCGGCCAATGGCATAAACCTGTCCGGACAAAACGCCAAGGTGGTCTACGATTCCATCGTGGACCACAGTTCCGAGGTATCCCTCGGAATATTTCACGACGACAGCCTGCACCAATACGACCTGACCAAGGAAACCATCTACGCCCCCACCATATTCCTGGACACCCTGTCGGGAATAACCTTCATAACCATTTCCGAATTCAAGCGTTCTACCGCCGACAGGGAAAACGGTACCGTAGGCGAACTCAGGGCCTATCTAGATTCAACGAAAAACGTGAGCACCCCGCGGGTTCTAGACCTGCGAAGCAATCCCGGTGGACTAATCGACCAATGTATCCCGGCCGCGGACCTGTTTATAAAAGAGGGGCTCATGTCTACACAAAAAACCATATCCGCATCGCCCGCCGGGAAAAGGGATTCCCAGTCGAGAAAATTCAAGGCCAAGCTAGGTGATCCTGGAGAAGACGGCAAATTCATTGTCCTTGCCAACCGTGCATCGGCATCCTGTGCCGAGATATTTATCGCAGCCATTAAAGAGCAAGGGAATATCCCGCTCGTTGGAGAACCCACCTTCGGAAAGGGGATTGGACAAGGCCAATGGAAAACCATCGAAGGCGGGCTCGCCGTCATTACGAATACCGAATTCACCACCCCAAATGGCAACAGCTACCATAAGAAAGGTATCAATCCAGACATTAGCTGCCCCGGAGGTGCGTCAAGGACCTGTGCCGTAGAAGCCATAGGCACTCTATACGGCACAGCCACAACAACACAAAAGACTACGTCCACAGCTGAACTCGCCATAAAGACAACCCTGCTGAGCTCTACCGAAATAGACATTCCCATTAAGGGCAAAGAGGCGGGGGGCGCTCTGGACACGGTCAGCAATTTTGTAAATTATCCCTATTCCCCGTAGGTTCCTATGAATTTCAAAAAAATTTCCTTCTATACCCTAGCATTCCTTTTTTTAACAACCTGGACAGCCTGCACCGTCAAAAACGCAGATAGCGAAATCGCAATGCCCGATGACGAAGAAAACGGCGACGATACTCCGCAGCAGCTCACCGTTGCCGAATACGAAATGGAGCAAAACTACAAGCTGCTCCGGTACTACTTTATCGATGCCAACCAAAAACTTGGAGACATCAACCGCTACATTGGCCATGGCGAAGAGGCCGGGTACTCTCCCGACTATTACGAATTCCCTGATGTCTACTACATGTACAGTCAAATGGGAGATCGCTATACCCGTTATATCGGCCCCTATTACCTAAGCATGTACGACGTTGACATGGCCTCCGACCCGTCTTACAATATTGCCGTTGCCGTAGAAAAGGCCGATTCCCAATTGGTAATTGCTCAAGTCTTTCCCAATGGCCCCGGCAGCAAGGCAGGGCTCAAGGCCGGTGACACCGTTCTCTATGTGGGTACAACCAAGCCCGGCAGCGCCGCCGATTTTGAAAAACTCACCTCCGGCAGCGAAGGGGACAGCGTATCCCTGAAAATCCTAAGGGGGGCAGATACGCTAGACATCTCTACGGAGCTGTTCTGCTACTTGAACCCCACCGTATTCATCAGCTACCACGACTCTATCCCGGTCATTAAAATCACCTCTTTCGAAAACCAGAGTGCCAGAAGCTGCGTCGAGGCAGAAGCCGCTACCGACTACGTAGGGACAAAGGACGAAGTCAAGGCCGCCCTCAATGCAACCAAGGGTGCGACCATCATTGACCTGAGGGGAAACCTCGGTGGTGCATTTGACGCCTGTCTGGGTGCTGCAGAACAATTCCTCTCCAAGGGCGATACAATTGGTATTCTTGAATACACAGAAATCGCCCCCGACGAAATTCACCAAATGATTCTGAGAGACTACCTGGTGGCCACCGAAGAGGGCGCCGGTAAGGGCCGCTACTTTGTGTTCTTGGCAGACACGGCAAGCGCAAGCTGCGCCGAAACAATGCTCATGGGCGTCACCAGCAACACCAAATCTCCCGTCGTAGGCTCCCTGACCTACGGAAAGGGAATCGGCCAGTACAATATGCCCACCAATGCCGGCGGTTTCAGCATCATCACGGCCATGAAAGTCTACGACAAGAACGATGTTTCGTACCATGACAAGGGAATCGCCCCGGATCACGCCATCACGGACTCACTGAAGGCCCTGGATAAGGCTGCTGAAATTGCCAAGCTCGGAACAGAGAAAAGGGCCAATAGTTACGGCACCAAGAACCAAGGACACTTCAGCAATTCCCTCGCCAAGAGGGCTTCCACCTGGGAGGGCAACCCCAGAGGCGGAGCATATAGGGTTAAAAAGAACCCCTTCATGAAGTAGCTAATTTATCACGCGCATGTGGACCATCACGTCGGTAGTGTCGTTGGCACGAACCGCCGGGGCCGCCTGCGTGAGTTCTATCTGCTTGCGGATTTCAGCCACCTGCTTCTTGAGTCGGGCAAGACGGGCGCCTTCTAGCTTGGGCGTTGCAATCATGGTCTTGCTCAGAGGGTTTATCCAGGCGCCATTTGCATCCTTGAATCCAAAGTGCAGGTGAGGCCCGGTGCTGCGGCCCGTGGAGCCTACACGACCGATGGCCTGGCCCGGAGACACCTTGGCCCCGACAGCGACACCCCTAGATTGCAGATGCATATACCAGCTTACAGAATTGTCCCTGTGCTTAATGGCAATCTTATTTCCGCTCAGATCGTCGTACCCAGACACGGTTACGTTACCTTCGGCCACGGCATGGACAACAGTTCCCGTTGGAGCACCATAGTCCACGCCATAGTGGACCTTGCGCTGACCCGTAATCGGGTGAATACGGGAACCAAATGAACTGGTGATACGCAGGTGTTCCAGCGGATAGCGGAGCCCATCAAAGACCAGGGCGTCGCCCGCTTCGGTATAATGGGCGTTATAGGAACTCTTGGGATCTTCGTCCTCGTAGCGGAAGGCCTCGTGATGGCCAACGTTCCTGCCGTCAAATTCAGCGTAGATAACCTTACCACTCACCCAGATGGAATCCTGGTAGTAGGAATCTTCCAGCAATACGCGGAACCTGTCTCCTGGGCGGGCCAATGGGAAGGCCACCTTGCACTGCAGCACCCCACTCACTATACCAACCATACGGCCAGGAATACCAACCTTGAAAAGGATACCGTTCAGAGTGCTATTCTCTTCAAGCATGCCCTCGTAAAAAGACTGCTTCTTGACTACAGGTTTCTCAATAAGTTGATAAACATAACCCGTATCCGTTTTGCTTACCAGATGAACAGTTATGGGGTTGGGCGCATAGCGGAAACGCTGTACCCTATTAGTCGAATCTACGGAGACATAAAAAATTTCGCCAACGCGGAGCTTGAATTCCACACTGTCTTGCATGGCGGCATAGACGCGGCCCAAGTCTTCTTCGCCATGGCTTACCTGGGCCTTAAGCCTTGTAAACAGGTGGAAAGGGCCCTCCCCCGCGCGGACCGTGTCGCGAATGACTCGGACATTTTTGACAAGGGCTTCGGCCGAGGCAATTTCTGCATTCAGGGAGTCCACTCGGCTGCGGAGAACTTCCCGCTCCGTCTTTAAATTCTGGATAATTTCTTCTTCGTTACAGGCGATTAACGGAAGAATAAGGAATATGGAAAGTGCGAAGCGCAAGAAAAAGTTCATGGAGTAAATATAAAAAATCCCCTGCAAAATGCAGGGGAATTCAAATCGTCACGAAATACGATTACTGAGCAGCAGCCGGGGCAGCAGGAGCAGCTGCGGGCTGTGCGGCAGGAGCCGGAGCTGCAGCGGGCTTAGCGGCGGGAGCGGCAGCAGGCTGAGCTGCAGGAGCAGCGGCAGCAGCAGGCTTAGCAGCCGGAGCAGCTGCGGGCTTAGCGGCAGGGGCGGGAGCTGCGGCAGCGGGCTTGGCTTCAGCCTTAGCAGGAGCGGCCTTCGGGGCAGCTGCGGGAGCAGCGGCAGCGGGCTTAGCTTCGGCCTTAGCAGGAGCAGCTGCGGGCTTAGCGGCAGGTGCGGGAGCTGCGGCAGCAGGCTTGGCTTCAGCCTTAGCGGCAGCGGGAGCTGCGGCAGGAGCAGCCTTTTCAGCGGGCTTAGCTTCGGCCTTAGCAGCAGCGGGAGCTGCGGCAGGAGCAGCCTTTTCGGCGGGCTTAGCCTCGGCCTTAGCCGGTTCTGCCTTAGCCTCTTCCTTAGCAGGTTCAGCAGCGGCGATGGCGTTAGAAGGTGCGCCCGGAGCGTGGGTATCAATCAGTTCCATCTCGAAAATCAGCATGCTGTTGCCGGGAATCTGCGGGCCACGACCGCGGGGGCCGTAAGCGAGGTCGCTAGGAATCCAGGCGGTGACCTTCTCGCCCACCTTCATGAGCTTGAGCATTTCGGTCCAGCCGGGGATCACGGCGCCGATGGGGAACTCCAGAGGTTCGCCACGATCAACAGAGCTATCGAACTTGGTGCCGTCCAGGAGAGTGCCGGTGTAATGAACCTTCACCACGTCGGTATCGGAAGGAGTCACGCCAGTACCTTCGGTAATCACCTTGTACTGGAGTCCACTTTCGGTGGTCACCACGCCTTCGGCAGTCTTGTTCTGAGCCAGGAAGGCTTCGCCCTTGGCCTTGTTCTCGGCGGCGGCGACGCTATCCTTACGGGCCTTTTCGGCCTGGCGGGACTGGGAAAGTTCGGTCAATGTCTGGAAAATGGTGGAATCGGCCATCAGGTACTTGGCGCTATCCTGCTTGTAGCGTTCCACAAAAGCCTGGATAAAGAGGTCCAAATCCAAATCGATGGAATCGCGGGCCACCAGCTGGAACTGGGCTTGGTTTCCGAAATGGGCACCCAGAGCATAGCTATACTTATCCTTTTCGGTGACCAGAGCGGTCTTGGTCTTGGGGCCCTGGCACAACTGATCACAACCTGTCAAGAGCAGGGCAAGAGCACCTGCAGCAACAATCACTTTTTTATTCATAAGTTGTCCTCTTCTTTTGAATTGACCCCCATAAAATAGCAAATCCTGCGAAAAAAGGGACCTAAAATGCTAAATTTTACTTATAAGTTTTCATATATTGTGTAAAACGAGTTTTTCAAGGATTCTTATGTGCGGAATAGTCGCCTATATCGGTCAAAGTGAAGCCCTCCCCGTCCTCGTGGGCGGTTTGAAGAAGTTGGAATACCGCGGTTACGACAGCTCGGGAGTTTCCCTCATCGACCATGGAAAAATTACCACCGTACGCGCTTCCGGTAAAATCAGCGCCCTGGAAGCGAAGCTCAAGGACAATCCCGTACAGGGAACCATCGGTATCGCCCACACCCGCTGGGCCACCCACGGCGCCCCCACAGAGCAGAACGCCCACCCCCATGTAAGCTTTGACGGCAAGATTTCCATCGTCCACAACGGCATTATTGAAAACTATGCGAGCCTCAAGGCAAAACTCATCGAAAAGGGCGTCACCTTCAAATCCGAAACGGACACCGAAGTGGTAGCCCACCTGATTGCCAGAAACTACAACGGCGACCTGAAAGAAGCTGTGCTGAAGACACTGTCCCTCATCGAGGGAACCTTCGGTCTTGCCGTCATCTGCAGCGACAATCCCGACATCATGATCGGAGCCCGCCGCGGAAGCCCCCTGATTCTCGGTATCGGGAACGACGGAGACTTTTTCCTTGCTAGTGATGTTTCCGCCATCATCAACCACACCCAGAAGGTGGTCTACCTGGACGACAACGACGTGGTGGAAATCAAGCGGAGCGGATATTCCATCGTGAACATGAACAGCCATGAAGTAACTCGCGACATTCAAGACGTAGACTTTGACGCCGAAGCCATCGCCAAGGGCGGATTTGCCCACTTCATGCTGAAAGAAATTTTCGAGCAGCCCGAGGTGCTCAAGAACACCATGCGTGGCCGCCTGCTCATCGCCGAAGGCAACGCAAAACTGGCCGGTCTGGACACCAACATCAAGGAACTGAGAAACATCAACCGCATCATCATCACCGCCTGTGGCACAAGCTACTATGCCGGCATGGTGGGCGAATACATGATAGAGGATTTGGCAGGCGTTCCTGTAGAGGTGGAATACGCCTCTGAATTCCGTTACCGTAACCCCATTATCAAGCCGGGGACCCTTGTCCTTGCTATTTCACAGTCCGGCGAAACCGCCGACACGCTGGCTGCGTTGAAAGAAGCCCAACAGAAGGGTGCCACTGCGCTTGCCATCTGTAACGGCGTTGGTTCCACCATTGCCCGCACCAGCGATGGCGGCGTGTACCTGCATGCAGGCCCCGAAATCGGAGTGGCCTCTACAAAGGCATTTACAAGCCAGGTGACCGTGCTTGCCATGATTGCCCTTTTGCTCGGCCGCCAGCGTAGGCTCTCCTTCGAAGCCGGTGCCGACATCGCCCGCGCCCTCACGGAATTACCTGCATTGGTAGAAGAGACCCTCAAGCTTTCCGACAGCATTGCTGAAATCGCGAAGCAATACGTGAAGGCCAACAACTTCTTGTACCTGGGCCGTCACTTCAACTACCCGGTGGCCATGGAAGGCGCCCTGAAGCTCAAGGAAATCAGCTATATCCACGCCGAAGGCTACCCCGCCGCCGAAATGAAGCATGGCCCTATCGCCCTGATCGACGAGAACATGCCCGTGGTGGTCATCGCCCCCAAGGATGCCCTGTTCGACAAGGTCATCAGCAACGTCCGCGAAATCAAGGCCCGCGGTGGCCGGGTCATCGCCGTCACTACCGAAGACTGCAAGCCTCTGGATGAATTTGCGGACCACCTTATCAAGGTGCCCAAGACCATCCCCATGCTCATGCCGATCCTCACCTGCATTCCGCTGCAGCTGATGGCCTACCATATCGCCGTGCTCCGTGGAAACGACGTGGACCAGCCCCGTAACCTTGCAAAGAGCGTGACCGTGGAATAAGACAAAATGCAAGCAATTGAAGAACAGGAAGATTACGAAGTACGCATTGGGTCCTTTAGCGGGCCCATGGACTTGCTTCTGTACCTGGTCCAGAAAAAGGAAATGTCCCTGGACCAGATTCCTATTGCCGAGATTGCCGACGACTTTTTGATGTGGGTCAACAAGATTGGCGTCACCGACCTTTCGAAGGCCGGAGACTTTCTGTACATGGCAAGCCGCCTCATGGCCCTCAAAGTTCAGGAGTTGCTACCTGCCGAAGAACGTGACCCTGAACTTATCGAGGAATACAACGAGGACCGCGAACAGCTCATGCGCGAGATGCTGGAATACCAGCGCTACAAGCAGGTTGCCGGCGGCCTTCAAGAGATGGAAAGCGAGAACTACGGCACCTACAGTCGCGGCCGCCTAGAAAAGACCCAGAACGACGACGAGACTCTGGCCGACGCCAATATCTGGCAGCTGTTCCGGGCCTACCAGAAAAGCTTAAAGACAAAGATTTCAGAGACCATCCACCACATCGAACTGGACTACGTGACCATCCAGGACCGTCAGCAGGCCATCAACAACTACCTGAACGTCCATGGCCGCGCACTCTTCGAAGACTTGCTGGATAACGATTCTCACCCCATTGTCGCGGCCGTGACCTTCATGGCTCTGCTTGAAATGATCAAGACCGACGAGCTGGTGTTCCGCCAGAGCGAACTGTTCGGCCCCATCTGGATCTACCGCAAAAAGAACAACGAGGAATATGCCGAAGAGATGGCCCACGAGACGGTGTTCCTGTCTAAGGACCCAGACGTGAAGCCCGGCCTTGTAGAAGAAATTCGCAGAGAGGCCACGGCACGCTCCCAGGCTGGGAGCGTTGGCGACATCGCTGCCGTGATGCGCGAGGCCCTTTTATGGGCCAGCCGTGGCCAAGACGTCACCGAAGACGACCTGATGGCCATGCTAGAGGGTCGCGAAGACCTGAGCGAAGTCCAAGAAGACCCCTTCGGAGATTCTGCCGACGAAGCTGCGCCGGCACCTGCCACTGAGCCGGCTCCTGTTGCAGAGCAAGCAACTACCGCAGAGCAAGCGCCTGACGCTGAGCAAACGCAGCCCCCCGAGCCCAGCGTCATTCCGGCCCCCGAGCCGGAATCTAGCATCGAGCCTCCCACCGAACAAGCAGAGCCGCAAGCCCTGGATTCTCGCCTTCGCGAGGATGACGATGAAAGGGACGAGGATGACGAGGGAAAGGACGAAGAAGGCCCCGTCATCTACGGAGCCGAAGAGTAAAGGCTAGATGGCGTGTCGGAGCACGCCATGACGTTTAATTCCTTCGTCATTCCGAGCTACGTACAAGACGTCATTCCACTTCGTGGCATGACTGGGTCGCCTCGGCAATGCCAGCCCGCAAGCGGTCTGTCGCTGCTCTCGGCTTCCACGTCATTCCGGGCTACGACCCGGAATCTAGATGGCGTCCCCGTTGCCGAGGATCATATCCACTAAGCAGCAAGCTGCAAGTGGCTATTGTGCTCAAGGCCGCCATGACGTTTACTGGAACTTAGCGGTAAACGTATCGCCATCCTCCGGGGTCACAAGCCTCGGGTTTTTCGTATTGCCGTCGGTCCATCCAATGAACATGCTGGTTCCCGAAGGTACAGCTTCTAGAAGCATATCGTTCCCCGCAAAGAACTTTCCGGTGTAATTCGTACTGGGCAGCGTCATGCCGTCCACAAGCACCTTGCCGCTACCCTGCGAAGCGATAGTAACGCTGATGTCTTTTCCCAAGTTAAATTCCGTACGGTACTCACTGCGAACGGTACTTGTGCGAGTCGTGCCGTAAGATGTCACATGAGAACCGTCCCTGTCAAAAGAATAGGGGCCACCCGGACGCACCAATGTGTTCAGGTCACGGTCTATTTCTGAAGAGGGAAGCTGCTGGTTTATCCGATCTACGGCGGCATTGACCTTTTCGCTGGTCAGGTAGCTAGTCAGCAGGACTGCGCTATGATTGATAAACAGCCTCCTGAAATCCGGGTTTTGAATCAACTTGAGGTAGATGCCCGCCACGCAGTTGTCTCCATTGCATTTGCGCTGACCACCCTTCTTTAACCAATCTAACATTGCTTCGCCGTGATAATAATCCCGCCACGGCCATCCAAAGCCATGGTCCACATCAAAAATCATGTACTTGTAGGGCTGATCCGACGAACGCCAAGCACGAACATTGTTATCGGGCCAGTCGGTATTGCCAATATATAATTCCAAAGCAATGTAATCCGCAAAACTACCGACATCTAACATGCCTTGTGCCTGGGCATAATTGTTCTTGGCAATCTGAGCCTCGGCTGCATTAGATGTATCCGTCTTGAAATGGTTCGTTCCAGCAAAAAGGGCCAACATGGCATTGTAAGAATCCGCAGTTCCACCAGTAGCTGTGACTTCCTTGCCCAGGTGCTTCACCATGTCCACCTGTTTGGAATCTATGCCGTAGTTGGTCTCTACAAAATGCTCGTTCAGCCTCTCGCGCAAATCGTGGATACCGTAGTACTTTCCGTTATAGAACACCACAACCATGCGGCTACGCTGGTAATCTACAGAAGTTCCCTCGGCAAGGCTTGCAAGAGCGGCATCACCATGATAGTCGCCTACGTAGCGGTTACCTCCATTGCGTAAGTTGAACCCTTTGAACTTGTTGGCTTCGGGCCGCGCCGTAAACATGTTGTATTTTAGGCGGCCATCTTCGTAGAGCTTCCGCATCTTGATAGCCACGGATTTTTTCTCGTAGGTCCGGCTCCAGCCTCCCATCAGGGAAATTCCCGCGTCAATTTGCCAGGTTTTCTTGGCACTAGAACTACCATTTTCAAAAAATTCCACATGCACCGGATATTCAGACTCCGCAGTCAAACCTGGGCCGCAACTCGCCGGATTACTGCCGGCGCAACCTGGATTATAGATGTAGGTATTCTGGAAAAACACCGGATCCACGCTGATAGCCACCACCGGCATAGACACTGTCTCGTTGATAAAGAAGGTATGGCTAGACGAGCGGACAGCCTCGCCCTCTACAAACTCTGCACAACGTACCGGCGTATTCTTTGTCACCGTGTACGACGTAGTAAATTCCCACGAATCTTCCGTAGGAGCAGAACCATCAAAGGTACAATAGATCTTCCCACCATTTACCGCTTCGGGTACAGGTATCGTCAATTCGCCGCTATAGAACCCGGCAGGCGGCAACAAGCGAACCTTCGTATCTTCTTTTTCTTCGCCGTCATCGCCAGTGATAACCTTCTCGTCACCATCACCGCTTTTTCCGCTACTTCCGCTATTTGCTGAATTGCTCGACTTCGGGGAATCCTTTCCTGATTCTGCGGAACTGTTGGGCGAAAGCGGATCGATACCCTTTGCAAGCATATCCAGGTACCAAGTGTACAGCGAATCCGACATCAAGATACTATCGGGAATCACCTTGCCGTCGGGGCCGATTACCGAGCCCGATTCCTCGGCTTTGCTTGTAGAATTATCGTCACCGCAGGCCGTCAACAAGGCAAGGGAGGCGAAGAACAAGACAACTATTTTCTTCTCAAGTTTCATCATCTTATCCTCCCTAATCCTTTACGCAGCGGACAGAAAATCCATTTACACTGTCATCAGTGTCGAACCCAGTATACATAGCACTAGAGCGAATACCGTAAAGGTTTGAGTAGGTCTTACCCTTTGCCGACTGCAACCACCAACCCGTAATGTACTGACTGGTTGTAAACGTTCCCGCAATCACATCATTCTTACCAGCAGGCAAGGCCGAGAAACCGTAGGCATCCTCTCCGCCCCATTCTTCCGCCTTCAGGTTTTCAAAACTTCCACCCACTGTTTCAAGGAGCTCTTCAAACTCACCCTGACTTGGCAGATGCCAGCCTTCCGGACAAACATCCTGGGCTTGATCTGCCGAGTACAGCCGTCCATATTTTGCACAGTTATCCGCCTTGTTGTCAAAGCAAACCGATCCAGAGACCTCGTAATTCAGGTTTTCGGCCATCCAGACCTGCGAGCCTATAAGTTCGGTCCTATATGTTTGGTCTCCGTAAACAAGTTCCGATGCGGTTCCGCCCTTTACAATACCAGCCTTGCATGCAAAGTCCTGAACTTCGCCTTCCTGATTTTCAACGGTCACCACAGGCCTATAAGAACCCATCTCAGTAAAGGTTCTTGTAACAATCGTCTGATCCGCCGCATCTACAGCATAACCATCTTCCCAGCTGTAAGTCAAAGGCTCTGCGTCCTCGCTTGTGCAGCCCGTAACTTTCCAGCGGTACGACACCTCGTCGACATCGGCAAGGTCATTGGATTCAGAGAGCAATTCAGAAGTACAAGTGCAATCCGTAATTTCCCTAGGTTCCACGCTGACGTCAGGGCAAGCCAAGACATTTTCTGTTTCAAGGCCCTCATCCAAGATCATCGTTGCCTTAATCACCCCGTACTTCGTTGCCGTAATTGTCGGTCCAGAATGTTCATTTCCATCCTCATCGATAATGACCCTTGATACGGTCTTTGGGCTCGGCACCGGCCAAGAAATCGACTGCATGTTCCAACTTATCGTCTCACCCTTATGAGCAACACTTGTACTAGGCCCGCAGCTAACGGCAGTGGCTGTACACAGGGTATCTCCGTCATGGACTAAAGCAAACCTTGCATAACCCAAGTCTGCGTCAACATCAATCGATTCGTGAAGCCAAGACCAATCGTAGGCATCTCCACACTTATAGCCGTAACCCGGTACAGTCGTACATTTTGAAGTCAGAGAACCCGTAAGTGTTTTTTCAATAGACACTCCCGTAGCAGAAACAAGGGTGACATCAATAGAAGATTGTTCATCGGAAATTCCAGTCATGTCACTAATTTGGAAATGATTCCCTACAAAACTGCATTTCGCACTAAGGGGTTCCATCACAGGTATCGCCTTACACTCAGGCTCCATGATTCCACCGTCATCGTTAATTACTGTCACCGTAGGGGCGTACTTGCCCAAAGAGTTGGTTTGCCCCGTTGCAGAAGCACTCGTTCCCGAAGCGCCGCCTCCCCACTCGTACGTAACGGGAGAATCACTCCTACATCCAGAAACACTCCACTGGGCTTCTGCCGGATTACCACCCTTGAGTATCAGCGATAACGTTTCCGTCGTGCAAACACAACCCGTCACGGGAGTAGCCTCTACAGTCACTCCAGGGCAAACAATCTCGTCACTTTCCGACTCACGACCCTTATTCATCACCAGCTTCGCCTTGTGCACACCGCCCTGGCTATAGCTTACCGAAGGCTCGGCCTCATCACTGGTAGCAACCGACGCACCTTCACCGAAAGTCCATGAATACGAAACTAAGGTACCGCCCATGTTGTAGAAGGAATAGGTCACCGCTTTTCCCTTAGTAGTCTCAACCGTAGAGGCCTTGCACACGCCGCGGACCTTGGTACCGTCATCAACAACTTCTTTAGAACTAGACGACGGCTTGTCAGAACCCGATTGCGACGAAGTCGGCTCCGGTTCAACAGCCTTCGACGAGCTGCTTTTCGGCACATCTGCAGAGGCCTGCTTGACCGCCTTGCCGTTACCGTACCATACACCGTCCTTGCACTGGTACACGGCCATCTTGCCCATTACGTAAATGTACCCGTTTGCGGAGCAATCCAGCAAGTCTCCCTCGGAAACCACGCCACCGGGGATTCCCACCCAGCTTTTCGCATAGCAGGCCACCATGCTCTTGCCCACAACAAAGATATCGCCTTCCTTATTCTCCGTGCAGTTCTTCAGTTCTTCGGCAGAGGCGACTGTATCCTTCACTAGGGCGTTCATAAAGCACCCGACAAAATCCAGCTCGCTGAACGTCTTGCCGTAAGAATCTTTCCAGGCCCCAGACTTACATTGGTATGCAGAGCTGTCGGCGTACACATACACCCACTTGCCCTCTGTAGACTTGTCGCAGGGTCTTACATTGCAAACGCCCTTCGCCACGTCCAAGACCTTTTCCCAGTTCTTGGAAACACATGTGTAATAGTCGCCGTCTACATCGGCAAGGCTTTCCGCATTGCCCGCCGTACATTCCGGCAGGTCATCGACGCTTGCATAGACAGCCCCATCGCCGTTTCCGGAATCGGAGCCGGAGGAGCCGTCGTCGCCGCAGGCAGTCAGCGACACAAGACACGAAAAAGCAAAAACGAGAGATGTGACTGCAGCAAATCTCTTAAACACCGCCCTTGAAGCATTCATAACATACAAGATAAAAATATATAACAACTAGGGAAGGCTCCCGCCCTCCCTAATACCTACCTTACACTCAATAAACCGTCCTTTTCTCGGACGGTTTATTTTCGTGGGCACCTTCGGTGCCATAATAAAAAAGAAAAAAAGCGGGGTTGCCCCCGCCTTCTAGATGGCGGCTCAAGGCCGCCATGACGTTTAATACCATCGTCATTCCGGGCTTGACCCGGAATCTAGGCTATTTCCTTACGATGCCCTTGCCGCGCTTGGCACCCCACATATCCGTCTCTTCGGCCTTACTGGACTTGGCCTTGCCAAGCTGAGCAAGCTTCACGAAAGAAGACAGTTTTGCGATGTAGGCACCAGTACCCACCAGGCGTTTCTTGTCAGAGAGCATGTTCCAAGAGATGTAGAAGTTACCCTGCACCGAGCGACAATCCTTACCACCGAAGTATTCCTTACCAAACTTCTGCTTGTTGATTTCGTCCAGGCAGTAAATCTTGTTGCTCTTGCCGGCAACATAGTTACCCAGGTTGGTGTAGAACTTCACGTCGTACTGGAAGTACACCTCGGCCAGGGCCTCGGGGTGATCGTTGAAGAACTTCTCCGTCACAGAGTCCTTGCTCATGAAGGATGCCATGTCGGACTTCACGATAAAGCCCAAGGTGTTGGGATAGAGCTTCGCAATCTCATCCTTACCCATGGTGGTCGGAATCGTGAACACTTCCACAGCAGGCGTGTTCTTGGCGTCGATATCCTTGTTCATGGTAGCAAGCTTGATAGCGGAAACTTCCACAGAGTAGTCACCCACAATGGTCACCCACGGAGACGGAAGTCTCTTGGTAGAGTTGTAATCCGTCGGGGAGTTCCAATGCATGGCGCTATCACCAGCAACACGCTGAGTCACATCGCTTGCAATGTTAGTGGTATCGCTCCACATCCAGGAATCGGCGCGGAAGCGGATAAAGTCACCCAAGCGCGGCGTGGGGTTCTTGGTGCTCTGGGTCTTGTCGAACACCAGGGTCAGCTTTTCGGAACCGAGTCCGCCAGGAGCGGCATTAGCCGTAGGCGAAGCGTAACGGGCCGCCTCGGCCACTTCCGTTGCAGAGTTCATGTAGAAGGTGAAGGGTGCCGTCTTGTTGGTTTCTTCGATCAGCTTCACCGGTTCAGACAGGGTCACCGTCAAGCGGTTCAACTGTTCGGAGAAGTTATCCACACGGGCAGCCACAATCACAGGAGCCATACGGTCGGTAACAGTACCGTCGAAGTGGCCCTTGGTTATTTTCTTGCGGTCTTCATAAGTGGCAAAGTTCAGCACCTTTCCGCGGCCAAACGTCTTTACCAAAGACGAGAACGTAGAATCCGAAACGAAAGAAAGCACGCTGTCGCTCTTGTTGCCGTTAGCCTTGTACTTGGCCATGAAGGTGTTGTAGATCGTCACGGAGTCGATCATGTAAGAGCATGCCACGGCGGTATCCTTCTTTGTCTTGGAGAATCCCTTCTCTACAAAGTTCACCTTCTCGTATACATTTTCATCCCAGTCGATACAGATCAAGAACGGCAAGGAGTCCTTGTAATCACCCTGAGGGTTCGGGGCGAAAGGTCTGTCGTAGTGGATAACAATGGAGTCGCCCTTACCGTCCAGGTATTCCTTGGACTGCGAGTAATAGGGTTCAGGAATGCTGATGGCGCCCAAAGAAGCACCACGGACATCGAACATGTCCACCAGCTGCGGGTACGGTACCGGCGGCTTGCGGAAGCGCATGTTGGTGTAAGAAGACAGGCTCAGGCCCTTTGCGTCTTCGGCCGTAGAAATCGTGATGTAGGCCGTAGAATCCATGTATTCCTTGCGGGAACGGATAGAAATCACGTAGGCACCATCACCAAGGGCAATGGCATCGCCCGGCATGGTCACACCGGCAGAGGCGTCTACCAGGGTCAAGGTCATCTGGCAATCCGTGCAAATCTCGTTGGTAGCGGGGTTCACAATCAACACATACAGGTCGACGTCAGAACCAATCCAGTGGAAGAACTCGTCACCGTCAAGGCTATCCGGGTCACCCGCCAACGGGTGCTTCCAGGCGGTCACCTTTCCGGCAGTGTCAACCGTCACCGGTTCAGCAAAGTCCAGACGCGGGGCGTAGAACTTGATCTTCGCAGCCGTCTTCAAGGAAACAGTCTTCTCTTCGGGGTTGGCGTTCAAGCCGTCAAGGCCCTGGTAAATCCAGACGGTGTCGATACCGGTCTCGCCGACAGTTTTCGGCCAGGTTACAGGAGTCTCTCCGGTCTTGGTGGCATAGGCGGTCATGCCCTTGTCCAGCACCAGAGTGTACTTCTGGCCAACAGCGCTCAGCAGGTCTACACCGCCGTCAGCAAAGGCAGACACATACACCGGCACGCGGGAACCAGCCAGGCCTTCACCCACGAAGGTCCACTTAGCTCCGGAGTTGTAGTAGGGGCTCTTCTCGTCACCGGCATTCACCGTGTAGACAGAAGTCTGAGTCATCACGTCAAGGTTACCCTTGATACGGAAGTTGATGTAGGTACGGGCCTTTTCATCCAGGTTACCCGAGACATCGTAGAAGTCGATAACCAAACGGTAGCTTCCCGGAGCAAGGCCGCTAATCTTGTCGGTGTTCACGATAGGCTTGAAGGGGTTGCTGATATCGATACCGCCATACTGGAAGCCAGACTTACCGGATTCCAAAGCCGCGATTTCCTGGCCTGCCCTAGTGGTAATCTTGTACTTCAAGGTACCGTACTGCTTGATGGCGTCATCGCAAGCGTGGATAGTTCCGCCATCGCCACCGCCAGACTGACCAAGAGCCACAGAGGCGCAGGAGCCATCGCCACTCTTGTCGTAGCAGACGCTATAGCTCGTTGTACCGTCCGAATTCTTTTTACCGTTGGCGTTCAGACCGCTGGTCTGCTTGATGAACATGTTGGTCTTGATAATCACGTTACTCATGGTGGTTCTGCGGTCGCAGAAGAAGATATCCAGAGAGTAGTCCTGTCCGGGAACCAGGAACCCGGCACCATACTTGGTGTTCAGGTTCTTCAGCACCACGTGTCCAGGAGCAGCAAGGTGGGCACCGCCGTTATCCACGGCAAGCCTCTTGTTGATAAACACCCAAATGTCATCGTCACCACGGAAGGTAAATTCCTGGTCTTCGCTGTAGGTAAAGGTTGCATGGGATTCAAAGCAGAAGTGCTGGTTACGGGTCTGGCTACCCCAACGCTTGCCGCCACCGGCACCAACATCCCAGTTCCACTTAACGTAGCCGGCGTCATCAGAAACGAACATGCCTTCGCAGTCCACACCGCCACTCCAGCCGGGGCCGTTGCACAGGTAGTCGAGGTTCGTGATTCCCGGATACTCCACCGTATATGTCACAGGGCCTTCGGCAGGGCGCTTCGTACGGCACAGTGTACACTTTTGCGGGCTTATGGAGGTAATCACGTCGTTACCGGCAGTGGTCGGAGTTTCGTCTTCGCGAGGAGAGAATCCGCCTATGACGGTACCGTTCTTGACATGGTCAGAGTCAAAGGCCCAACGGCCATCGGTTGCACGGGAGAAGGGCATATTGTAGCACACCACCTCGTTCTTGCCGGCGGTGTAGTTGAACAGCGTAGAGAACTTGTTATCGTCAGTAAAGCAAGTCTTGCCGTTAGCACTATTTGTGTTAAGGTGAGGTTTGTCGTCAGTACCCAGTTTATCCAAGACAATGTCGTGGCGCACGCCGGTACAGTTAGTCGCCTGCTCGGACGATTTACCTTGGTACTCCGAGAAAAGGTCATTCACTTCTACGTCGGAGTCGTAGATGATAGCGGCAAGGTCAAAGGAGCAGACACCGCTTACACCGGGGTCCGTCACGAACAGGCCCTGGGCATCTTCCATGCCCTCCGGCCACTGGGAATCGTCAGGAATAAAGTACAGCCTATCGGTTCCAAGGGCATCCAGAATAGACTTCAGGGGAAGCGGAGTCGGTTCAGCCTCGTTGCCCCACAGACCTGTGGCACCCAGCTTTTCGTCGGGCTTGTTCTTGAGGTACACCAGCACTTCGTCGGGAACCTTGCTTTCTTCGTAAACCATCATCATCCAGCCGCACATGTTTGCGGCCGTCGTCATCTGCACACCGGCGCCACCGTTGGCGCTGACCATCATGTTGTCGGACTGCCACTCCTTGTCGTCGGGGGTAAGCACGTAGAGGTACTTGGCAGAAGGGGGCACCGTACCCACGTAGGTCTTAGGCGTGGCGCTCAAAGGATCCTGTGCAATGTAGACGGTATTGCCAACACCCGGGCAGGAAAAAACGGAATTGTTGGTAAGAGCGTTCTGGGCAGCTTCACCAGAATTCAATTGAGTGACCCATCCAGTCAAGGATATAGCCGCAATGTCGCCCTGCGTAACACTGTTGAGGATACTGAAGCTGGTTCCTCCGTTTTCTTGGTGGCCAATGCCGCTCAAATCAAACGTGAAGTACCCATCTGCATCTAAGGTAGTGACATGGCCTGCTTCCGCTGCCGAACAATTTCGGTCTCCAAAATACGCCTGAGTCCAATTAGTAGGAGGCTTAAAGCGCACGGTTCCCGCGCACTGAGCATCTGCCGTGCCACTAAATGCACCAACAACGACCAGCAGTGCCGGTAAGAACTTTCCAAACACGTTCCCTAGACCCGAAATGGAAAACCTTTTTAACATAGATTTTTCACCTTTTTAATATGCAACTAAATGCAGCAGGCCTGGGCCCGCTACATAATACCCCCCAAAATCTATTCTTTTATTATTGAAAAAGCAAACGAAAAATTGAAAAAAAAGGCAAATTTCAAAAAAACGTGACTGATTACAAAGCAAAAAGTCCCTGCGACAATGTCGGCAGAGACCCTTTGTAAAATTACGTAAACGAATGATCGGTTACCAGGCCTGCATCTTAAAGGTAAACTCCTTATCCGAATAGAAATAGACCTTGCAAGGTCCACCGGTCTGTACAGACACAAATCCACCGCAGGTATGCGAAAAGACCTGTTCGTCTCCGTTGCAGTCCCTAAGATGAACCGTCATAGAGCCCCCGTTGCACCACCAGCTGCCAAACTGCAACGTATTGGAATTCGTCTTGTTCAGCTCCATGCAACTTCCCGGACTCACGTTGCCGAAGTTATCCACATCCAGATTGACACTTGCGGAATTCAAGGCAGAGCACTTGAAGTTCCAACCGCCATTTTCGACAGTTGCCTTGTTGGAGCAGACGACATTGGCAGTCATCCCGTCGGCGTTAGACACAACGGCCGATGCGGTATACGCGCCTATCTCGGTGTAAGAGGCCGTCACGGACGCTCCCGTTCCCGAAATGCCGGTGCCGGTCCACGCATAACTCAGCTCATCGCCCTCGCCGGCGGTACACCCCTCAATTTTCCAATCGTATTCTACTGGAGAATTGTCGGCCAGATCCTTACTTGACGACTTGAGGGTTGGCCCCACGCAGGAGCAACCCGTAATAGGGTGCCCCGTCACCTTTACGGCCGTGCACGTGGTCGTCTTAGTGTCGCCATCGATTGCCACAGTGGGGGCATAGGAGCCAGCGCTCGAGAATGTCACCACAGGAGATTCATCCGTACTGGTCTCGATGTCGCCACCGGCAAAACTCCACTGGTAGCTAGTCGGAGCGGCACCGTTTGTCTTGAACTTCCACGTCACGGGTTCGCCCTTGACAACGGTGGTCGGCTCCGGCAGGCAATACTTGAGGGTTACGCCGCTTACGGTTGTAGAGCTTTGTATAGTAGTTCCCGCAGAACTACCGGGAACGCTAGCCGCCCCGCCAGAAGACGAGGTAACTTCGGAAATGACCTGGGCAACCGACGAAAGCGCAACGACCACAGCCCCGCTAGATTTTGGCTTTGCCGAAGAACTGCTTTCTTCAACAACGGTAGCCACAGAAGAACTGCTCTCGTCAAAATTCTCTAAAGTACCGCTAGCCCGCTCCATCGCGGCCTTGCAAGACTCATCCGCCTCGCAATCCGAGATGGCCTGGTTTCGCAGGGTCCACATATTTCCGGTATCGCCCTCTACAAATGGAGGACCATAATTCAGGAGGGCCATGTCATCATCGCCCACACGGGCCTCCACGGCACCATCACCGCAGGCCCAAAACGTAACCATAAGTGTTGCAGCAGCAACACACCAAAACACCCTTTTCATAATACTCCCTTCTCCCACAATATGGAAAAATGAAATATCCCCGGTGGAAATATATAAACTTTTCCGCTACTCCTCTACTTCACGCTCAACGGAACACACCGTATTACCTTGGTAATCCAGCCTGTAAGTGTATGTACCGGGTTCCGTGGGGAATGTCAGCTGGTACATATCGCCGTTAGAATACCTGTTAACGCTCAATGTGGTCAGCTTTTCGTTGTCCTGATACAGATCCATCGACAAGTTTGGCCCAATCACATTGGCATCCCAGTTACTGAACGACGACCCCGCCGTGAAGAAGTACTTGTTCTCCCAACTATGGAAGTTGAATCCACAACTCGTGGAGGTAATCTTCGGGTAGGCCGTGGTAACGAAACCCGTACAAACATCCTTGCCTCCATAGGTAACCGTGTAGCTGTACGTACCAAGCTCGTCGGGCACCGTAATCTTTCCGCTGTAGCCATTCCAACGGCTGACAGTCAGATTGGTGGTCTTGCCGTCTAGCGTAAGAACCATTGTGGCGTTGTCACCCATGGCATCGGTCCAGCCGGAGCACTTGTTCATGTTGAACTGAACCGAGGCACCCGGCATTACAGGCGTTCCCCAAGAGCATGTCGTGGTCAAGGTGGGATATTCTACCGTCAGCGGTGCGGTACACACCTCCTCACCATCCATGGAAAGGGTGTAGGTATAGCTCCCTGTTGTAGTCGGGGCTGTTAACTGAACCGCATCGTTGTCACCGTTGGCAACAGAGATTGTCTTGGTCGTACCGCCGCCTTCAAGAGTCATGCTGGCCGTACCGGTAATCCCGGTGGCGCTAGCAGCCTTGAAGTAGAAGGTCTGACCAGGCACAACGCTCATGGAGGACTTGTTGGCGTCGTAATTGTGTTCACCGAACCTGCAGCTAGCCCCCGGCAATTCCGAAGCCGTCACCGAGTTGCAAGTGGGGCTCATGGTCATGCCGTCGCTGTTGGTGACAGTCACCGTCGGCGCATAGGAACCCTTGGCCGAGATGGTCATGGTGCCCGAGGCCTCCGTTCCAGAAATTCCGCCACCCCAGGCGTAGGTAAAGGGTTCCGCTCCCGTGCAGCCGCTAACCGTCCAGGTGGCCTCCTTGGACTTTGAAGACGATACCACCAGGGATGTGGCAGGCGTGGTACAGGTACAGCCGCTCACCTTGATGCCGGTCACCTCCACCTTGGACTGGCACTTGACCTCTTTTTCCGTGGCAAGGCCCTTGTTTATCACCACCGATGCGCCGTAGGAGCCCTTTGCGGCATAGGTTACGGCAGGGGTCGCATCATTGCTGGTGGTAATGGAGCTCCCTTCGTCAAAGGTCCAGTCGTAGCTCTCGATAGTGACGCTGGAATTGATGGCCACATACTTCCAGGTGGCAGAGCCTCCCCTCTCTACGCTGGCCGGGGTCGGACTGCAAATACCGTTGACGATAGGCGTAGTGGACTTGGAAGACGAGGATACCACTGTCGTGCTGCTGACAGGGGTCGCGGCAGAACTGCTGGACACCACGGACGTGGTATCCGCCTGTATCGACGAAGAACTGGGTACTACCGGCCCTTTCTGGGCAGAGGAAGAGCTTCCGCCCTTGGAAGATGAATCCGCGGCAGAGCTGCCACCCTCTTCTTGAGCTTCGCTAGAACTGAGGAACACCTCTCCATTGCCGGCAGCCTTCTCCATGGCGGCCACGCATTGGGGGTCGTCGTTACAGGCGGCCATGGCGTCGGGAATGAGGTTCGCCATGCCATCTTCGTTGAACTCACCATAGTTCAACAGGGCCATCTCGTCATCGAGGTCCTTGGCTTCTATGGCGCCCATGTCGCAGGCCCATAAGAAGACTGCTATACATGCGAAAAATGCGCTTAAAAACACCCATTTCATAAGCCACTCCATACCCTATATTACACCTAAAGATTAATATATACTTTTTTTCGGCAACGTAAACAAAAAATTTCATTTTCTTGACAAAAGTCACGAAAAAACGCAAAAAAAGCCCTCCCAGGCAGGGAGGGCTAAAAAAATCAAATGAAATAGAATCGATTAATACACACCACATTTTCCAGCCGCAGTCAAATTGACCACAACCGCACTCGAGTTGCACGACACCGCAAAATACCACCCACTGTTGTTATTTCCAGTAGTCGCATTCGCATAAGTATTGCTGCCACAAGTAACTGAGGAGCCGGACATATCAGATCCACCATTCTCACAATAGAAGAAGGAATAAGAACCAACACTCACCATAAGCGTATTTTCCCCTGCAGGAACAGGCATTTTACCATTCATCTCACTAATTTCATATTTAGGATGATCCGAATCAATCACAGCTGGCGACGTACAGGTAATTGTTGAATCTGTTTCAGCGGTACTAACAGTCACCTTGGGCGTAAGTGGGGTTTCTGCCTTAACGCCACTAAGGCTCATGGTCCCCGTTGCTCCTGTTCCCGTCGCACCACTCCAAGAATATTTCGTAACAGCTGACTTACAGGACACATTCCAGCTAGCAGAGGCATCCTTAGCCACATCTACGGTTTCCGAAGTGGGCTTGCAGGAGCATCCTTCAATGGGGTCCCCGTTCACCCTGACAGAACCACAATTGATAGTCTTGTCACCAATTTTCAAAGTTGCGGAATAGCTATCCGCCTTGGTGTAGGTGGCCGTCGCCGTATTGGTCTTGCAGGGAGCGCTAGCCGTCCCTTCGGTAGACCCCGTCATGGTCCATTCACAGGTAGCGGCGTTCACCATGTTGTTGTAATCCATCACCTGTTGCACGCTGGCGCCGGCAGGCAGGCTAGCCTTGGTGAAAGTCCAGGTTACAGGATTACCCTTCCGGACAGAGGTCGGGCTTGGTGCGCAGGAACCGTCGGGCTTGGTGCCGTCAGAAATGACCGCGCTAGAGGCAGGAGGAGTATCGCCACCGGAGGCCGAACTGCCGGTGGGAGTCACCGATGCAGAGGAGGTGTTGACAACTGGTCCGGAGCCATTGCTCACAGGACCGCTGGGGCTGCTGGTCGGGGTTTCACCGCCGCCCTCGCCACCTTCGCCGCCCTCGGCACTGCTCTCGGGGGGCTCGTAGGTGGAGCCTTCCATCTTGGCCGCGCAGGCCTCGTCGGCGGAACAGTCCGCCATAGCCTGGTTCACAAGGGTATGCATGTTGCCCTCGTCGCCTTCGGCAAACGGGGGACCATAGTTCAACAGGGCCAGCTCGTCGTCGCCGCCCTTTGTAATGACTTCGCCATCACCGCAGGCCCAAAAGGCTGCGCTGACGCCCAAAACAGAAAGTCCAATAAGAATTTTCTTGTTCATACAAAAACCTCTTTGTCCTAAATATATCCTTTTTTACAGATATTTGGGAGGGGCCGGCCCGTAAAACGGCCTTTTTTCCACGTAAACAAAAATTTCATGCCAGTTTCGTCACAAAAAAACGTCTTATACAGTACGGGGTTCTTCGCTCCGCCGCAGCCCGGGGCGCACCCGGAAAAAGAGAAATACATAATGACCAAAGAACAATACGCAGAAATGCTCCGCGACATCAGCGAAACACACAAGATTGGTGGCGACACCACCGCCTGCATCGCAAAATACCGCAAGCGATACAAGTTCGCCTACATCTACAACGACACCATCTTCAAGCAGATCTTCGGCAACCCCCAAAACATGGACATCACGGCAAACTTCCTGAACGCCATACTCAAGCTGGATGGCGGCGACTGTATCGACAAGCTCACCTTCGTGAACACCGCAGTAGAAGGGACCTTGAGCAAGTCAGTCATTTCGGACGTGGTTGTAGAGAGCGAGCCCCTCGAACGCATCGTGCTGGAAGTCCAACATGTAAAGGGCGACGCCTACAACGACAGACTCGTCTACTATGTCGCAAAGCACACCGTGGCAAGCAAGGCACCCGGCGAGAACTACTGGCTAAGGAATCTGAACCTCATCAGCCTCCAGATGTTCGACGGATTCCCCGAATCCAGGAACTACAGGCACAGCATACGCCTCAAGAACCAGGAGAACGACGAGTTCTTCAAGAAGCAGACCATCACCCTTGTCGAGATTCCAAAGTTTCTGAAGGACGGCTACAGCTCAGACAACAGCATGCTTGCCCAGTGGCTCCGCGTAATCGACGGCCTGAACAACGAGAAGCCCGTTCCCGTGCCCGAGGGCTCGATATTCGCCCGCTTGCAGGAGAAGGCGAAATTGAGTATATTTACCGAGGAGTTCCTAGTAAGCGAGGCCAAGAACATGAGCGATCGCCAATACGAAATGTACGTAGAAAAGAAGCAAGCCCGTGCCGAGGGCTTAGCCGAGGGCCGTGCAGAAGGTCGCGAGCAAGGCCTGGCCGAAGGCCGTGCTGAAGGGCGTGCTGAAGGGCGTGCTGAAGGCCGTGAGCAAGGAATCGACATTCTAGAATCCCTTGGCGTGCCGAGCGAACTGATCGAGAAAGCGCGGAAAATTGCAGCGGAGAAAGCCAAGGAATCTCCTAGTAACCTGTAGCATGGCACCCTAGCCAGACATTCAACCCCCGTGGATAGTGAATCCGCGGAGGTGTATTTGTATGTGAACTTATAAAAGCCATGTAAACAAATTTTTCAGGCATATTTCGCCCCAAAAAAGCGTCTTATACATAGACGGGACCTTCCCCGTCTGCGATACGGGCGTGTTCCCGCATTTAACGGAATCTAAAATGACAGGAAATGAAAACTTTGTAGAGTCGGATATTCGCGATATCGCTCACGAATTCAACGTGATTGTGAACTCCGTGAAAGATGACAAGAGCAATTTCGTACACGACAGATACTTTAGGTTCGCCTTTGCGAAGCCCTCCCGCATGGTGGAACTCCTGACGCTGTTTTCGCGTCACAATCCCTCGCTCAAGGCTTTCCTAGACACCATCGACCTTGCAAGCTTGCGAGGATCGAGCGAAAACCTTTCCAGTGACAAGCATGCAGGCTCCGCGGACCTCGTTTTCGAGGCGAATCTCAAGGATGGCGGCATCACCGGGCTCTACGTGGGTATTATCGCCGAGCACAAGTCCACCAACAGGGACAATGTATTTCTCCAGATTTCGGAGTATTATCACCACCTGTTCCTGGAGCGCGAAAAAGACGTGCCTGTGGTGGCGTTCATCGTCTATAACGGAGAGGAAGGCTGGGATCCGCTCAGCGAAACGCGGTTTCCGAACTATCCCGAATATTACCACGACATCGGATTTCCTTTCAAGGTGGAATTCTTGGATGTGGGACACGCCATCGACGATGCGGAATTGAAGGCTCTTTCGCCCATTACCCTTGTCGCTCTTACTGCAATGAAGTATATTTTTGATGTCGAGAAATTCTCGGTTTCTTTCCGTGAGGCAGCACTGCACTTGCTCAAGATGCAGAATACCGATGAGGGGAAGGATTTTATCAAACAGTCGCTTTCGTATTTCTTTTGGAAGTGGCCCTACAAGAGCGAGGTAATCAAGATGGATAGTCCGGAAGCCATTGCGAACAAGGGTTACGAAACCTTCGGTGAGCATTTCTTCAATGCAGGCGAGGCAAAAGGCGAGTCCAACGCCATCAGTGTCTTCGAGAAACTGGGTGCTTCTCCAGAAATGATTGCCGAGGCGAAGGCGATGCTTGCTGCGCTTGCGAACAAGTAACCGCCATCGTCATCCTCCTTCCATTGTCATCCCCGCACACCCGAGCCTGCCCCGGACCTGTTCCGGGGTCATCCCCGCGCAGGCGGGGATCTCCTAGCAAGTCGTAACCCAACCCATTCACAGGCAAAAGCCCCGGACGGTGCGTCCTGGGGCTTTGATTTTTTTCACAATGTAAAAATTGCACGTAAACAAAAATTTCATGCCAGTTTCGTCACAAAAAAACGTCTATATAGCAGATGGGGCCATTCCCCGTCCGCGACACGGGCGCGTTCCCGCTATAAAACGGAATAAAATGACAAGAGAGGAATTCATCGCCTTCGTCAAGGACGTGCACGAGCATCCCGAGCATCTGGCGAAATATCGCAAGAAGTACAAGAACGTCTATCCGTTCAGCGACGGCATTTTCAAGATGCTCATGGCGAACGAGGCCAAGCCGCAGCGCACCGTGAAATTCCTGAACGCCATGCTCGGGCTTACCGGACGCAAGGCCATCAAGACATACACCCTCGGGGTTCCGGAGAACCCAGGTGTACTGAATGACAAGACTGCCATCTTTGACATCTACGGCACCACGCAATCCGGCGAGCCTGTGCTTATCGAGGTGCAACAGACATTCAACAAGCTTTTTGTTGACAGGCTCATCTACTACACCGGCCGTGTGGTCTCGCGCACTGTCAAGAAGTCGCAGGACTACAAGTTGCCGCACATCTACGTGCTCTCGCTTTTGACAGAGAACCAGTTCCCGAAGGAGCCGAACACCTACCTGCACCATGCGCAAATTGTGCGCAACCGGCGTATTTTCTACAATAAACTGGACATCTACCTGATCGAAATCGAGAAGTTCTTCGCCATCGACAAGCGCACCCCGCCGGGCAAGCGCGAAGCGACCGACAGGGCCGAAATGCTGCGCCTGTTCCGCGACGTGCTCGAAGAAAAGGACATCCCTGAGGAAAAGCTGAAGAAACTGCTTGACAAGGACTTCATGAAAGATGTATCTTTAGTGGGGTACACCGACGAAACACTCCTGAACGAGGTTGACGGGATGACGAATATTATTTACGAAAAACAGGGATCATATTTGCAGGGCGGCGAAGACAAGGCGAACGAAATCGCCCTTGCGATGCTTGCCCGAAATTATTCCGTTGATGATATCGTGGCAATCACCAAGCTCCCGAAGCAGGAAGTGGTCAAGCTGAAACGGCAAGCCGCGAAAGAACTGGCAACGGCGTAACTCTATCGTCATCCTCGCCCATTCGGCCTTGCTTGCTTCGGCTTTGCTCAGCACAAGCAGGAGCAGGCTCCGGCGAGGATCCGCTATAATCAATTCACAGCAAAAGCCCCGGACGGAGTGTCCTGGGGCTTCGATTGTTTAGGGGTAAAGGAAAGGCTCCCCGGTGATGACGGGGAGCCTAGGAAACGTAATTACACAATCAAAAACTAGTAACAATTGGACAAAGTCACAGTCTTGCCTGTTGGAATAGACAATGTCACAGGGAAAACAACCTTGGCTTCACCATCAGCGTAACTATCACCATTATTCCAATAATAAGAACCACTACTATTCGAGAAATTATTCCAAAAATCTCTAAAGGTTGATTTTGCTTGAGTGGTCTTTGTTCCTGTACCACCGTTGCATTTTTGGATATTGTATAAGCCTGCGCTTAAAGTTTTATTGTCACTATTATCACCACTAACCCAATTTGAAACGGTAGTTGGATTCTGATACTTTACGCTAAAACTGCATGAAGACGCCGCTGCTCCATTAGAATTACTTATGGAGATGCTGTAATTATAAGTTCCGGCTTGACTTTCTCCAGTAAAAACGAGATCTCCTGCGTAATATGTTCCGGTTTTATCACTCGTTCCCGATGCTGAAATTGTATACGAGCATCCCTGTGTCAGGTTACATCCAGTAATATTTGGGCTGATTTTAACAGAACCTCCTGGAGCCGCAAGGGCTGGTGCAGCACAGCTGGCTATACTCGGGACACTGGTATATGGTTCGCATGGATTTACCGTTGCCCCCGTAACCTTGAATTTGCGCCATTGCGTATTAGTGGGAATTTCCATGTAATAACCACCATCCTTTTTCTCTATCGAAGAATAAGTAGAGGAGCATCCTCCCACGCCATCACAATAACTACTGACAGTCTCATCGTTAATTTCAGGATAGGCTTGGTTATTAGCATTTACGGCACTGATAAATGCACCAAAGGCACATATTACAGAACTACTTCCTCCTTCTACACCTACATCGTTGCCAACAACTATAGTGCTACAGTCACTACAGGTGCATTCACAACTAGATGCTGCTGCAAAAGTTACACTGCAGTTGTGCGATGTCGTCCCTGAGGAATTTCTCAAACTAACGACATATATTGCCGTATCGCCACTGGTAGTCGTGGAGCTATTCGTAAAGGATGGTAATGCTCCTGTTGTATTTGTGTAACCGGTACTTTCGGTTCCTGAAGCACCCCAACCTTCTATCTTGTAGTAACAGTAATCACCTCCTTCATCGCAGCCGGTTACGTTTTGTGGTGTGATGGTGACATTGTTTGTTTCTCCAACTGTCGCCTTTAAGTTTGTCGGGCAATCGAATGAAGGCTTCGCCTTTTTCACCTTCATTTTCCAATTACAAGTAAACGGACCGGCAGAGGCTCCATTGTAATTCAGCGTTGTAGTATATGAATACTCCTTTTCTCCTGTTCCACTTGGAGAAACTGGAATACTACTGTTAAAATTCCAAAGGTAATTACAATTCCCCCCACTTGCAGCAACATTACTTCCCGTTAATTTACATTCGCTAGCTTGTCCGTTGGTGGCTCCAGAAGCCCATTCTGCCTTGAACGTGAATGACCCACCCTCTTCCATATTTATTTCTTGACCATTTGTAATGGCGGTACCATTGACTTTACACACTAGCGGGTTTAGCACCTTATATTCTTTATTGCTACAAAGTGGCGTTCCATCTGCTGTCAATCCATAAGTATAGTCGGCTACCGAAGCAGGAGCGGTTGTCGCATCCATGTCTCCACAAGAGGTACTAGAGCAATCCTTACTCCAAGAGCCCACATTTGCTATAGAAACCGTTCTGCTGACAGTCTTTGTAAGATTGCTAGCACCATTCATCTGAATTCCCCATGTAGTGGATTTTAGAGGATATGTCGAGATGTTTGGACACGTTGCCGTCAAAACATCGCCTAGCGCCTGCACTGTTAGGCTAGCCGTGCAGAATGTATTGCCATCATAGACAATGGAATATGTGTATGTATTTGCAGTATTCGGAGCAGTTACAGCATAGTGGTTGACGTTTCCACTGTTGTAACGGTCTATGGTTACAGATTGAGTTCCGCCGCCTCCACTAAGAGTTCCCGAAATTTGATTGCCAGAACGTTCTTCCCATTTACTACTTTCCCCAACACTAGTTATATCTAGCGTTGTGCTGTTACCCGTATAAACCGTCGACGGGTTAAACTCACACTCTCCGGTCACAACACCTTCAGTAGATACCGCTACCGAGAACGTCTGAGAACATTCGGTGAAGGGGAATTCGGTACTCGTGCTCTGCAGAACCAACTTGTAATCGTCACCCTCAGCAAGCTGAGTAGTCTTATTCGCTGCATCAGGATCGGTGGTATTGTCGGTAATCGTCCCATTTGCCGACGTTTCTGCCAACACTGTTGTTACAAGGGTGTTGCCCTTCTTGAGTACCACCTTGTACTTACAGGCGTCATCGCGAGTGGGGCACCCGGTGATAGAGTAGGTCAACGCCGGGATTCCCGCACCTGGACTTACCGTTTTCATAGCATCTGAAATACTGCAGGACCTTGAAATCCTCGAAACCTTCTCTACAGGCGTTACGCAGGGAGACTTGTCGGCATGATTTGTCTTGCCCATATCGTACAGATCCACCGTAAACTGGTAAGAGATGGAATTTTCGGAGCCCATCGAGTAATACGGGGAATGGTCTAGAGCAAAGGTCCATTCTTGGTCGGTCTCGTTTGTAAATGCACATTCGCTGGGCGATGTGGTACAATCCTTGTACTTCCCTGTTAGGTTCGTTGACGTGGTCGTATTGTCGTCTCCGATGCTCACGGACACCTTCGACACGTCAAGGGCACCCGCCTGGGCACTGTTGTTAACCACAGCGGTCACCTTCCATTCGTTACTAGCCTTGATGTATTCCGCCTTGCAGCTCTTTAGGCCAAGGGCGTTCGGACAGCTGCTGTGTACCGATGTTACCGACGTTCCTGTGGTGGCCGTGTACTTCACGTAGACGCCCGCCACCTTTTCGGGGTCGAAGCCGTCGGCATCGGCAATATCGTTGACATTCACAGTAATTACAGGATCAGAGGCAGAAACCGTTGTCGTGTAGGGCCGGCTATAGACCGCGTCTTCGCCGGAATAGTAATACCCAGACGTACGGCTGAACAGGTAGACAGACACCTCGAGTTCCGAAGTAGTCGACATGGTCACCACAAGCTCGGCATCACGCAGGTTGCCAAGGCCTGTTCCCGCGTTATCCAAGGCAAAATAACTGCCTTCGCTACCCGTGATAGAAGCCGTGAAATTGTGGTGTTCCTGGCAAGGCGTAATGTCGCCCACCCAGAACTTGCCACAGTGGGCAGTCACCTCACTAGTCGCCCAAGCAGAAGCTTCGCCATAGACCGTACCGCAGTACGAAGTGACACCTACGCGGGCCGCCTTTTCATCGCCCACACCGTGCACACCGTCCGAGCCGTCACCGAAATGGTAACCGGTAGAAGGGCAACTCTTGTAGGTGGTGGTATTTTCAACAGTGCCGCTACAACCGGCGTCGTTTCCGCTGTAGTAGTATTCAGCACCGCACTGGCTATCGTAACTGCTGAACCACCTGGAGAATCCGACCCAGGGCTTGACCCCATCAACAAAACCTGGTTTGTCTTTGGGAACGATTCCTCCGGGGTAGGCCGCCTTGAACGAGCAAGAGATAATCGGGTAGGTATCCCAGCATTTTGCAAAGTAGTCGTCGCTCTTCCAGCCGATACCATAGACCTTGAAATTCTGGTCTGACAGGCGGAAGCCTACGTATTCGTTGTTCTGGTTCGCATCGTCTAGGACAAATTCAACTTCAGAGTAACTCGTGCTGAACGCCTGCGTGTACGCATGGATATTCAAGACATCCTTGCCGGCATTGGTGGTACCTTCTGCGGCCTTTTCCAAAGTCAAAGCAGCGAGGATGACGTCTCCCGGATGAACCTCGGCAGAACCCACCTTCTTGGACTGACAGGTTTCGCCACCATTGGGGCACAGTCTTGCCCAGAGGTTGTTGTCCTTGTCGCTGTATATGTTCAACATCAGGTAGTTCGTAACCTCTGTATTCGAACGCAGGATAAAGCCGGACTGCTTTATGGTAGACCTTGCGATGTCGCGTGCGTTGACACCTTCCCTTGGAACCTGGAACTGGGCCTTCAGCGTGCCGTAGACACCGGCTTGAGCCCGGCTCATGATGGTAACAGAGGGCTTTTCGCTCTCTTTCTGAGTACGAGTGGCCTGGGCGGAAAGCGAGATACGCCCGTCGCCGTTGAACTCGATGTTGCCGGAGGCCCCGCTCTGGAGCACCCACTTGGCGTTGGGGTGTTTACCGTCGCCATCGATGCAGTAAAGCGTTTCGGTGTTGCCCGCTCCGCAAAGTACGGCTGTTCTGTTCGAGTACGCGGTGTTCTTGAATTCATCGAAGAAGCAGTGCTTGTCGGTTTCTTCGAAATGGGCGATGACCTGGTCGGAGCCCGTCACAGAACGGGTGTAGGAATCGGTATGACTCGGCACCTTCGGGGTCGGGCAGTCGGGGCCGCTTTCGCACATCCAATAGTTGAAGTGATCGTCATCGCCATCTTTCGGGAACGAAAGGGTCACCCGGTCTCCGTAATAGACCGGAACCGAGCAGTGTTCAGGTCCTTCAACAGCATCCTTGAAGTTCTCATAGGAACAATCACTGGTGCTGACCTCGTTATACTTGTTTTCTGTGGTACTCCAACGTTCCACTGAAATGTGTATGGTCTGGGCATCCGCAATAGCGGTCTGCTCACCCTTCTCTGTGGTAAATCCCGTTGTAAAGGTAAAGGGTTTCGATTTCAGAGATGCGTATAGCGGCACTTCGTCGGCATCGCCAAAGTTATTGTGGTCAGCGAGGTTGGTTCCGGGAATCAGGATCTCGCAACCCGTAGGGATGTTCGAGTAGACCGGCTGCAAATAAATATCGGCCATATTCTTACAGGTCCAAGTTTCATTTGTAGAATTGACCTGGCACTGCGAACCTACGGCCTGAACCCAACCTTTGGCCACGTTACAATCGGGGTTTGACTTTTTAAGGCAGAACGCCTTATCCTCGTCGGTAGAGCCATCGCCATTGGCATTACACCATTCGGCAAGGGTATGACGCCTTACACCGATATTGTTGGAAACCATTATGGATTCGATATAGGGGGATCCGATATCGCAACCCGTGGCTTCCACAATCTGGAAATCTAACTGGCCAGAGGAGGCGTTCTTGTTCTTTACCGTGAAAATGGGGTGTATTTCGGTAGCGGAACTGATGACAAAGGTACAGGTGGTACCGGCCGCACAGCCTGCGTTAGCTCCTTGCGCTTCAACCTCCCATTCGCTCGTGTTGTACGAAGGGAAGGTAACCTTGATCGTGTAGTTTTGCGCCGGGTCACTAGTGGGAACACGGAGTTGGACATTGGCAGCGGGGTCGGTCTTTTTCAGCTCTTCTTGGCCCTTGACGAAAGTAACGGAAGCTGTCCCAGAGTTGCCGCCCGAAACGACCACATAGAACGGAACTGTAGATTCCTTACCGCCCAAGGTTCCAGAAACTGTACACGTGTAGTTGCCAGAGGTGAGCTTGTGGTTTGCCGAGGGCACTAACTTTCCGGTGACGGGCAGGGCTCCACCACAATCCACATTTTTGTTCTGCACCTGCAGCTTGCTGTTCAGGGGCAGCACGTTATAGTAGTCAGACAATCGACCTTCGGGAGAACCCGGTAGGTAGATAATTCGGGGTAGCACGATAAAGGCCCCCTCTGCTTCTTCGCCGTTTTCGGCAATGTTGTCTATGCGTTCGGCATTGGCGTACTGTGTTTCTATAGTAATAGACAACTGCGGGGCCGTTGCAATGTAGTAATCGTCAGGTGCGCCGCCACCGGCAATGCCGGCACCATTCGCTGCTGCGCTTGGATTTGCAAGAGCGGTGTAATCCGGGTTTTCTTCGATCATCCCTGCCTTTTCAAGAGCGTCAATAACCGAACTCTTGTACTGCAGGTTGACATTGCCATCGGCAATGGACGCCTGGGACTCATCGGCCATAATTACAGTTCCATTGACCGTCACCTTGTCAAATGTCATCGTCTTGCCTACACCGGCCGACAAGATGAAATAGTTATAGAAGTGGGTTCGCTTATTCGCGGCATCAAGTTCATCTTTATTGTCCTTATCTGCGCTTGTAATGGTTCCACCACCGCTAGGTGCATAAAAGAGGATGGCCGATGTTTCTGTCGTGACAGGAAGGTAAAACGTTCCAGAAATTTGGGAGTTGAAATAGAACACGAACTTTCCGTTAAGGGCTTCCCTGTTCCCTTGGGCATCCTGGGCGTAACCTTGCGCCATATTCGACGTCACACCGCCAGCAAACTCCACAATCATGAACCCGTTATGGAGAATGTCGTCGTCATGTAGACTTAGGTAGGCGTAGCATTGATTGAGCTCATGGATCACATTGTATGTTCCGTCCATGTTCTGCATACTGGATACGTAGTAATTGTTTCCGTTGACTAAATGGTCTCCTTTACCAATTTCCTTGCACCTCTTATTCGCCGTTTTCTTCAACTCGCTGTTGACCGATGTCGTTTTCTTTAACCAATCCAAGGTGTCTTTTAGGATAATGGCCTGCGGCACCTTGTGCTGCGCATTTATCAGCTGCCCGTAAGCTTCCATATCCGCAATGTTATTCCAATAGTTATCGCTGACATTCTTGAGTACATTATCTGTTTTACTCCAAGTGCCAATTTTGCTGCTTTGGACACGGCCCGCATCTTCAGGAGAGTAAAAGGAAAAATAGCGATTACTACTAGCGCCCACATTTGCACCAGACGCCGTATAACAAGTCGAAGTTAAGAAGAAACCTTCACAGAAGCCGCTCGGGCAACGGGTCGCCTTTCCACAACTAAGGTCGCCATTGTGCCAAGTCCCCCACATATCATAGTGTCCGGCACAAGCATTTTGGCAAAACGATGCTTGGAATCCATTGTACACATATACTTTGCTTCCAAGATTTATCTTTCTATTTCCACTAGAATTTTGTTCTGCCAAAACCTTCGCCAAGTACGTATTTTTTCCTACGCCGGGATGGCTCGAATTGGAATTAATAGTCCCATCGTCATTAACATGAGTGTGGTTGACCGTTCCTTCCCAATTGAATACGGCATTATCCTTGAAAACAAAATTCTTCGTCACCTTGAAGCCATAGTCTGCCGATCCACGGTTAAAGGTTCCACCTACGGTAAAATTGCCGTTTACATCAACAGCACAGTTGGCCGCATAATTCCCTGCAACATGGAGGTCTCCGTGTATGGTGAGCGTGCCACCTGCGCACGAAGAAACATTGCCGCCAACATAGGCCACATTGCTACCAGAACCGACAATGCTATTACCGCTTACGGTCAGGTTTCCTCCAACGTACAAGTCCGCACCGGCAAGCCCAGTGGCACTGTTGGCAGGACCTTGTAGTGTAACGTCCCCTGTAACGATAAGCTGATCAGAAACCGTAGGTTGGTTTCCGCTAAAATTTCCGTTGACAATGGCAGATTGGATGGTCGGCGAGTTTGTAAGACTGCTGACCGACCCCTGGAACGCCTTGTCAAAAGTTATATGGTGCGTAGTCGATGGAATTTTTACACGGTACAAACCGTCTACATTCAAGATGGCAATCTCACTATGGCTAGCCGCTCCATTCCTGGACACGCCCTCCGATACAAGTTTCAGCTTATAGCTATTGTTTTCTGTGCTGACGCCGGTAAGCCACACGCGAAAAGACTGACCCGCCCGAACAAGTTCTGCAAGTTGGTTATCAAGTTCTACGGCCTTGTTTCCATTCACTTTATACTGACGTATAAGAGCACCAACATCATTTGCATGGTAAGTCATCCAACTGACGGCACTTTCGATACCCGCTACCGCACTCTGATAAGCCTCGCGCTCCAACATACGGTTGGCACTGGATCGACCCTCGCTAGTAATCCACTTATAGGTGGCCGTAGCCGCAATGGTGGCCACGAGCATAAAGAGCAACACGGTGACAAGGGATACACCGAGCTTACTTCTTAATTCCGAATTTTGAATTCCGAACTTCATAAATTCCCTCCTAGTGCTCAAGGCCGTTACTTGGGGTGGGTACCACGATGGTCACGTCTCCGGTCTCGCCAACCTCGCCACCCTTGCCGCCACGAGCAATCTGCAGTTCTAGCATCAAGGCCTTCACATTCTTCTTGTCAACGATATTGAGAGACTTGGTCTTGTCAAATTCGTAATTGGCGCCGGCTACACGCCTAAGCTTCAGGTCTGCTATTGTAATAGAGCCTGCCGATACCGCAGGAGAATAAGTAGAAAAGGTAAAGGCAATACAGACATTCGCTATAGCTTCTGGTACAGAGAAACGCATAGCCCTTTTTCCTTCGGACTTGTCGTTGGTCGGCGGGTAAAAAAGAAAGTCATCTAACAAGGTTCTCCCACCCTTTTTAGGCTTTTCGCCAGTCGCATTGCGGAATCCCACCGCCATATGGTCCCTGCCCGGAACAAACATTTGGGCAGCATCGGTCGCCGAAATGTAGGGCATGTAGAACGACAGTTCATACTCCATTTCAGGTTCAAAGTTGATTTTTGCACACTTGGTATTCCATACGTCCGCCTCGGCATTATTGGGGGCGACATACAGCTCATTCCTGCTTTTCCCATCAGTGAGAATCACGTCATTATCGAAATCGTAATTCACGGCAAAGCCCGTGACGGTGACACTCGAGCCACCCGTGGTAACACTGGTCGGCACAACTACATCGCCATTTTCAGGGCGGGCTAAAAGCTTAAAGGCACTAGCTCCACCGCTAGGGAACATATCCTCTTCCTGGTAGTCTGCTGCAGCATTGCTCCTAATCGTAGGTATTCCCGGATAGACCTTGAATTTTTCTACGCCTTCGGCTATGTCAACAGGGTCCGGAGTCGAAGCAGCTCCGTCTGAGCAGGGGTCGCCGGTAGGAAGGTCGAAATCATCGTCCTTGCGGAGGACTTTACAGCTGCGCTTGAGAACCTTGTTTTCGACATACCAGTTTACCTGCTCTATGGCCTGGTAATGGCCCAAGGTATCGTAGCGGATTCGCCGAATGGTCAGGTTGTCGTAGGTACCAGAAACGATATTATAAGACGAATAGTCCTTGCTATTGACATTTTCGTTGTTGGGGTCCATATAGATGCAGTCCGTTTGACCCGTAGAACAGCTCGTGTATTTTTCGAAGATGTCCTCATCACCAACGACAGTAGAATCCTTTGCACTTTTTGCACCCATCTGGGCCACGTCTTCCTTGAAGAGAGAAGCCACCCCCTCTGCCGTCTGGGTGGCCCGGAGCATATTCTGAGTACGCACGCGGAACTTGGTGGAGTTGCTAAAGGCCTGCCCCGCCACTACGACGATAATACCCACGATCATCATATAGACCATGAGTTCCATCAAGGTGAAACCCGATTTTTCTCGCCTGAAAATCATCTGATTACCCCCGAGACGGTGATGGATTGCGTAGAGTTCTTAAAGGGCCAACTGACGGTAACCTCAACACGCTTTGCATAGACATGCGATACGCAGTTGCTTCCGGCAGTTGAACAATTAGCCTGGTTTTGGAGCAGCAGCAGGGATTCCGTATTGGTCTTGTATTCGTCGTCACCCGAGAACACAACCGACACGGTGTAGGTGACCGTCATTTCATTTTCAACAAGACCCGGTTGACCTTTCCAAGTGCGGGTGACGGTCATAACGTCTTTTTCCTTAGTAGTGCCGTCTGCACCAACCTTGGCCAAGGTAAAGCAATTCGCCACCGTAGCACCGCCGGCACCAACGCAGGGCATCAAATTTGCATCGGTAAAACTAGCAAGCCCACGGGAGCTCAACTCATCAATGACATTCTGCGCCACCTCGGTGGCTCCATCACGACCGCGTATACGCAGCAGGGCATCGCGGTTGCCCTTTTGCAAATTCGAGACGGCGGCATAGAGGATTCCAAGCACCAGTGCTGCAATCATCACCTCTACAATGCCGATACCGCGCTTGCGGCGCAGGCTTTTGTTCAAGTTTTCTGTACACGGCGTAACCATCGTGTCTCCCTAGATGCCATCCCAACCGGCATCGCTTCCCATCATGGGGACAAAACTGTTCTTGGACTTCTCTTTTAGAGCGGCTCCGTAGAGGTCATTGCCGCCGTACTGCACCGCGAAATAACCTTGAGACGGAGCAGAAGAAAGCCCTACGCGTGGTACAAACGTTGCCCCGGCCGTATACCAATTAGTAAGATTTTGACCTTCTGCATCCTTAAATCGCGCACCGGAAACGTTGGCGTTAATGAGCTTCGTAGGGGCATCAAACATGATGCTGTCCACCTTGTCACCGAGCGGATTCGCATCACAAGCTGACTTATAGGATACCAACTTTTGGTCGTTCACCCTTTTTACACACAATTTTGTATTCAACCGGCGGGTCTCGTTGGCGGTACGCTCCATAAAGGCCGTCAGATTGAAGGCGGCATCTTTTGTACGGGCATTGGCAACGGCCCTCTGGAATCCTGCCACTCCTATACCCGACAGAACACCCATGATGGCTACCACCGCCATCACTTCTAGCAGTGTGACACCCGCCTTATGTTTTGAACTGTTCAACATACGGTATAGCCCACCCAATAGATTCCTTATTCGTTGTTGCGCAAATGTTTACCTACACAGACAAACGCGGGATACGCAATCTCGCATTCCGTCTTTGGTAAAATAGCTTTTTTTTCCGAAAAAAGTTCAAAATATTTTACAAAGGGGCCGGAAACGGCTTTTTCGTGATGGAAAAGGCCGTTTTATCGGGATCTGTGTAGCTAGGTCCGTATTCTACGCATAAAAAGCGTCGAATGACGCGTAGGGAGATCTACTTTTCTTCGATCTTTACGATGGGTTCGTCCATCATTTTCTCGGCGATGACCTCGGGAGTCTCTTCGGCAACGGCGGCGTTGGATTCCTCGGGCATCCAGGGCTTGTCCAGGCTCTTTTCCCAAGAAACGGTAGGCGCCTGCACCACCTCGTGGGACGTATCTACCACAGGGAGGCCCAAGATTTCGCGGGCCCGGTTCAAGGCGGCATCGATGTTACCCAGGGCGTTTTCTTCGCCCAGCTGCTTCAGCACCCCTGCGCGGGTCAGGGCCACCACAGGCTGGGCATGCACACCGCTCAGAAGCAGCTGCGTTCCCTCGCTCTTGCACCGATTCAGCAAATCTTCGATCATCTGGATACCGGCAGCATCGATGCTCGAAACACTGCGCATGCGCAAGATAAGGATCTTCGGCTTGTCGGAAATGCGGGCCATGGTATCCTTGAACTTGTCCACGGCACCAAAGAACAGGGAGCCGGCCAGTTCGTAAACGGCCACACCCTTGGGCACCTGTCGGCTGAGTTCGTTGTGGGCAGCCTCTTCGTCGTCTTCCCTGAGGGCCTCAGTCACCGTCTCCATCTCGGACACATCGCTCATGCGCTTGATGAAGAGGACTGCGGCCAAAAGCACGCCCACTTCGATGGCCACCGTCAAATCGATAATCACCGTGAGGAAAAATGCCACCAGCATCACGATGACATCGCTCTTGGGAGCCTTAAACATCTTGATAAAGCTCCGGTAGCCGCACATGTTGAAGGCCACCTGGAAAAGCACGGCAGCCAGCGCCGCCATGGGGATCATCTCGGCATACTTACCAAGCACCAGCATAATAAGCAGAAGCACCACCGCATGCACCAGGCCCGAAACCGGGCTCACAGCGCCATTACGAATGTTGGTTGCCGTACGGGCAATGGCACCCGTAGCAGGAATGCCGCCGAATACAGGAGACAAGATGTTGGCAATACCTTGACCGAAAAGTTCGGTATTGGAGCGGTGCTTGGTACTAGTCATACCGTCGGCCACCACGGCACTAAGCAGAGACTCGATAGCACCCAACATGGCTATAGTAAGGGCAGGCTGGAACACCTTCTGCATCATCTCAAGGCTGATATTGGGCAAATGCGGCACCGGGAAACCGCTAGGAATATGGTTTTTCATGCCGATGGTCACCACACCGTGGCCGTTCACCGGGTCGTCCCAGCCCAGCACCTTTACAAGGACCGTGGCCACCACAATAGCCACCAGAGAGCCCGGAACCTTCGTGGTGATTTTCGGCCACAAGATGCACACCGCCAAGGCGATAAGTCCCACGATGACGGCATATATATTTACAGTGTCAAAAGAGGAGGCGTAAAGCTTGATCTTGCCCACCGCGTCGGCAGGGTCCTTGGCCAAGAACCGCAGCCCAAAGAAATTGGGCACCTGACCCAGCGCGATGATGATGGCGATACCCGCCGTAAAGCCCACGGTTACCGGGTACGGGATAAACTTGATGATGGCGCCAAACTTCGCAAGTCCAAAAATCACCAAAAAGATACCGGCAAGCAGGGTTGCGGAAGCCAGACCGTCGTAGCCGTACTGCGAAACGATGCCGTAAACAATCACGATGAAGGCGCCGGTGGGGCCGCCAATCTGGAAACGGGAGCCACCCAACAGCGAAATGGCAAAGCCAGCAATGATAGCCGTATAAAGCCCCTGCTCAGGACCCACGCCCGAAGCAATGGCAAAAGCGATAGCCAGGGGGAGCGCCAAGATACCCACGATAAGCCCGCTCATCAAATCGCGGGTCAAGTCCTTGCGGGTGTAGCCGCGCCTTACGACGCGGGCAAATTCCGGGGTAATGGTCGCCACGACACCGTTCAGATAGTTCTTGACGGAATTCTTGGCATCGATAGTCTGCATCTGGGCTCTCCTAGGTAAAGGCGGGCCCAAATTTAGAAAGTTTGTAACTATTTGTTAAGGGCTAGTAAGATTAAAGTAAACCCTTCTTAGCGCTGCGCATCAGGTTCTTCACCTGCTTGTTGGTAAGCTGCGGGACCTCGGCGTCCTTCTCGCGACGGGACTTGGGTGCGCAATCCTCGCAAAGATGCTTGACTACCACGCCAAAGCTTGCGGCACCATCGACAACGTCGGTCTGGCGGGAACGGTATGACCTGAGCAAGGCCTCTTTATGGCACTTATCGCACACGCCCATCTTGGGGGGAGCGGGTTCACGCTTTTCTTTCTGTTTTTTCTCTTCGTCCATGGCCCAGGCGCGAGCGCTCGCGGCATTCTTTGCGGCAAAATGATCATCAAAAAGACTCATGGCAACTCCTTTTCTACTTTAGCTCCCTCAATATACAATCTTCCAGGAACATAGACAGCAGGGTCACGCACAAAGAGGTAGGTTTAGAGGCCTCAGAGAAGAGGCTACGACCGAACTTGCCCCGTTCCTGCTGCTTGGCCTGGAACTTTTGCACGTGGGCATCCCAGTCAAAAATCTTCACACGGTCGGGAGCCATGTTCACGAAACCACGAATGGCCCTGTTCAGCGCCTCCAGCTGGTCCGCCCCTTCAGGAAGCATTTCGGTAGGAATTGTAAGCAGATCCAAATCGGACTGGGTCTTTTTCAGAAGTTCGTCCAACAGGGTCTGGTAGTGTTCTGCCACCACCTCGCCCACGCCCCGTTCCCGCTTAAACTCGTCGTAACCCAGGCCCAAAACAATGCGGCCGGCCTTCTTGCCAATAATGTCAGAAGACGCCCGTGCAAAGAGCTGCGGGATAGACAGCAGCATGGGGGCGTTGATGGAAAACTGCATGGGCCGGGTGGGCTCTGCGCAAAGGAGCATCTCGGAACAACGGAAGGCAGCCTCGCCCTCGGTTCCAAGCAGTTCATCGCCAATTATCAGGATACGGTTTTCCACACCTCTAATCTACACATTCCCGGCGGGTTTGACCACCGTAAGCGTCCAATAATCTCCCGTTTTCTTTCGGGATAACACCCTTATACCGTCGGCCACCAGGGCCCCGGGCACGTTTTCTATGGGCGAGCCTTCGTCTAGGTAGATGTCGAGCTCACGACCAGCCGGGAAGCCGCCCATCACCAGGCGGGCCCGGACCGAATTACCTGGGCAGACCACGCCCCGCAAGTCCAGCACCTTCGGGAAATCCACCTTCAGGCTCTCCGGAATGGGCGCCGTCTTGGACCGCTCGCAGAACTCCACTATGGCCTCGGCGTTCATCTCTGGGTTCTGCACCCACTCCCCCATGGGAATTTCGGAGGGGGCCTTGGCCAAAAACCAGGATAGACCATCGGTGCCGGTAAGACTTACAGAACACTCCCTGCGAATCCAGTCTGTGCAGGCATATGTCAAGAGCTGCACCAGAGAATTGCCGAAACCCTCTTTTTTTCGATTGTTTTCAACCCAGACTAGCAGCGGATTCTTACCCATCATCGGGAAAAACTACCAAATAATCAGAAAAAAACGTAGAAAAGATTTCTTAACATTTCTATATTTCGCCCCAAGCATTCAAGTATGCAAAGGTTTTTGGAATTATGATAAACAGTGTCCTACTCTATGCGATGTTCGTTGTCTATGTCATCGCAGGCGTTGGCTTGGTCATTTACGGCTTCAGTTGCTATTACAGTATTTACCTGTTCTTAAAGAATAGCCGAAAGACGCGTCTTACCGACCGCAAGAATATCCTCCAGTTTTACCGCGAACATTCCATGGCGGACCTGCCCCAGGTCACCACACAGCTCCCTGTGTTCAACGAGGCCAACTGTGTAGAGCGACTGCTAGAGGCGGTCTGCGCTATCGACTACCCCAAGGACAAGCACGAGATCCAGGTTCTGGACGACTCCACCGACGAGTGCTACGAAGTGGCCAAGAAGAAGGTGGAAGAACTGGCCGCCAAGGGTTACGATATCAAGCTTATCCACCGTACGAACCGCTCCGAGTTCAAGGCCGGCGCCCTCAAGGAGGCCATGGAAGTGGCAAAGGGCGATTTCCTCGCCATCTTCGACGCCGACTTCGTACCGGAGAAGGACTTCCTCCTCAAGACCATCCCCTACCTGGTGATGGACGAGAAGATTGGCCTGGTCCAGGGCCGCTGGGGCCACCTGAACCGCACCGAATCCGGTCTAACGCTCGCCCAGTCCATCGGTATCGACGGACACTTTGTGGTGGAACAGTCTGCCCGTAGCTGGGGCAAGCTGTTCATGAACTTCAACGGCACCGCCGGCGTATGGCGCAAGCAGGCTATTTACGGCGGTGGCGGCTGGGAAGGCGACACCCTGACCGAAGACATGGACCTTTCTTACCGTAGCCAGCTGGCCGGTTGGAAGATGAAGTTCGTGTTCGACGTGATTGTGCCTGCCGAACTCCCCAACGACATCAACGCCTTCAAGGCTCAGCAGTTCCGTTGGGCCAAGGGTTCTATCCAGACTGCCATCAAGATTTTGCCCCGGGTGCTTAAGTCCAAGGTTCCCTTCCGCGTAAAGATTGGCGCCATCTTGCATACCACGCACTATTCGATTCACCCCTGCATGTTGTTTACCGCCCTCTGCGCATGGCCGCTGCTCGCCTTCTTTGAACCGGTGGCACACCTGCCGGGTTGGGCCTACACCATCGGCTTCAGCTTTATCTTCCTTGCCGCTATCGCTCCTTCTGTTCTTTACTTTGTGGCCCAGCGCTGCTCCGGCTATACCGGCTGGAAAATCCGCCTGCTCAGCCTGCCTATCTTGATGGCTCTTGGCGTGGGCATCGCCGTGAGCAACTCTCGCGCCGTGTTCTCCGCCATCATCGGAAGCAAGGGCAGTTTCGTGCGCACCCCCAAGAGCGGCGGCTCCAAGAAAAAGGCCAAGAGCCACTACGCCCAGAAGTTCCCCTGGCAGGCCGTCATCGAACTTGGCGTTGGCGTTTACTGCATCTTCGGTCTTCTGGAATACATCGGCGCCCAGAAGTTCATCATCGGACCGTTCCTCGCCCTCTATGCCGTCGGTTTCCTTTCCGTGAGCGTGCTTTCCTTTATGCACTACATCGGAAACATCATCGAGATGCACCGGGCTAAGAAGAATTCAGAATCCTGATTTCGGAGTTCGGAATTATCGAAGGACTCAAGAAGTTCTGAGAAATTCAAAGAAGCAATTAATAACGATTAGAGATTGATTTCGGGTCTGGGTTAACCACGACCCGGTTTTTAGTTTGTATCAAGTCCTGCAAGAGCGCTTCCGTGCTGGTCTGGTAATCCCGCTGCAGCCGCACGTAATCCCCATGCATGCCCTTCCACACGCCAAAAGCCACTAGCGTAACAATTCCAGCGCAGGCCATAGCCACCAGCAGTTCTATCAACGTGAAGCCGTCTCTACGCATTTCACAATCCTTTTCAAGGTCAGGTCGTTCCAGTAACCAGACGTTTCGTGGACAACGGTCCATTGTAACGGCACCCCACCGGGAATCCGTTCAAAAGACAGGACAAAATCGATGCCCTGCCGCGATACCGGAACCGTAACCACAGAAGTGTCTCCGGCATCTTTCTTGGGCTTTACACAGGAGCTCGGGGTGGCCACCTGTTCTTCCATCAGTGCGACGGCCTCCAGCAGCGCATGGCCCTTCTTTGCCTCACGTTCCTTCAGTTGCAAGAAGCCCCCGATAACGTGCCCGATACCCGCAGCCCCTATGGAAAGGACGACCGCGGCCACCAGGACCTCCATCAGGGTAAACCCGCGCTTCATAGGCGCCCCCAAATTTTACGCTTGCCCTCTACAAAGGCCGGGAATATGGAGCCGTCATAGACTTCGCCCCAGGCAGACACCATCACCAACGGAAACAGCCCCTGGGCACGGTCCTGCAGCTGAAAACCGGAAGCCAGCACTACTCCGTGGAAACGGACATCATCTTCTGCGCGAAAGTTCCCCCGAGTGACAAGCTCCAGATACCCGACAGAAACGTCTCCCTGAAAAACTACGTCTCCCAGAGTATAGAGACGTAGCGTATCAAAATGGGCCTGGCCGCGAATAAGCGTCGTTCCATCTACCCAGAAGTTCGCGGACCGCACCGTATCGGCGAAGCTCATTTCCAGATCGCCCTGGTGGATTACGCCAGACATAAACGGCTCACCCTGAAAATAGCGCTTATTCCCATACAGGGCCTTTTCAGGGGCACCTTCCAGAATCCGCTTTTCCAAGTCGGTCCTGTAATTTGAAGCCCCTCTGTTCCAGTCCCAGAATGAGACCTCATAGGGTTCGGTACCGGCGACAACGCAAAGCGGGGCGCTGGACTTTTCCGCATCAACAATCGTGCAAATTTTTTCCCAGGGGCCAAAAGGTTCCGCCTGTACACGGGGGAGTTCCGGATAGTACCCCGCAGGAAACCCCTGCAAGTGCAACAATAGCGCAGATTCAGCCCTGTAGAATTCCTCAAAGTCCGCCTTATAACGGGCAAGCACAGGATTTACCCTGCCTGCCGATTTCAAGAGCGTGGTAAAGAGCAGAGTCAAAGCCAGCAACAAGATTGTCACTAGGGGTAACACGAATCCGCGGGAACTAGGGCGCCGAGCCATTGACCACCTCCAATTCCCTGCCGCCGCACACCAAAACAACTCGGTCGCGGAGTATAGACCTTACCCTATATGCATCAAGGGTATCGCCAGCCTTTTTTATAACCGGCATGCCGCCGAACAGCCCCGAAAACAATCTGCCATCAACGATTCCGCGGATCTCCAGCGGAGGCTTTGGGCAGTCGGGGGCGATATCTGCCGATTTCGGGCACGAATTTTTCACCACGTCACCGGACCTGGGTTCTTTTGATACGGGTTCTGTCGCGGGTAGAGTAAGCCGAGGAGCCTCCGGACCGGGAATATTCCCGCGCCCAGGTTCAAGAGTTTTCCATGCCAAAAGTCCAGCCACCATTACCGTCAATAATAGAATTATAGACAAGGCGACCCGCAGACCTTTTCTCACGGGTTCAAGATGCAGACCCTTCCAGAACGGGTCCTTCGCCGCCCTCTGAAGGAGCACGGCCGATTCTCCCGTCGGGTCATCGAAACGCCCCTCAATATATTCAAGGGTGCCGTACTTAAATGATGATGTACCGGAAAACAGGGGGTCCCGTCGCAAGAATTCATCCATCCTTTGCAATCGCTCAGTGGCCAATTTCTTCCCGCTAGGACCTCCATAGCCCCGTTCCTCGGACCAATGGCAAAGCCTACCCTCGTAAAAGACCAACACGTAGAGGACTGCATCAACAATGGCCGCATAGCGGAAATTCCCATTCCCTTCACAGGAACGCATCTGTTCGTCGGCACGGGCATACAGGAACAGCGCCCTAGGCAAGATGCGATGCCCCCGCAACAGACGCCCGCACGGTAAGTCGCCCTGCTCTGCAAGAATCACCAGGTAGCGATGGCGGCGGCCCTCCGAAGAATTGAAGGAAAGCAGTTTCCAGAATTTCGGTAGCTGTTCCGCATCCGGAAAATCCCTGTGGAAAAAATCTGCAAGTTCCTCTTCCGTGGGATTCTGGCCAAAGCCTGTCACCAGCTCCCAGGTACAAATCCTGGCTGGAACACCCTGGACACGCGCCATCAGAACTTCACCTCCGGAGTGATGAAGATGGCCAGCTCGCTTTCTTCTTCCTCTTCACTCTCGTAACTGAAAAGCCTGCCGATAAACGGGATGCTCCCCAGAAAGGGAACGGCCGTGCGCACCTCGGTGCGGTTCTTGCGTACCAACCCTCCTAGGCAAAGGGTCTCGCCGTTCTTCAACAGCACCATCGTCTTTAGGTTCCGGGTGCTGATATCCCGCGGGCCGTCACCGGAGCTGCGTCCCGCCGTCTTGATTTCGGGAGCCACGTCCAGAGTGATGACGCCCTCCCGAGTTACCGACGGAGTAAGTTCCAGAGATATGCCGTCGTTGAAGGAACGGTAGTCCGTAATGGGGTAACCTTCGGCACTCACCTGGCTTACCAGGTAGTAAACCGTATTGGTTACGTTCAGTTCCGCCTTGTTGCCGTTCAACGTGGTGAGCCTTGGGCGTGCCAAAACTTTAGCCAGGTTGTTCTCCTCCATAGAGGCAAGCTCCATCTCAAAACGGTCAGGCAGTATGCCGATCTTGCCGACGGCTCCCTTACCGGAAGCGTCCTTACCCAGAAAATCCAGGAAACCCTTCAGGCCTAAATCCCCCTCTTTTGTTCGCCGGCCTGTGCCGCCCCGCAACCCGATTTCAAAAGCCTTACCTTTCCGGAATTCAACGATAACACAGGAAAGCGTCACCTGCATCAGGGGAACGTCTATCTTCTGCAATAAGGCCGTTGCGGTCTCAATCTTGTCGGCAGACCCCGAAAGCAATACTGCATTCTGCTCCTTCGCCTCGGACACCGTCATCTCGTTTCCAGAAAACATCTTGCCCAACTGCTGCAAGGCCTTTTCGCACTGGATATGCTTCAGCGGGTAAAGCCTGGTTTCAGAAAAGGGATTCCTGGCTCCGCCTTCTGATACAGACAAAGTATTAGAATCCAGACGAAAGGCATAACGGCTCCCTCGAAATATTGACTGCAAGAAATCCGAAAGTTCCACCTCGGTAAAATCTAGACGGACCTTTTCTTCCAGATTTCCATACAGGGCAAGGTTCAGCTCCGCAAGTGTCGCAAGCTCCTTTAAGGCCTCCGCTATGGGGACCCCGTCCAGATGGGCCTCGTACAGCTCACCGTTTTTCCAGATTCTGGGAGTATTCTGGGCGGCCCCGCGGAAATCAGTACCGGAAGGTGTCGTAGATGTCCGAACCATCAGGCACCCATTTTTCTTTTCCACCATAAGACCGTTGATTTCCATCAGGGAACGGAAGGCCCGTTCCGGAGGCAGGCTGCGGATACTGCCCGAAATCCGCCCCTGGACATCGGCATTCCACAAGATGTTCAACCCCGTAGTGGCACTGTACTCTTCTAAAAATTCCAGGACATCCTTTTCCTGCACCTGCACAGAGACCAGGGAATCCTGAAGCCGGATGTCGCTTTTTCCCCGATGCTTGCGGGGCTGAATTACAAGCAGGCTCTCTTTCTGGACAAGTTCCAACCCGTTTGATTCGCACAGGGCAGAAAGTCCCTCCATCAGGGAGACTCCCTCCAGATGAAATGTCACCCGCCGGTCCACAGCAGCATCTACCATGACGGGAACATCGTATGCCAAAGACAAGCTGCGGGCCACCTCCTGCACGGGGGTATCCACAAAATCCAGAGTCACTCCGGAAGAAAACGAGTAAAGGAAAAATAAGACGAGGGGGGCAAGGGTACGCACCGCAGGACCTCCATGAAAATCATATTCAAAAGAGATTCCTGCGGAATCCGCCGAAGAACGCCCACCGGCATTCCCAAAAACAAACTACAAAATTAAAAGGCCAAAGACAACTACATCCAGCCACGTTCCGAAGTTCCGGTAATACCGCGAATCTTCAGTTCGAAGTCATCCCTGTTGGTGGCCGCGTTCAAAGCGACATCCAGGGAGATCTTTTCCTGGTTGTAGAGTTCCAGCAAGGACTGGTCAAAGGTCTGGCTATGATACTGCATATGGCCTTCGGCAATGGCCGATTCCACCATGGCAAGCTTATCCTTGTCCTTGATGTATTCCTTGATGGCCGCCGTATTCACGAGGATTTCGGCAGCAGGCACACGACCCTTGCCGTCCTTGGTGGGCAACAAGCGAAGCGAGATAATGCCAGCCAAGACTTCTGCCAGCAGCAAGCGAATTTCGTCGTGCTGGTGAGGCGGGTACATAGAAAGCACACGCTGAATCGTTTCGGTAGCATTGGTGGTATGGATAGTAGCAAACACCATATGGCCCGTATCAGCAGCCGTAAGCGCAATAGCCATGGTTTCCAAGTCACGAATTTCGCCCACCAGCAATACATCGGGGTCCTGACGGAGGGCTGCACGCAAAGCGTTAGCATAAGACAAGGTGTCTACACCTAATTCGCGTTGAGAAATAATGGCCTTGTTGTCGTTGTAAAGGTATTCGATAGGGTCTTCAACCGTAATGATGTTGACCGACTCATTCTGGTTGATGTAATCCAGCATGGAAGCCAAGGTCGTCGACTTACCGGAACCGGTTGTACCCGTCACCAGGATAAGCCCACGGCGTGTCAAAGCCAAGTCCTTGACCACCTCAGGCAAACCTAATTCCTCGAACGGCGGAATTTTCGCCTTGATGTGACGAATCACCACGGCAATGGTGCCACGCTGGCGGAACACGTTCACACGGAAACGGCCCATGTCGCGGGCGCCCACGGCAAAGTCGCATTCCTTGTTGGTTTCAAAGCGCTGTTTCTGGTCCCGGTTCATGATATCGTCCAAGAAGGAATCCATCATGGCGGGGTCAATACGGGTATCGAAAATTTTTGTGAGAGTGCCGTTGATGCGGAAAATCGGAGGAGTCCCTACGCGAATGTGCAAGTCAGAAGCCTTGCTCTTTACCATTTCGCGAAGGAGTTGTTCAATCCTTAAATCAGCCATCTACTAGCCTCCAAACTTTTCATTATAAATCTTGCGGACCTGATCCAAGCGTTCCGAGAGTTCCTTATTTTCGGGATCCTTCTGGGCTAAATCCTGATATATTTCCAAGGCCTTGTCGTAAACGCCCTGTTCCAAATAAATCTCGGCCATGGTGCGAGTATTCTGGCTGGCATCCATGTCTGCATTCACATTGTCCAGAGTGGCAGACGGATCCTTGATAAGGCCGGCAGAAACCTCGTCATCGGAGTCGCCAGACATCAAGAAGTCTACACCCTTGTTGGAAGGCTTTTCTTCGGGAAGGTCGTCATCGTCGCTTTCGAAGAGGCCCTTGAAGGCTCCGGAAACTTCGGATTCGAGGTTGTCAAAGTCCGGTTTCGAAGCAGGAGCCTCTGCTTGGGGAGCTACAGGCTGATCCTTTTCTTCTCCGAACAAACTATCAAAGGACTTGTCCAGGCCAGCCTCTAAAGATTCAGTCGGGATACTTTCCTCTTCAACAGCAGCGCCGGTGTTTTCTTCTTCGTTTCCGAAAAGACTATCAAAAGCGCCACCCATTTCTTTTTCAAAATCACTTGCCGTTTCAGAGAAGGTCTCTGCGCTAGCCGCAGGCTCCACTGCAGGTTCTTCTGCTACAAGATCATCGGCAGGTTCTTCGGCAACAGGCTCTGCCACGGAGACTTCAGCGGCAGGGGCCGGTTCTTCTGGCGGCAGGTCGTCATCGTCGCCGAAGATGGAACTGAAGGCGTTTCCTACACTGCTTTCCATTTCCTTAGTCTCGTCGACAGGCATTTCGAGGTCAGCAGCAGGCTCAACAGCCGGTTCTGCAGCAGGCTCAACAGCCGGTTCTGCAGCAGGCTCAACAGACCACTCAGCAGACGGCTCGGCAGCAGGCTCTACAACAGAAGGTTCCTCTACATCCAGAGTTTCTTCTGCAGGAGTATCGCTGGTCAAGTTCATCGAGGCGTCAGCAGACTTCTGGAACAGCCCGGATTCTTCAGGCAAGTCATCTTCAGCTCCGAAGATGGAATCGAATGCGCCACCAACACTGTCAGAAGTGTCTTCGGTAGCAGCCGGGGCTTCGGATGCAGGTTGTTCAACCTCAGCAGACTTCTGGAACGGGGACCAATCACCCGCAAGCGTCAATTCATCTGCGGCAGGTTCAGCAAGTTCATCGGTCGGCGCAGCTGTCGAAACATCTGACTCAGCAGACTTCTGGAATGCAGCAGGTTCTTCGGGCAGTTCGTCTTCGCCGAATATGGAACCGAAGGCGTCGTCTACACTCTGGGGCTTGTCCTCGGCCGCAGGTGCGGGTTCGCTCTCTGCCGACTTCTGGAATGCAGCCGGTTCTTCGGGCAGTTCGTCTTCGCCGAAAATAGAACCGAAGGCGTCGTCCACACTCTGGGGCTTGTCCTCGGCCGCAGGTGCGGGTTCGCTTTCTGCAGACTTCTGGAATGTGGCAGGTTCTTCGGGCAGTTCGTCTTCGCCGAAAATAGAACCGAAGGCGTCGTCCACACTCTGGGGTTTGTCCTCGGCCGCAGGTGCGGGCGCGCTTTCTGCAGACTTCTGGAATGCAGCAGGTTCCTCGGGCAGTTCGTCTTCGCCGAATATAGCACCGAAGGCGTCATCTACACTCTGGGGTTTGTCCTCTTCTGCAGGAGCGCTGAACACCTTGTTCGCATTCTCGGCAGCGGCGGGCTCATCGTCGATATTCGCCGAAAGGTTCAAGTTGGAGAAAGGCGATGCGGGGGCAGCCGGTTCCTCGGGTTCCAGGTCGTCGTCCACACCAAAGAAATTGGACATGGCGGAATTTACGTCGTTGCCCGAAATATCGTCATCGGCAGGGAAAACCTCGGGTGCGGTCGGTTCTTCGGCTCCGATAGATTCCATGGCAGAATCCAAGGATGCCTGCAGGCTATCCATGGCAGCCTCGTCACCGCCATCGGAGTCGGGAATCAAGGCAGAAAGGGCTGCAAACGGATCATCGGCATCGCTGGCCTCGGCAGCCAGGGATTCGAATGCAGTGGTTTCAGGAGCAGAAGGTTCTGTCGCCGTTGCGGGACTTTCTTCGTTCACATACTCAAAGCCACTACCAAACTTGGGGCCCTTCTCTTCGGGCTGGCCTGCATCATCAGGAGACTTTTCGAAGAAGGGAGCTTCTTCGCCCATCGAGAGATTCGCAGCAGAAGCGGCATCCTCCGTTTCCAGTCCGGGCATCGACAAATCCACATCGGCGAGTTCGGCACCGGCAGCGGCGGCCGTAGCAGCCACAACAATGTCATATTCATCCTTCCAGAACTGGTCCAGGGGATCCATATCATGGACCTTGCGGTAGCACTGGTTACGCTCATTGATCTTTTCCAGCTTGTCGTAAGCATCGCCCATGCGTTTCTGGGCAGATAGGCAGAAGGGGTCAATCTTGAGAGCCCTGGCGCATTCCTCAATACAGCCCTCGTAATTTTCCTTTTCGAACAGGATCTTGGTACGGACAAGATGAGCGGCCAAATCACCCGGATAAAGGGTCAAGCCACCATCGATACGCTCCAGGGAGGTATCCAGATCACCAGATTCCCTCTCAAAATCGGCAAGCCAGGCAAAGGCCTGAGAGTTCACCTTCTTCTTACCGATGGACTTTCTCAAAGATTCCAGCGTTACCGTCATTTTTCCTCCAATGAGAGCAAAATCGCTTCGTCGGCCAGCAAGACAGGAATACCCTCACGAATGGGGTATACCCGTTTTCCGTCCTCTGTAACCAGGGCTTCGTCCAAAATTTCCGTCACGGCCATGCCGCCAACATTCTTTACCGTACCGGCAGCAATGGCTGTATTCAGCGTCGAAAGCAAGCTTTCTTCCGCCACCTTGAGTTTACCCCTGGTTTCGGGGCAACATAGAATATCTAAAAGGGACTGATCGAACATAACACCTTAAAAATCAACGACTTACACAAGAGTAAAAATAACTCTATTTTGGCAAAAGCGCAAAATACGGCAAGCGTTTATTGCAGATTTTTCAGGTTTATCAGGGCAAAATCACCGTTTTTGGGTGTTCCAATAAGCAAAAACACCTTCATTCCCAGTTTTTCCAGCCAACCCAGGTCAAAATTTTCCCTGGCTCCCGAAAAATTGGAAACCACCAGCAATTCGTGGCAATCTGTGCGCCTGCATATGGCATCTATCTCGGAGTAGCCCCCCAGAAGGTGCTTTCTATTTTCAGACGACACGGCACCGGGTTCCTGACTGACGCAACCCAGGATTTCCATACCGGGAATGACATTGTGGCTGTCAAACCAGGGCTGGAGAGAATCCTCGCCGCCACCCAAAAGGATTGAACGATGACGTTTTTTGGCAAAGATTCGATAGAAATAGATAGACCAGAACAAAAAGCGTCGCCAGCCCAAAAAGGCAAGGGGGACTAGAACAGATGTCGCGCAGACAATGCCCAACCAAGCGGCATCGTAAAGCTCGGGGCAAGTCAGCATCAGATAACCAGCGCAGGCGCCAACCGACACTAGATTGAGGGGCAACTGATACCTAAGCGAGCGTACGGCCTCAAGGCTTCCGCTGGCATATTCGCCCCGGATGATAAAGAACAGCAGGTTCACCGCAGCAGCGGCAACAGCAATTTTCCACTCGCCAGGATTTTCAAAGTCCAGAAGCAACAGCGCCCACAAGGCCACCACGCCCATATCCAGGAAAATCTTCCAGAATTGGGGCACCAGTCTAGAAAACACGCCTACACAGGCCGCAATGACAATCCCGATAAAAATCAGGAATCTGGGAACCAGGTAATAGGACTTGTGCTTTTTCACAAAAATCCACATGGCGTTGTAGAAATCGATATAGGACTTTATACGGCGGGTGCGGCTACTCTGGCCCCTGAAATGAAGCACGTTGGTCACCGGCGTGTAGTAATTCTTGAAACCGGAAGCCTTGGCTCTAAAGCACAGGTCCAAATCCTCGCCGTACATAAAGAAGTCTTCGTCAAAGCCGTTCAGTTGTTCGTAAAGTTCCCGACGGATACAGAAGAAGGAACCACTGATGGCATCCACCTCGGTAATTTCATCGGGATTGGCGTAGGTCATGTTGTACGAAGACAACAGCTTACTCTTGGGAAACAGGCTGGTAAGCCCCAAAGTCTTGGAAATGGCGGAAAGTTCTGTCGGGAACGAACGGCGGCAGGACCACTGCATGCTTCCGTCTTCGTTCAAAATACGGCAACCTACCGTACCGGAATCCGGATGTTCCTCCATGAACTGAAGGACTTCGCGAAAGGCGTTAGATGAAACAATCGTGTCGGGATTTACAAAAAACAAGTAGGGGTTTTTCGCCTGTTTTTCAGCCAGGTTACAGCCCTTTCCAAAACCCAGGTTCACGGGGGAATCAATCCATTCCACCTTAGGAAACGCTGCCTTGATTTCTGGTGTAATAGGTTCCCGGGAACCGTTGTCAACAACGATTACCTGCATGTCATCTAAGCCCTGAGAGGCATCCTGTACAGACTTCAGGCACGCCGGCAAAAAGTCACAGGAATTGTAGGCTACGATAATGACAGAACAGGAGGGCATCGGAAATTCAGAATTAGGATTTCGGAATTCGGAGTTGATTAGGCCAAGCCCAACCTGAGTTTCAGCACCAAGAAGAACGCTTCGGAAATGATACCGCCGCTCATCTTGGAGGTGCCGCGGGTACGATCCGTAAACACGATGGGGATTTCTTTAACCCGAAGCCCCTTCTTCCAAATCTTGAAGGTCGTCTCTATCTGGAAACAATAACCGTCGCTCTTCATCTTGTCAAGATTCAGGGCCTGCAGGGCCTCGCGACGAAAACACTTGAAACCGCCGGTAGCATCGCTTACCGGAAGCCTTGTCACAAGGCGGGTATACACGTTGGCGCCATAGCTCAGAATCAAGCGGCGCAAATCCCAGTTCACCACGCTGATACGGCGGTCTTGGTAGCGGCTGCCGAGAACAAGGTCGGCGTCTTCGGCCGTTTCCAAAAAGCGGTTCAGGTCCGTAGGAGAATGACTAAAGTCAGCATCCATTTCGAAGACACGTTCATAGTCCCGTTCCAGGGCCCACTTGAAGCCTGTCACGTAGGCAGAACCCAGGCCCATCTTGCCCTTACGGCGGATTAGGTGTACGCGGGAATTATTCTTGGATTCCTGTTCCACCATATCGCCGGTGCCATCGGGAGAACCATCGTCCACCACCAGAATTTCTAAACAGGAATTCTGTTCCAACACAGCCTTCATGATAAGGAGGATATTTTCCTTCTCGTTATAGGTGGGTATGATGACCAGGCTTTTCGGATAAGACATATAGTTCCTCTACATTCTCTTACAATCTACAAAATCACTCTTCTCCAAGAGTATCGGCAATGGGGAAAGTCTGTTTGCGGTGACCGTTCACCATTTCGCCCAAAAGGCCCAAGGAGAAAAACTGGACGCTCATGACCAGGGCAAAAAGACCCGCCAAAAGCAGGGGACGCACATGGAGGGCACCCGTCTGGAGCCATTCGTAGCCAAAGTAGCCACAAACGCCAAGGCCAAGCAGCATGAACAGGAGCCCAACCAGGCCAAAGAAATGAAGCGGCTTGGTGGAGAAGCTCCGCATAAACATGAGGGACACCAAATCCAGGAATCCAGACACTAGGCGGGAAATTCCGTACTTGGAAACCCCATGGACGCGGGCCCTGTGGGCCACGGGCATTTCGGTAATGCGGAAGCCCTGCCACTTGGCCATAACGGGAATAAAACGGTGGTAGTCGCCGTAAAGTTCGATATAGCGTACCACGGAGCGGCGGTAAGCCTTGATCCCGCAGTTGAAATCATGAAGCCTTTTTCCGCAGACCATAGAGACGGTCAGGTTGAAAAGCTTGGAAGGCCAGGTCTTGTGCCAGGGATCCAGACGGCGGATTTTCCAGCCGGAAACCAGGTCGTAGCCTTCCTCCAGAATTTTTATCATCTTGGGGATTTCCAGGGGGTCGTCCTGCAAGTCACCATCCAGGGTAGCCACATAGTTACCCTTGGCCTTGGAAAAGCCCAGGGCAAGCGCATCGGCCTTGCCGCAATTGAACTGGAAACGGAACCCGCGAATAAAGGGGTATTCCTTGGAAAGGTTTTCTACAACATCCCAGGTATTGTCCCTACTGCCGTCATCGATAATGATGACTTCGTAACTAAAGCCCGTAGGCTCTATGGCCGCTACGATTTCCTTGAGCAGTTCAGGAAGATTTTCGCTTTCTTCCTTGACCGGGATGACCATCGATAAATCCATTTTCACCTCGAACTACTCCGCCATTGCCACCGTGGGGGTTGAATCAGGCTTTTCGACGGCAGAATCCTGCTCGCCGGCAGCCGTATCGTTCGCAGCGCTAGAAGAATCAGTCTTGGGCTGTGCATCCTCTACCTGCAAGGGTTCGTCAGACATAGCCGAAATCTGCTGCAAGCTCATGGCAAGTCTTGCCTTTCCGCCCTCTTCGTAGTCGGGAATCGTGGCAATGCCCTTGCTCAAGACATTCAAGGCCTCCTGCTTCATACCAGCAGCCTCGAACACGAAGGCCGCAGCCCAGTAGCAACGCCATTCTCTGGGGAACTGGCGCATGCCCAGTTCCAGATACTTGGCCGCCTGCAGAGCAAGGCTATCCACGGCAGCCTTCTTGTCAGCCGTAAAGGGGTGTGCCTGACGCAGCGTAGAAATCTGGTCACGAACGTCGAAGGAAATCTGCAAGTACAGGGAAATGTAGCTGGAAAGAAGCCTTTCCGTTTCGGAATTGATGAAGGCAGTTCCATCACCCAGGCCGCGGAACTTGTACACGGAATCAATGAGGGCAGCCGTGTAGGCAGCGTCAAAGGCATTGCGCTTGGGCTCCAGATCGCCCTTGACAAGGTTGTAGACCATGCCCTCCTGCACCATGTACTTTTCAAGGCCCATAAAGTTGGATGTTCCCACCGTAGTAGAAATCTCAATGGGCTTGTCCATGTTCTGCAAGGCAAGGTCGATGACCAGTTTGTGCTGGGTGAGCATCATGCTGCTGCGGGTACGGTTCGCCCAATCTACAAAGGCATCCCATACCTGGTAATGCACCTTGAACTGGAACAGCTTGGCAGAGTCGGCAGGCGAAAGCTCCTGGCCTTCCATCTGGTCGATACGGGACTTAAGCTGGGGCATCAGGCGGTTCGCATTCTTGACCCAGGTAGAAACCTGATGATTCGGATTGGAGGCGGAACTGTTGTCCAGCACCATGTCACGGTCAATGGCAGCCTTGTCATAGCTGAGCTTCAGCACAGGCTCGTTGTCCAGCATCTGCTTGATATACCAGTCGGTGTTGCCCAGAGAAAGGTTCACCACACGCACATCCTTACGGATACCGGCCACTTCCTGTGCAAACCACAGCGGGAAGGTATCGTTGTCACCGTTGGTGAAGAGGATGGCGTTGGGCCTACAGCTATTCAGCAGGTTGTAAGCATAATCCCAAGGAACCCACAGGCCGGAACGGTCGTGTTCCTTGTAGTTGGAAATGCAAGGCACGAGGAACGACAACAGGATAAGCACGGCGGCGACCGGGCTTGCAAAAGTGGCGTAGGCGCCCGTGGCGCAGGTCAGCACCAGAATTCCGGCACCGATGCCGAGAATCAGGCTCATGAAGATAAAGGCAGGCGTATAGAAGTAGTCACGTTCGCGAACTTCCATGTGGACAGCGTCCGGGAAAGGAGCACGGCTACCCACCTGGGCAAAGCCGTTCTCGATCTTCTGCCAGCTCTGCCATGCGGGAGTGTTCTGCAGGGACGAAAGCTTTTTCTCCAGGTCCGCAATCTTTGCGGCCGGGGCATTCTTCTGGCGCAACACCTCTATGCGGATCTTGGTACGTTCGATATCCTGACGCAAGTCGATCAGGTCGTTAGGATCGGGAACCATGGGGATAGCGGCACCACGGCTGTTCAAGTCCTGAACATTCCTGTTCATGATGCTCACCCAGTAGTCGTGTTCCCGCTGTTCCATGCGGGTACCATCTGCAAAGTTGATGTAGAACAGAAGTCCCAGGCTGCACAGACCGTAGAGTACCGACATGTACAGGCCCAAGTTCCTGTTGCGCTTCCAGACGAAGGCGCAGACCATCACGATAAGGCCGTTCATCAGCAAGAAAATCAAGAGCTGCGGGAGTACCGCGTCGCCCATGAAGCTCATCTGTGTGGGGAACTTGATACCGAAGCGTTCCAGAGGTTCGTTCTCGGAAGCATCAAAGGTATAGACCCCGTTGGCGTAGTTTACGCCACCCACCTTGTAGGGGGTGTACTGGGCCATCTGGTATCCACCATAGCTCATGCTGGGGAAGGCAAGCACCTGGTGAGCCAGCTGTGAACGACGGTAGAAGGCGCGGCTCAGCATGCTTTCGGAGCCGTACTGCTTACGTTCCACAAAGTTGTTGAAGGACTCCCAGTTTTCGCTCTTGAACAAGTTGCCGAGCTGCAGATTTCCCTGCTCGTCGCGGATGTTGATTTCCGGATCGTTTTCGTCAATAATGGGGTTCAGCTCAGAACGAATGGGGATATAAAGATGGGTGCTGTAACCGACCAAAGCGAAGAACGCAAAGGCCAGCGACAGGCGAATGGCCTTGTTCACGTTAGGCGCAAAGGGCTTTATCGCAGAAAGGATTGCAAGCACAATCAGGCAGACCAGAGAAATTTCGATAAAGGCTGACACCATGTAAATCACGGAGCAAAGGAGCGTACCCGTAATCCAGATGGGGATGCGTTCCACAATCTTCTTGGGTTCGGCAACAAGCAAAAGGACAAACACCGCCGGCACCGTAAGCATAGTGTAGAGGTGGGCTCCCACGCCAAGGAAGGCGATGTAGCAGATGAAGATAAGGATCTTGTCGCTAGAAGGCTCGTTCCTCTTGTTGAACCACAGAAGGCCCATGTAAGAGATGAGCATCAAGATAAACATGGCCACGCCATAGACTTCGGCTTCCACCGCATTGAACCAGAAGGTATCAGAGAATGTCAGAAGGAAACCAGCCACCAGGGCGGCGGTAGCAAGCACCATGGTACGGACCTTGCCAGAAATCTTTTCAGCTAGGGCGTCGGTCTTGAGGACAGATGCCAAAAGTTCCCAGGCAAAGAGAGCCGTCACGTAAACCGTAGCCGCAGAACTCACCACGGAGATGTAGTTCACACGCTTCGCAATTTCTTCTACGAAGGGTAGCAGCACAATGACCGCACGGGCAAAGAACACGAAGAACGGAGTTCCAGGGGGGTGAGGAATACCCAGGGTATTCGCACAGGCGACAAATTCACCACAGTCCCAGAAGGAAACCGTAGGCGCCATGGTCATGGCGTAGACCACCAGGGCCACAAGGCAGGAGATTCCTGCGAAAATATGCTTCATCCACTTTTCTTTAATCACGACTAGTTATCCTTTTTATTTTGAATACCGGTACTGATTCCACGCTTGTTCATGAACCCAGAAAGAAGCCCGTTCACAAAGGCGCCCGACGAATCGGTGCTGTACTTGGCTCCAATCTGTACCGCCTCGGACAGGGCAACCTTCACGGGGATATCCGGGACGAACAAAAGTTCCACCATGGCGATGCGGGCCACGATGCGGTCAATTCTTGCAATACGGTCAATTTCCCAATGAACAGAACAAGTCTTGATGTCCTCGTCCAGTTCTTCGCGATGGGCCTGTACCAGGTCCACAAGCTTCATCCCGTACTTTTTCTGGTCGTCTTGCAGGGGCTGGGATTCCAAAACACCCGGAAGGGCCTCCCCCGCAGTCGCGCCCGTAATCTCCATAGCATACAGGAGCTGCATGGCAAAAACACGGGCAGGTCTATAACTTTTATTCATAAGTAGATCTTCTAACTAATTCAGAATTCGGAGTTCGGAGTTCGGAATTGTTTATCTAGAGTAAAATTCCGAAATCCTAAATCCGAAATCCGAATCAACTTTTTCATTTAAATGTTCTTATAAAGATTAGCCATTTCCACAGCGGTGGCGGCCCAGTTAGAGCCCAGGTTTCCGGCCTTGAGGCCTGCGCGGTTCATGGCCTGGTCCACAGTGTCGGTGGTAAGAATCCCGAGAATCACGGGGAGCTTGCCTTCGGCAGCAATGCTTGCCACACCGCCGGTAGAGGCGTTCACCACCACGTCGTAGTGGCTGGTCTCCCCACGGATCACGGCGCCGACGGCCATCACGGCATCGTACTTCTTAGAATCGGCGAGCCTACGGCACACGCCCGGAAGTTCGAAGGCGCCCGGCACATGCACCACGGTGATGTCCTTGTCGGCAACGCCCAGCAGTTCCAGTTCACGGACAGCCCCTTCCAGGAGCTTGTCGGTGACCACCTCGTTGAAGCGGGCGACGGCTATTGCCACCTTTAGGCCCGCTCCGTTCAGAGAATTCTTGATTTCTTTAACCATTTACTTACCCTCTTTTTAAACCTTTTCGTCAGACGCCGATGCGTCGGAATCCACATGCAGCTGGTGCCCCATTTTCTTCTGCTTGGTGAGCAGGTAGAACCTGTTCTTGTCGTTGGGTTTGATCTCTATGGGGACACGCTCCACAATCTTAAGGCCGTAGGCCGAAATGCCCGAGATCTTGCTGGGATTGTTGGTCAAGAGACGCATCTCCCGCACCCCCAGGTCCGCAAGGATCTGGGCCCCCGTACCGTACTGGCGCAGGTCCGACTTGAACCCCAGGTGAAGGTTCGCCTCCACCGTGTCCATGCCCTTCTCTTGCAGCTCGTAGGCCCGAAGCTTGTTGCACAGCCCGATTCCACGGCCCTCCTGCCCACGCAGGTACAAAAGGACGCCGCCGTGTTCGCCGATGAACTTCATGGCGGAGGCCAGCTGTTCGCCGCAGTCGCAGCGCAGGCTCCCGAAAATGTCGCCGGTAAGGCACTCGCTATGGACGCGCACGTAAACCGGCTTGCTGAAGTCGGGGTCGCCGGCCACCCAAGCCACATGCTCCACACCGTCGGTCTTGCTCCTGTAGGCGTAGGCGGTAAAGTCGCCGTACTTGGTGGACACGTGGGGGGCAGCCACACGTTGCACCAGTTTTTCGTTTCTCAGGCGGTAGTCAATCAGGTCCCGGATGGAGATAATCTTGAGGCCGAACTTTTTGGCCACTTCTTCCAGCTGGGGCATGCGGGCCATAGTGCCGTCCTCGTTCATGATTTCGATGAGGGCGGCAGCAGGGTGAAGCCCGGCCAGCTTTGCCAGGTCTACGGCGGCCTCGGTATGGCCAGCCCTGCGGAGCACGCCTTCTTCCTGGGCATACAGGGGCGAGATGTGCCCTGGGCGTCCAAAGTCCCCGGGTTTGGAGTTCGGGTCGGCAAGGGCCTGGATGGTAGCCGCACGGTCATGGGCCGAAACCCCCGTAGTGCAGCCTTCAATCTTATCTACCATGATGGTAAAGGGTGTTCCCAGCATGGAAGTGTTCTCCGCCGTCTGGCGGGTCAAATTCAGCTCGTGGCAGCGGGAGATTGGCAGCGGTGCGCACAGCACTCCCCTACCCTCGTGAAGCATGAAATTCACCTTTTCGGGCGTAATCTTCTCGGCGGCGATGACAAAATCGCCCTCGTTCTCGCGGTCTTCGTCATCGACTACGATCAAGAACTTGCCGTTCCTAAAATCCTCTATGGCCTCTTCGATGGTATTAAGCAAGGTCACGTTCCTTCAGATAATTCTCGATATACTTGCCCAGCATATCCACTTCTACGTTCACCACGGTTCCTGCCACCCAGTTGCGGAGGTTGGTACGGGCGAGGGTCTCCGGGATAATGCATACCCGGATGGAATCCTCAAATTTTTCGGCCACCGTAAGGCTGATGCCGTTCAGAGAAATGGATCCTCGGCGGATTATGTAGCGTTTTAGGTCGGCAGGCATCTTCAGGTCCACCTCTACACCGGTCTCCCGGGGCACCACCTGGATAACCTCGGTAATACAGTCCACGTGGCCCATCACAAAGTGCCCGCCCATAAAGCTGTCCGCCCTGCAGGGCAGTTCCAGGTTCACCAGCTTGCCGGGGGCAGCCTGCTTGAAGGCGGTATTTTCTACCGTCTGGTGCATCAGGCAGAAAGTAGCCTCATCTGCGGTGCAGGATTCTACCGAAAGACATACGCCATCGTTTGCCACGCTGTCGCCCAGCTTGCAGTTCTTGAAAAAGCCAGGGGCCCGGAGCACCATGGAAAGGGCGTCGCCGCGGGGCACAAGGGAAACAATCTCACCCGTTGCTTGAATGATACCTGTAAACATACGGGGGCAAATGTAGAAATTTCGGAATTCAGAATTCGGATTTCGGAATCAATCAAGCGGTAAAAATGATTTTTGCCAAAGGAAAACCTAAGCGTGGGGCTAGGGGGTAGGAATGTGGGGTGTGAAATTAGTAATGAGTTGTCAGTTATGAGTTGTGAGTTACCTATAGTCACGCCTTTGGCGCCAAATTATATGTTGAGGACTGAGAACTGACGACAGATAAATCAATAATGTGGGGTGTGGGGGAAGCCTCCCCCTCGGCAAAGCCTGTAGTCTTTGCCTACCCCCTCTGCGGGGACACCCCGCAACGCCCCCTAAATAATCCGAGTCTCAAGGGCACAGTCGCCTGCAAAAAAGACCGTCGGTCGCAACTTCACTTTGTTCGTCGCTACCCTCCGGATTTTTTGCTTAGCAACTATGCCCTCTCGCCTCGCAAATGGGTTTCGCTACGCAGGAGGTTGCTCGGTCACGGTGTTCCCTCGCAACCGCAACGATTACTTTATTCAGAATCCTTGACGCAACGGACGTAATGGCCGTTGGTGATTCTTCTGCGGCCTATTGTAGTACATTCGGAATTCGCATTACAATTGCCCCTTAATCCGTATGTCCTTGCACTCAAAATGCCTCCGGCGTCACTCACATCACCCCTGTCTGGGGAGGCGCTCCAAAAAGACACAATATCGTGGAGTCCATCATATCCATCGCCTCCATAATTGTTATCCCTGTCTCCACCAGGAATGGCAGAAAACCCATAGGTATCCGAACCATTTACACTATACTCGTCGACATCCCAGCCAACTTTTGCCCTAAGCCATTCTGCTACTGAGAGAGCCTTATCCTCGACTTTATCTTTTTTGACTGTGGAAATAAGGCCGGACCAATCAGAAACATTCGGCAATCTCCATCCCTCAGGACAGATACCCTGTATAATGCTATTATCTTGCAACGCACACTTTTTTGCATACAAACCACAGAGGCGCCACCCCCCGCTATCTGCCACGACCTTTATAGAATCAATAGCGGCACCCCAAGTGTAAAGCCTACCCGCAATATCGCAGTTGGACGGATTATCGTTGTAGCAGAAACTTCTTCCCTCCGTAAGGCTCTTAGTGTTTACACTATCCGAATAGTTCAGGCTTTGCGACATCCAATAAAGAGAGCCTATTTTTACGTACTTGTATTTTTGGTGGTCACGTTCGTCTTCAAATTCCAAATATTCAACTTCGTCATTCAAGAAGTCTTCGCGTGTAAGCCCATTGAAATCGGAGGGTCTCTTCGCACTAGAACTTTCCACTTTCTTTGATGAAGATGACCGTGTACTCTGGGAAGATTTTTGTTCGTTCTGATTCACAGAACTAGAACTGGGCTGTATGTTGCTAGACAAGCCGGGAACGGAATTTTCGGTACTAGAGGAACTAAAAACATTTTGTGAGGAAACAACGGGTTCTTCACCTGCCGAAGAAGTGATGGTTTCTCCCTGCTCTGCCTCCCCCGTATCATTCGCAGACGCACTATCGCCGCACCCCATAAACGACGCAACAAGAAGGGCTAACCCACAGAGAATTGTTGTTTCTTTTTTCGCTTTGAACATAGTCAGCTCCATAAATGCGGATTATATTGTTAGTTAATATAAAAACAGGTTTACCCCCCCCGCAAGTAAATTTTTGATTACGTTTTATGAGTATAAGCCTCAATATTGGCTCGTAATCGGCCTCTTTTGACCTTTTTTACCCGACAAGATCCATCAAATCGAAATACATCCGCCTCGTGTGAGGGTCTAGATTGTCATTATGCGTGCATATGACAACATCGGCTCAGCTATGTCAGACTGCAAGCAGTCTGCCGCAGCATTCGCCTCGTGTGTCATTGCGAGGCCGTTAGGCCGTGGCAATCTCTTTCCTAATTTATAGACAATCTTCAAGCAAATCTTTCCACTCGGGATTTTGCGACTCAATCAGTTCTATTTTCTTTTTTCGATTACCAGACTTTATCTGTTTTTCACGCAATATGGCATCCCTTATATCATGGAAATACTCACAATGCCCTAATTTTGTCACATTATACTTAGCCGTAAATCCATGCAATCTTTGCCTGTGTTCTAACATTCTTCTATGCAGGTCATTGGTAACACCCGTATAGAGAACTCCGCGCGGTCTATTAAAAAGAATGTACACTGCAGGAGTCATATAAAACAGGATAGAGATTGCCACGGGGCATTCTGCCCCTCGCAATGACAAAGAAAGGGTTCGCTTTGACAACAAGAGGGTTCGCAATGAAAACGGGAGGGCTCGCAATGAAAAAGAAGACGAGTGTCATGTGTTTTGCACAATGACAATAACAGTGAGACTACACTGTTCTGAAGCACGGGTCGATACCTCCGTTGGCCGCTTCACGGGCACGCTTCTCAGCCATGCCAAGTTCGTAGGCCTTTTTCATAAATTCGTAATCCCGCAGGCGCTGGGCACGAACTTCCGGAGGTTCCGGGTGCCGTTCTTCCATACGGGCTAAAAACCGGCGAGCATCCTCGCCGAACAAAATCGGGGTCTCTCGTATTTCGCGAGCCATGATTCCTCTTTTGTTATACCATATAGAAAACTGGCCTAGGGCCAGGCGGCAACCAGTCAAGTCGGTTCCTTTATCCATAATATACTAAAAACACATCAAGAAAGCAACAATTCTTGACGACTATCAGAAAAAAAATTTATCACGGGTAATACACCGTCAATATGTCGTGGCCAATCATGGCCGATTCCTTGGCGACGGCGGAATCAGGCACACCGGGGAACGGCAGGCCTTCGCAACCTTCCTGGGCAACAGGCCTTTCTACGGAAGGATCGGTGGATTTCCACAGGTCCAGGCGGTTCCACAACGGTGAGGTCTTTTCTCCCTGAGCGACTGAATCGTTGAAAATCTTTGCGGACAAGTGCGCACCGGGTTCCACCATCAAGCGGTGCATTCCACGGCGGGAAAGCTCATCCAGCATTTGCGTCCAGTTTTCTTCAAAAGTATTACCACTTAAAAGGATTGTTTCACTTTTGATAGCGGGCTGTTTGACGCAAGTGAAAACAAGAGAAGCTGCGGGGTCCACCTTATCACCACCCGCCGTTTTCGAGAAGAACTTCAATCTTGAAGCTTCTAATTCCGTAAACTCGTGATGCCCGGCCCACAAAACTTTTACAGGGTTGTTGCCATGTGCATAGCGGACATTCAGAGAGGGGTTGTCGGCCAGGAGCGTTCCCGCCCCCACCAGAATAGCGTCGCTCATGGCCCGCAGTTCATGGTTCCAGCAAGCAGCTCCCGACCCTGTAATGCGCAAGGGGGCGGGAACACCTCGGTTATCCAGCATTCCCATGAGGCCGTTTTCAGAGATGGCGACTTTGACTTCTACAAAAGTCCTCTTGTTACGTACAAAATAATCGTAAGCTTCAAAGAATCTTTCTATTTCGGCAAAGACAACAGAGCCCTCATTTTCCGATTCATCTGGAGCGAGGGTCATGCAACCTTCGGCAGAGCAACTATCGCTCCAGCCGCTTTCGGCATGAGCCCGCAGGCAAGCGTCCTTGCCTTCGTAAACCTTGATACCTGCCGCCTCCAAAATGCCACGGCTCTTTCCACGGACAGCAGGATTCGGGTCTGCATGGGCGTAATAGACTTCGGAGATTCCCGCCTCGATGATGGCCTTTGTGCAGGGGGGCGTGCGGCCATAATGGCAGCAGGGTTCCAGGGTTACGTAAATGGCCGCCCCGCGGGCCAGCTCGCCCGCGTCACGCAGAGCCATGACTTCGGCATGGGCGTTCCCGGGGCTCTGCGTACGCCCCCTGCCCACAACCAAGCCATCTTTTACTACAACCGCACCCACCGCCGGATTGGGGCGGCTTACGCCTATCGAGAAGAAAGACTCTTCAAGTGCAAGCTGCAGAAAGTTCATGCATTACTGCTTCGGGAAGGCCAAGAATCCGCCCACCACGTTGAACACCTTTTCGTAGCCGTTTTCGATCAAGAAATTGGAAGCGGCCATGCTACGCTTGCCGCTACGGCAGTAAATCAGCAAGTCCTTGTCCTTAGGAAATTCAGCCAAACGCTGCTGAATTTCCTGAAGCGGGATGTTGATAGCGCCAGGAGCCATGCCTTCAGCCACTTCGGCAGGAGTACGCACATCAATAAGCACGGCACCCGCCTTGCTCATCTCCAGAGCCTTATCCCAGTCAACATTCGTTATAGTCGCTTTAGGCGCCTCTGCCGCAGGAGCAGCCTCGGCAGCCGGGGCCGGAGTCGCAGGGGCTACAGCCGCCACGGCAGCAGGAGCCTTTTGCTCCACAACAGCCTCTTGCTTTGGCGTTTCGTTACAACCCACAACAACCAGAGCCATACCGAACATAAGTCCAAACATTTTTTTCATCTTATACCTCTTTGTTTTTAGGAACTATTCTAATGTAGGCACACAAGGCCTGATGAACAACACCTGTTTCCACCTTCAGCGGAACCACATTGAAAATCATGGGTTCATCCAACTTATCGCCCTCTGATATCCAGGATATGCGACGCCCCGTTTCAAAAACCTCCGACAGAACCCTGCTAAAAACCAGTAACGGCTTAGAATCCACTACGCTACTCAAAGCCATTCCTTGAATAGAAGACAAATCCTGAATCTTGAAGGCATTAGCAAAGCATTGGTTAGCTCCAAGAATCTTATAGTCACGGTCCACCCAGAACACACGCAAGTCAGGCAAAGACATTGCCGCCGAGAACAAGGCATTCTCGTTTTGATCTGGGTCAAAGATAAAGTTGTCCATCATCAGGTCTAGGCGGTTTGCCACCCCCTGAAATACCAAATTCCCTTCCAAGTCATAAGAAAGCAAACCACGGAGGTTATACCAAACTAGCGACCCATTTTTGTTATACAGGCGAATTCTCACTGGTGGGTACAGCTTATCTTTTTCGGCACCACTCTTATCGTCCTTGTATTCCCGAATATAGCGGTTCATCAACTTTTCCAAAAGAGCCACATCTTCTTCGAATACAATGTTCGACAACTCAATACCACCCGCTGACTGCGGAACCACCAAAAAATCATCATTTGGAACGGGCGTCAAGAATTTCACCAACCGTTTCTCTACATCCAAGCTCCACAAAAAGGCTTCAGTCGTCTTCCTCATCAGGTCCAGGTTGTCTTGCAACACCTTGCGGTCCCTACGGCTTTCCTGTTCCCTGGTAATGTTCTTTATGAAGCAAACATATTGGAATTCTGACACGGACACCCGATGGGTAAAGCACCGCAGTTCATACCACAAAACATCCCTATCATCCAATTTTACCGAAAAGAGAAATGGAATATCCCTGTGTTTTTCGGTTTCCATGAAAAACAGCCGCATACGGCCCCAATCCTTTGAGTCGAGCAAATCCTGGAAACTCTGCCCTTGAACCAGCCGTTCCAAAAGGGGCTCCTCGGCAAAAAGGGGCAAACTATACAGGTACTCCAAGTGTTGGGACAACACTACAAGGCTCTCACCGACGTTCTTGCCAAAGCGCTTGTAGAATTTCTGCTTCTTGCGGCCATCCCTGAGCAGCATCACACAGACCACGCAAACTACAACAAGGAGGACGCCGATGGCTGCCGAAGCCAGGGCCCAGTCAATATTTCCGATTTTAGGAATCGCTGTCATATTTCTGAAGATACAATTTTTTTCGGACCCATAGCCCATTCCACCCTAGATTTCCGTTACCAAAACCGCGGGTTCCACCCCATTCCAAGAATTTCAAATTCAAGACCAACTCTACACCCACACAAAATCGAGGAAAATGATAAAATCCGGAAAGCGAACCGTATTTAAATAAAAACGAGTGCCCAAGCCCCAAGGTTTCGCCATCAGACTCTACCGACAGGGAAAACATCTCCGCCGGTTTCCAGGAAACGCTCCCCCATCCACCCCAGGTATCGTCGGTAAAGCCCATTGCCCAAAGGCTTCCATAAAAGGGCCCCCATTCCAGCCCAGCCCCCAATTTCAGCCGATGGCGCACCCAGCGGGCCCCACGAGGAACCCACCCGAGCAAGGTTCCGTAGCTTGCCCCAAACATGGCAGGGCCAAGGCCATAGGCCGCATTTATTTCTCCATAATGTTCCCTAAAAAGGCTATCCATTTCGCTGTAGTAGTAGAAGAAGGCAATGCGATACCCGCTACTACCCCATTCTCCCGCTGCACTCATGGCCCATTCGTCAGGAACTTCAGGGACACTCCAATAAGAAAAACCAAAAGACGGGACTCCCCGTCTGGCCGGGCTAGAATACCACCCAGGAAGCCCTGCAGACTGTACCGCAAACTTTTTTGCAAAAGGCACAGGCGAATCCAAGCCTAGGCCCAAGGATACTCCCGCCATCACCAATATAACCACGACGCTACGGACGAACGACAATTCCCACCACCTTTTCAAAAGCTCCCGCCGACAGTTTGATATAGGCCGCCCCCACCCCCGCATACTGTTGCACCGGGACATTCCACCAAGTATTGGACATAGCCGGGGTCTTCTGCTTCCATACCATCTGCCCCGCACTATCTAACAGGCTCAGTACCACTTCCTGGTCACTCTCCACCCGTACCCGCAAGGGCTCCCCCCTTTTGCGCAACACCCTGGTCGACAATTTGTACAAGAAAGGATTCTGCCCATATTTTTCAGAATGCTTCCCCTGAAATCCAGGCGTATTTTCGGCCATTCCCGTCTTGGGGTTGAATCCAAGGGGGCAGTCCACTGTAAACTTGTCCCAGTTGACACTATCCACAACCGCCTCACCAAAACAAAGAGAAAAGGAGCCCGACGTATTGTTCAGATACCCTATGGAAGCCTGAACCAGGGACACATCACGATAGACAATTTGTTCCCGCAAAGTCGCCGTATCCCTAGATACAAGAACACTCTCGTAAGGGCCGATGGAATCGCCTGCGACACCCCAAAAACCGCCCCGACTACAATGTCTTATTCTAGACAAAGGAAGCTTTACCCGGGACGCGTTATATACTTCCACCCATTCCGGCATGGGCTCTTCTGGACAATGGTGGACTTCTGTAACCATCAGGGGCGAATTGCCCACCACGGCCAGTAGCGTGTCCAGACTGTTGTTGACGGAAATCTCGTCTTCAGGGACTTGCAGATGCAGCCAGACCGGCCCCTTGACGGGCACGGAGAAAGAAAAAAATTCTTTTACGTGCAGCGAATCCACCCTATCTCCATCAAGCCTAAAAAGGTCCCGATACCGATAATGCAGCCAGGATTCCTTGCAACCCGAAAGCCTGCCGGACACCCACCAGTGGTTGTCCCTGCATTCATACTCCACCCGCGATAAGCCACAATCGTCTAGATCCAACTCGTAAAGAGGATTGCCGTACCCCGGGGAGGGCTCTTCCAGAAACCACTGGTCCCCATAACCTTTACGCTGGAACGACTTTCCCGCTTTCGGTTTGTCCAGAGAAACCGAATCTGTACAGGAGCCCGCCTGTAACTTCCAGACGGACTCCCTGGAGTTGGGAAGCGTATATCCGCCCAGATCCTCGCAGACTGCACCGCCCTTCTCGGGACACACGATCCTTTCATGGGAAAGAACCATACGGGCCGCCTGTGGGTAGGCATACCGGAGTGGAGACTTTCCATCCAGGGAAACGAATAGGGATTCCGCCCTAAAGGAAGAATCCATGCGGATTTCCACGAACTCCCCCTGCTGGTCCGCCACCTCTGTCGGATCCGGGAATATTTCCACAAACTGAGGACAGGCCGCCACCAGGGAGGAAAGGAACAAGATGTATTTCAAGATAAACCCCTAGGGGTTTTCCCTTACTGCTACCCCGGAGGGTGCCACCTTGCGGAACAGGTCAGGGGCGCTCAATCCACGGCGTAGTCGCCGGGGAGCATATAGGCAAGGGGATTCACAGCCACGTTGTTCACCCAGACCTCGTAGTGGAGGTGGGGGCCAACGGAACGGCCGGTGTTTCCCATATAACCGATAATCTGGTAACGACGGACAAACTGACCCGGATTGACCAGGGACATCTGCATATGACCATAGCGGGTCACTATACCGTTGCCATGATTGATGGTCACGAAGTTTCCAAAGGTAGAGCTCATCTGGGCCACATCCACCACCCCATCGGCGGCGGCAAAGATAGGCGTCCAGCGGTCATTGGCGATATCTACGCCATAATGCATTTTTCCCACCTCACCCGTGACAGGGTGAATGCGGGGGCCAAAAGAAGAAGCGTAACGGCCCTGAGTCGGAGAAATAGAAGGTACAAAGCGCCATGCGGACTGTTTCTGCTTGATAAAGTCCGTCAAGTCGCTGAAGGCGCCACTGTTGTTATCCAGCTTGCCATGCAAACGGTTTGCCTCATCCCTCAGGTTCGCCATTTTCTCGAACACCGGAGACGTTTCCATAAGCAGCTTGGACCTGGGTTCCACGGAGCCACCGGTGCCCAAGTTTCTCTCCTCTTCGTCGGGCAGGGGCAGGCCATACTTGGAATGGAGCCGCTGTTCATCGCCAAGGAAATCCGCAGAGGTGCGGTTCAGGTAATCCAGGGTTCCCTGAATCTGGGACAGGTCCCGGTCCAGTTCGGCACGGTCATCCAGGACATGGTTCAAAAAGCCATGGTAAACCGTCGTCGCCGTAAACTGCGCAAGGAAAAGTAAAAAGCCCACCACCAACAGGAACTTCAAAAAGGGAAGTCCATGGAACACCAAAGACGGTACGTGAAGAGTCACGGACCGTGAGGAATTCTGAAAGTGTATAGTGGTCTTTACAAAATTCACGGGCCAAAAGATAGAAAAATGAGGGGCCAAGGAACACCCCTCCCCTGTTTTTTTCAAATTCGCCCCCAAAAACAGCGTTTTTAGCTCAAAAAGAGGGGTTAGTGACCTAATTATAACCACAAAAACGCATTTTCTTAAAAAAACATATACATATCTAAATGTTTTTATGTAAATTACAAGGACAGGCCGTAAAAGGCCTTTTACCCTTGGAGATATTATGAGCTTACTGGATGCATTTAAACCGAAATGGCAGAATTCCAACCCTGACAAGCGCATCGAAGCTATCGAGGAGATGGGACCTTCCAATCAGGACACCTTTGAAAGAATCGCCCTGTACGATGAAGAAGCAAGCGTACGGACCGCGGCCGTCAAAAAATTGACAGTCATTTCCGCACTCGCGCAGATTTCAAAAAACGACAAAGATGCCCACGTCCGCCGACTGGCTGAGTCCCGTTATTTCGAAGAAATTGTCCGTAAGCTCAAGGAACTCCGTGCAGCCTCCCCCGAGGCCGTGCGTTTCATCAGTGAACTTAAGGATACCCGCTACGCCGAAGACCTTATCAAGAATCTGCCCTCCTCGGAACTTCGACTGGAATTGGTAAAGCAGGTCGGCAAGGCCAACCTGCTGGCACTGGCCGCGGCCAAGGACCCCATCGAGAAAGTCGCCATGGAAGCCGTAAACAAGCTTTCTTCGGAGTCCCTATTGCAAGACGTGGCAAAGTCTTCTAAGCACACCTCTGTCCGTAAAGTCGCCACCGACAAGATCAAGGCCATGCAAGAGGCCGCTGATGGTGGAAAGCGCGAACAGATGCTGCTCATGAGCAAGCGTGAAGCCCTTATCCAGCAAGCACACCACCTGGCCGCCCAAAAGGACCCCATTTCTGTCAAGTCCCAGTTCGAAGATTTGATGAAAGAGGCAGCAAGGCTCGGCATGGGCCCTGCACAGGCCACCCTGGATGGAATATACGCCAGTTTCAACAAGTTCTGTGACGAAGCCGATGCCGCCCGTATCGCCGCCGAAAAGGCCGAAGCCGAAAGGCAGGCCCTGGTTGCCCACCTGATGGAAACCTATGCAGAACTGGAAAGCCTGGTTAACGAAAACAAGGTCCAGGAAAGTGCGGAACGAGTTGACCAGATTATAGGCGAATGGAACGAGAACAAGTCCAAGATGACGCCGGATGCCATTCGCAAGTTCAACCAGGTGTTCTTCAAGGTTCAGGACCTCAAGAAGAAGGAAGCCTCTACCGAAGAAGATGCAACCGCCGAAACCAAGGAATCTAGCCGTCGTGAACTGCTAGACCAGCTGCAAGCCCTGGCTGACACCGATGTCGTCGAGACCACCTCGAAGCACCTGCACGGAATCGTTCGTGAATGGGAAAAGCTCCCCCTGCTGGAGGGCGACGACCCGGAACTGCAAGAGTACAACTCCCTGCGCAGCAAGCTGAGTGAAAAGATTTCCGCTTTCAATGCATCGGCTCAAGAACGATTCGAAAAGAATTCCGAAAAGCTCAAGGCCATCATCGAACGCGTCAAGACTTTCGATGAAAACGAGGATTTCAAGGAACTGAGCCTCAAGCTCAGAAATGCCTACCAGGAATGGAAGGATATCGTTGGCGACCAAAAGTTCAAGTACCACGAGCTTTGGCTGGAATACAAGGCCGCCACGGAACGTTTCCAGGAAATGCGCCAGTGGCAGTCCTGGCACAACGAGAACGATAGGGCTTCTATCCTCGAAGAACTGGAACTTCTGGCCAAGGAGCCGGGTAGCCAGGATGTCTTGGACAAGCTCAAGAATCTTTCCACCAAGTGGAAAAACATCGGGCCCATTTCCCCCACCAAGTTTGCCGAATTCAAGGACAAGTTCCAGGGTCTGTTCGAAAAGATCAAGGAAAACTGCGCTCCCTTTATCGAGGAGCGCCTAGCCCAGAGGCAAAAGAACCTGGCCGACAAGGAGGCCCTGTGCCAGAAGGCCGAAGAGCTCTTGGCCAACGCCGAGATTTTCTGGAAGGACAAGTTCAAGGCCATGCAAGAAATCCAGGAATCCTGGAAGAACATCGGCATGGTGCCCAAGGAAAGCCTTGCCGCCCTCATGGATCGTTTCAAGAAGGTCACCAGCGATTTCTACGCCAAGCACAAGGAAATCCTGAAGCAAGAGGACAAGACCCGCGAAGACAATTACGAACGCAAGCTCAAGCTCTGCGAAGAAGCCGAGGCCCTGAAGGAATCTACCGACTGGAACGCCACCTCCGGCAAGCTCAAGCAGTTGCAGGAATCCTGGAAGTCTATCGGCCCCGTTCCCAAGAGCAAGTCCGAAGAAATCTGGGCCCGCTTCCGCACCGCCTGCGATTCCTTCTTCGAAAAGAAGCGCGGACATTTCGAAGAGATGGACGCCTCCAAGCAGGAAAACCTTAAAAAGAAAGAAGAGCTCTGCGCCAAGCTGGAAGCCCTGAACCTGGAGAACATCACCCAGGAACTGGTGGATACGGTGAAGGCATTGGAAGCCGAATGGAAAGAAATCGGCATGGTGCCGAAAGAAGCCATCGAAACCATCAATGGCCGCTTCGAAAATTTCGTAAACCAGTTTGTAGACAAGTACGCCCAGGTGAACGAAGGAATCAAGAAGCAAATTGCCGACATCAAGGCCAAGAAGCAAGAGATGATCGAGAAGGTCAAGCAGTTTGCCGAAAGCGCCGGCAGCAACCAGCTTGCAGACGCTGTGCGCGACCTGCAAAAGGAATGGCGCGAGCTGGGATCCTGTGGCATGGAAGAACCCGAGTTGCAGAAGAACTTCCGCGAAACTTGCGACGACTTCTTTACCCGCAGGCGTGACCAGCTGGACATTCAGGAACAGGCAAGGCAGAATAACCTTCAGAAGAAGATTTTGCTGTGCGAACAGGCCGAAGACCTGCTGACAGACCTGAACGAACAAACCGTCGGTGGAGCCATGAACAAGGTGAAGCATCTGCGCCGCCTCTGGAAAGAAGTGGGCGCCGTTCCCCGTAGCGAATCCGACAAGGTGTGGAAGCGGTTCAACTCTGCCTGCGATCAGGTTTTCGCCTTCGGCCGCAAGGACGAAGAACAGTCCGCGCCCGCTGCGGAATAAGCCGTGCCCTACCCTCCATGGACAAGTGTTGACGACGCTGCCCGTCTGTTACAAGACGGGCAGGTTGTTGCTATCCCCACAGAAACCGTTTACGGCCTTGCAGGCAACGCCTACAATCCCGATGCTCTAGCCAAGATTTTTGCGGCCAAGGAACGCCCCACCTTCGACCCCCTGATTGTCCATATCGCAGACATTGCGCAGTTGCAAGACGTAGCCCAGGACATTCCTGACGCGGCATACCGACTGGCCGAGGCCTATTGGCCGGGCCCCATGACGCTGGTGCTCCCCAAGAAGGATTGCATTCCAGACTTGTGTACCAGCGGATTGCCGTCGGTAGCGGTGCGGTTTCCGTCGCACCCCGTGGCCCAAGAGATTATCAAGAAGTCGGGCCTGCCTTTGGCAGCCCCCAGCGCAAACCTGTTCAAGCATGTAAGCCCTACTACGGCGATGCATGTAGCCGAACAGCTTAGCGACCGCATCGCAGGCATTGTAGACGGAGGCCCCTGCCAAGTGGGCGTAGAAAGCGCCATTGTTTCCCTGCTGGGAGAGATTCCGACTATTCTAAGACCCGGAGCCATTACCGCCGAAATGGTGGAGAAGGTTCTCGGCAAAGTCAAGCTTGGCATTTCCAGCTCTAAGCCGGGCCAGCCCATGACGGCGCCAGGACAGTGCGATACCCACTACAGGCCACAGGTACCGCTATATTATGGGCCAATAACAAAAGACATTCAGTTACCGCCCCGCACAGCGAGAATCGCCTTCGGGAATACGGAAGGGGTTGTTCCCGAGACTGTTAATTTGTCCAAAACAGGAGATCTGGTAGAAGCAACCGCCAAGCTCTACGCTCTGATGCACGAACTGGACAAGCCCGAATACGACTTGATTCTGGTAGACCCCATTCCAGATTCTGGACTGGGCATGGCGCTAAACGACAGGCTCAAGAGGGCCAGCATCAAGCATTTGCCATAGCAACATTTTATGACTATACAAAAAGGTCCCGGCTTATGCCGAGACCTTTTTCAAATCTGTAAAGTAAGTAATTACTTTTCGATTTCGTACTGAGCAACCAGGTTGCCTTCAGCGTCAAGAGCGCGGACAACGTTTTCGTCGCGCTGGAGAGTGAGGTTGGCCTTTTCGCCGTTAGCAGCGGTAACTTCCACAGAGAGAGTACCGTCAGCATTCTTGACAGCGGCGATGGAGTTGCCCTGGTCATCCTTCTCGAAGTAGGAGTCGCCAGAAGCGAGGGGGTTGGAACCAGTCCAGAATTCGACAGTGTTCAGCACGAGGCCGTCCACGAGGAACAAGCAGATGCCGTACACCGGAATCCAGAACAGGATGAAGTGAACGATGGAGTTGATCCACTTGTCACCAAGGGTTCCGTTCCAATCGTGAAGCTTGTTGAAGCAAGCGTTCTTGCCGTAGCAGCCGGAAAGAACGATCATGCCTGCGCAGAGAAGGGTAACAATACCTTTTTTCATTTTTGTACTCCTTAAGGATTTGAGATTATCGTTATAACGACTACGAGAAATATAACTAAAAAGGGTTGAACTTGGCTATATTCCTTAAAAAGAACTTATTATAATGATATCCCACACGCAATTTACAAAATACGCAATTTTTGCGTAAAACAAAGCGTAAGAGGGGCTTGGAACCAGGGTGCCCCTACCACCACCCGTTTAATTATTAAATTCAAGGTCTAAGCCTATGAAAGAAGCCAGAGCCGTAAAGTTTTCCCAGAGCACCATCTTCAAGAGCCTGCTGCTCCTGATCCTCTCTACGGTATTGATCGCTACCATCAGCATCTTCTTTTTCGCTAGGGGGCAGATAAAGTCCCTAATCAGCTGGAGCAGCGACAACAACCGGGCCCAACTACGGCAAATGGTCATTGCCGCCAATAACGAAATCCGTCTGTTCGCAAACCGAATTATCTTCCTCACCCACACAAACGAAATCCAGAGCCTAGATTCAGCCACTGCTGGAGGCTACCTCAACAGCGACAACATTGCGGCCCTTTTCAACGACGACGAGACCATCGAGTTATACGACGACGAGAACCAGCTGATCTGCGAAAGGGAAAACGATTTTGTAGACGAAAAGGTCCACATCCATTACGACATCTCGAAAATTCCAAAGCACAATTCTTTCTTTAGCCCGTGGTGCATTGACGATGAGCATGCCCTGCCCACCCGAATTTTCGCATCGGAAGTCATCAAGGATGGAAACGACAAGGGCATCTTGCTTGCCAACTTTTCTTTCGCCCGACTGGATAAGTATCTCGCCGACTGTAAGGTGGGTAAAAACGGATTCGTTATAGCCGTTTCAGAAAACGGAGAAATTTTATACCACCCTGACTTCTTGGTGAATGGCCGAAAGCAGCTGAATATTACGAACCTAGGTTTCGAACCTATCAAGCCACACCACTATGAATCCCTGGCACCCACCTTTGTCAAACTGAAAAACGGGAAGGAATACCTAGTCAACTACGAATTCAGTCACGCCTTCCAGTTCGGCCTGATTTCCCTACAGCCCCGCCAAGAAATCGAGGCTATGGCATCTGCCATCAAGCAATCCAGCCTGTTGTTCCTTTTCGGCACAAGTATTGTATCCTGTCTCATCTCTTTTTGGATGTTCATCATTTTAGGAAAGCCCCTGAACAAGCTGATCGGCCACATGAAAAAAATCACCAACGACAATTTTGATGTTCCCGAGATCCGGTTCGGCAGGCGTGATGACGAAGTGGGGCAGCTTTCCAAAGCTTTCAACATGATGCACAGCACCGTCAGGAGCCAGTTCAAGGAACTGCAATCCCATAGGGAAATTCTGGAACAAGAGGTCAACGAACGGACGCAGGAACTGGAAGAAGCCAATAAAAAACTGCGCATCATGTCCCGTACCGACGAACTGACGGAACTCCCCAACCGCAGAAGCATTCACGAACATATCGAAAACGAGATTAGCCGCATTTCCAGGTCCCACAAGCCACTTTGTTTTGTATTTATTGACATAGACCATTTCAAGAAGATCAACGACACCTACGGGCATTCCTGTGGTGACGAAGTACTAAAATCCGTAGCCCAGACCATACGCGGGCTATTGCGGAACTATGATATCGTGGGAAGATACGGTGGCGAGGAATTTTTGGTGTTGCTCCCCGAAACGGACCTGGACGGGGCCGCCGTAGTGGCAGAGCGCTTCCGTGAGCAGGTAGAAGATCAGTCCATCAAGTATGCGGACTATATTATCAACGTGACCATCACCTTGGGTGTTTCCAAATACGACGGACGTCTCGGTGCTGACCGCAGTATCCAAATGGCGGACAAGGCTCTTTACGAGGGCAAGGAAGCTGGCAGGAACAGGGTCGTAGTCTGGACCCCCGACAGGACATCTGAAGACGACTACCGTGCAGCAGCCATAGAAATGGCTAAGCAGCGCTAAATCAATGGGGAATAAGCATCAGGCTCTGTTTTAGGAACTTCAGCTGTTGCCTTGAAAATTCCCTCATGGATTTATCCGAACTCACGGGGAACATAAACAAGTAAGCATCGGGGCAACTATCCTCGTCAAACGCAACCCCGTAGGCAGACCGGTCCATCATCCTGTACACCTGACCCGGCATGGAATAATCGGACTTTGCACTAGGCGAACCCTTCTTGTACAGGCCACTTTGCAAAAGCTCCGGGCAGTAGGGAGTATCCTCGAATCCATCTTCCAAAATGGACAAGTCCTGATAGCTTTCCAAATCAGCCCAGGTAGAGGTGGTATGCTTGAGTCCAAAGAAATGCCCTGTCTCGTGGACCGCCACCTTTACAATTTCATCGGCGGCCAAGGGGCGCTCTCCCGCATTGGAAAGAACGTGGGAACCTACAACAACCGTACTTCTCTCACCACCGATAAGATTCGACGCAAAAAGCCCTGCATATCCCAAGGAATTCAGTTCGTCAATACGGTGAACAAGCACAATATCCAGTGCCTCGGTCACCCCCTTAGCAGGCCAATTGCCCAATTCGGAAAGAGTCATATCACCGGAAGGGCTTTCGGCATGCCAGTGCCTATCGGCCGGATACTTTTCTCCCAATGATGGATGCTTTTCCGCATAATTGACATAGATGGTGTCAATGACAATACTGGTATAATTTTTACGGAATGCACTGATTAATAACCGAGAAAGGCTATCCATGCTCGGAGCTCCCTCAATAGGGTCTATCAGCCCAACCGAAATGAGGTTCAAGGAAAGGGTATCCGAATAACTTCCTGAACCTTCAAACTTTACGTCGCTTATTTTTCCCCGATAATAGGTATCGTCTTCGACTAACGTAAGAACCCAGCTAGATCTTTCATTTTCTTCACAGACAAAAGAAAAAACGTAGTGATCACCACTGATTTTTGGTTCTAGCGTTTTCATCTTAGACAAGCCATAGCGTTCACCGTCGCGTTGTTTATAAGAGCGGAATAGTTGCATCTTCGGAGCTTCGTGAGTGGGGTCCACACCGAAAGAAAGGGTATAATGTCCACCCGGATGAACAATCATCATGATTCCGGTAGCAAGATTCGCCTCAATTGAATCTCCTAGCTTGGGATCATTGGGGAAAATGGCATAAAACTCCCTATCCCTAGGATAAACAATGACCTCCGGGTCAGACGATTCGGTACAGGCCACTAGGGAAAAGAGAGTTCCCCAAATAAAAATGAAAAAAATGAACAAGGGGCAGGCTTTTTTCACAACAAAAAAGCGTCTTATACAAAGAGAAGCAAAAAAAGACAGCCCGGCCATGCCACAAAAGTACAAAAACAAGCCCTATAGGATTACATAAGATGAAGTTTTTTTCTTCTTTTCAAGAATTAACAAACCCTCTGGCAGGAAAGCCCGCCTTGGTAGCCTCACTGACACTGATGGCAACCATTACCACAAAGGACGCGCCACAATATGGGGCTATTCTTTTGATTCTATTGTGGGCACTAGTCCATATTTCTAGAAAATTTCTCCAGAAAGTCATTCTTATGGCTCTGCTGGCGGGAATGGCAAGTATTCTGGTGTCGGCGTGGACACATTCGGGTATAGAAACGTCCGCGAATTCGGTACCAGAGGTGCCGCCCAGCGAAGGCTGCGGGACCATTGAGGCAGTACTCCCCCGGAGTAACGGCGTGGCGTTTATTGTGCAGACAACAAACTCTAACGGCGACGGCGATCGCAAAAATGGTGCCGGAATGGTCCGCGTACGACTAACGGAAAAACGCTCGCTATCCCTTTTGCCAGAACCCGGAGATTCACTCTGCTACGAGGCGGCCTGGTACCCGGTGGAGCCTCCGACGGTTCCCGGGGCGTTCGATACACACAAGTGGCTGGAGGGCCAGGGGCTCATGGCCTACGGGAAGCTCAAGCATTGGAAAAGCTGGCATGGCAGCTGGAATCCCGAGCGGAGCTTTTACCATTTCAGGAACTGGATCAAGGCAAGGCTTTCCCGGTTTTTGGATCCGGCGGAAACGGGGCTTTTGATGGGGCTCTTGGCCGGGGACAGGAGTGGCATACCCGAGACTCTGCGGAGTGACTTTCAGCGGTCGGGACTGGTACATGTTCTTGCCATTAGTGGCTTTCATGTGGTGCTTTTGGCAGGGCTCCTGATGACGTTTTTGAAAGCGACGGGACTCCCCCACAGGATTGTGCGGGTGGTGGGAATCTTACTCCTCGCCATCTACGTGCCTGTTACCGGAGGCTCCCCTGCGGTGACCCGTGCCGTCATCATGTTTGCCGTGCCACAAGTGGGCATGCTTTTCCAGCGACCGGCAGGTGCGCTGAACAGCCTGGGAGTGGCCCTGATCTTTATACTTTTGCCGAACCCGCAGGTACTCTGGAATCCGGGATTCCAGCTTTCGGCGGCGGCTACCGTGGGGATTATTCTCGGCTCTAGCCACAATCCCCTAAGGGCATTACCCGAAGGTCTTTCGAAGAATAGGCTGTGGGGCAAGTTCCAGGGTTTTATACTGGAGCCAACCTTTACCACCGTCTGCGCGACCCTGGCAACGGCGCCATTCTTGATTTACCATTTCAAGACTCTCGCTCCCCTCGCCTGGCTCGGAAACATCATCATCGTGCCGTTGATTTCTTGGGGCATGGAGGCGGGGCTTTTCGCATTGCTGTCGCCCTTCGACTTTCTGACGGAGACCTTCTGCAGCGCCGCCTCGGTTATGCTTAGGAGTGCGAGCCTACTGACACGCCTGCTTTCCGATTCCTCGGCTGCTTCAGTGACAGTGGGGCCCTATCCTCCCTTTGTGCTGTTGCTGATGGGCTTTGTATTCGCGTTGCTCCCTAGTACCCGAAGGAGCCGGCTGGGAGGAATCTTGTTTGTCCTAGGTATTCTGTTTTTCAGTTGTCTTTACTTTGTGTGTAGCTATAGGGATGTAACGCTTCCTTCCTGGAAGTTGACCGCCATCGACATCGGGCAAGGGGACGCCATCCTGATCACCACGCCTTCGGGCAGGAACATTCTGATTGATAGCGGGCCCAATGACCGTAGGGATTCCGGCAAGGACATTATCGTGCCGTTTCTGCGGCACTCGGGAATTCTCACGCTGGACGCCCTGGTGGTGACCCACGCCGACGCCGACCATTTCGGCGGGGTCCTCGGGATTGTAAAAAGTTTTCCCGTCAAGGAACTCTGGATCAGCGAATGCGCAAGGCTGGAGCCGAAACCCGCCTGGATTAAAACCATGGCCGTGGCGCTGGAACGGGGAATCCCCCTGCGGGATATCGGCCGGGGGTTCTCCTGGTCCGAGAACTTTTTCGAGATTCGGGCCCTGCACCCTGTTTCTAGCGATAGGTGCGCAGAGACCAACGAAGAGAGCATTACCTTCCGGGTAAAGGGCCTGGGGCATTCCGCCATCTTGACCGGAGACTTGACGGTGGCGGGCGAAAAGAAAATACTCCGGTCTCACGCCTTCTTGAAAAGTGACGTGCTGAAACTGGGCCATCACGGCAGCAAGACGTCTAGCAGCAGGAACTTTTTAACGGCGGTAGGTCCAAGACTCGCCCTGGTCTCCAGCGGTCGGAAGAACCGGTTCCGCCACCCCCACAAGCAAGTGGTGGAACGACTCGATTCCTTGGGAATTCCCTACCTGAACACGGCCACCCGCGGGACCATTACCGTACAGTTCACCCCCGACACCATGCTGGTAGAGACCATGCTACCAGGGGATATGACTGAGAGAGGAAATTAAACCTATTGACAAAATAATAATGTATATATATATTATATATATGAAACGCAACTATGACTTCAGCAATGCGG
>CAMHOW010000003.1 GCA_946186895.1 uncultured Fibrobacter sp.
TCGGGACGATTTCGCCCTTGTCATTCTTGCGGCCCGGGCCCACGGCCACGACCTTACCCTGCATGGGCTTTTCCTTGGCATTGTCCGGAATGAAGAGACCCGAGGAGGTCTTCTGTTCGGCTTCGGCCGGCTTTACGACGATTCGATCTGCTAAAGGCTTGATCATTTTACTTTTCCTCTTTTTTACGGGCCGCTTTCGCGAGTCCCTTTTGTTTAAACATTGCCCTAGAGGGCGTTTTTTTGTATTTCGCCCAACATTTAGCAATTTCTGTGCCAAACAAAGAAAAAGCGGAAATAAGCCAAAATCACAGGATTTTTTGGCAAAAGATTTGCTAATTAGGAAGAGAATCCACCTAAATCCCGTTTTCGCCCCAACTAAAACGTTTAATTATGAAACATTGTTTTTGAATGTTTCATTTTTGATCAGCCGCGAAGTCGCTTAATGTAGTCCATGCTGCGGATTGCATCCGCCGCTATCAGGACCTCCCTCCTGGAAAGCTGTTTCAGCTTTTCTTCCATGCTACGATACTCCCTTTCGTAGATGGAACGAAATTTCTCCGTCATTTCGGCCGGAGAAATACCCAAACCCCGAGCCAAAAGGCAAAAATTTTCAAAGGAGGGAATGCGCTTGCCGCTTTCCATCATGGAAATGAATTGCCTCGTGAGACCTGATTCCCTGGACAGTTGCCGCTGAGATATAAATGACTCCTTTCTCGTCCGCAGCACCAATTTCTGGAAGGCCTTACAAAAGATATCATGGTTGTGAGTCATGGCGCCAATTTTATCTATTTACGGGAGGAAAAAGGGCAAACAACTGTTACCAAATTCATATTATTTTGATAAAATTTTAATTACATATAACAACTAGGGAGGGGTTCCCCTCCCTAAGACCCTCCCCTACACTCAATAAACCGCTACATTCAAGTCAAAACATTCGGGTTGGCGGTTTATTTTCGTGGGCACCTTGCGGTGCCAAAATAAAGCTCAGATTTATAACAACTAGGGAGGGCGCCCTCCGGGCCCCTCCCTAAGACCCTCCCCTACACTCAATAAACCGCTACATTCAAGTCAAAACATTCGGGTTGGCGGTTTATTTTCGTGGGCACCTTGCGGTGCTAAAACAATGCTCAGATTCATAACGACTAGGGAGGGCGCCCTCCGGGCCCCTCCCTAAGACCCTCCCCGCACTTAATAATCCGCTTTACTCCGGTTACGAGTCTATGACTAAGCGGATTATTTGCGTGGGCGCCTGGCGGCGCTTAATAACGAATAGAGGCGGCTCCAGCTTCTCGTCTTTACTTGGAATAAAAGAAGAGTCCCCCTCTTCATGAGGGGGACCCTTCTTTATGCGGGTGCCAGGACTCGAACCTGGAGCCTTTTGGTTCGTAGCCAAACGCTCTATCCAGTTGGGCTACATCCGCATTGGTGCCCCAAATATAGCATTATCGGGCCCTATGTCAAGGGATTTTGTTTAAAATTCTTGAAAGAATTACTAAATTTGCGTTGTAAATTCTAGTTCTGCGCAGAAATATAAAATGCTCAAAAACATTATATTAAAGTTACTTGCCAAGCTCAAGGCCGCCTACATCAACAAAAAAGTCATCCTGTGGCTGCTTATCCTGTTTGTGCCGGTTCTGCTTGTGGCAGCTGCCGTCGTGGTCACCTACAACCACTTTTTGCCGGAACTCCCCTCCCTTTCCCAGCTGGAGCAAATCAACCCGAAACTGGTCACCAACATTTACGACATGAACGGGAAGATTGCCCACGAATATTACGTGGAGCGTCGCGAATGGGTCAGTTTCGACTCCATTCCCGAAAACGCCATCCATGCCGTGATGGCCACCGAAGACCGCGAATTCTACAACCACTGGGGCATGAACGTCTGGGCCATTCCCTCGGCCATCATGGAAAGCGTCTCTAGCGGTAAGAAACTCCGCGGAGCCTCTACCCTCACCCAGCAGCTCACCAAGCTTTTGTTCCTCACGCCGGAACGTTCTATTTCCCGTAAGATCAAGGAAGCCATGACGGCCATCCGTATCGAGCAGACCTACACCAAAGAAGAAATTCTCGAGTTCTACATGAACGAGGTGTACCTGTCTGCCGGAAACTACGGTTTCCAGGCCGCCGGTAAATACTACTTTGGCCGCCCCCTGGATAGCCTCACCATTCCGGAGTTGGCCGTGCTGGCCGGCATGCTCCAGCGCCCCGAAGCCTACCGCCCCGACAGGCACCCCAAGGCATCTCTGGAACGACGCAATACCGTACTGTTTGCCATGATGGATGCGGGCTACATCAGCAAGGAAGATTACCGCAAGTATGTGGACACCCCCATCACCTTGGCCGAAAAAGAAGAAGAGAAAGGGGCCGGTCTCTACTTCTACGAAGAAATCCGCAAGTACATGGAAAAGAAGTACGGCGAAAATTCCCTCTATGCCGACGGCGTTTCCATCTATAGCACCATCGACCCCGATATCCAGGCCTACGCCGACAGCGTGGCACAGGTCCAGGTAGAAAAAGTCCGCCGCCGCATCAAGTACCGCGCCACACGCCGTCTGTTCCTCGCAAACAAGTATGACATGCCCGAAGACAGCGTTGTCGCCCATTTCGACAGCATCTACACCCTGTTCAAAAAGGACTACCTGGCAAACGACACCAACCCCGACCCCAAAAAGCGCAGGTTCCCTGACAGTATCCAGTATCACCACGCCGAGGTGGCTGCCATCTTGATTGAAAACGAGACCGGAGCCATCCGCGCCATGGTGGGCGGAAGCGACTGGAACAGCTCCCGCTGGAATCGCGCGGTGCAGTCCCTGCGCCAGCCGGGCTCCAGCTTCAAGCCTATCGTCTATGCTACCGCCATGGACAACGGGGCTTCCCCCTGCGACTCCGTGAACGACCAGCCCGTCACCATCCCCGACCCCGACGACAAGGACAAGAACAAGGTCTGGCGTCCGGCAAACTTCGGTCACGACTTTGAAGGCATGATGACCCTCCGCAAGGCCCTCTACAAATCCAAGAACCTGCCCGCTATCCTTACCGGCATGAAATACGGGCTCAGCAACGTGGTGAATTACGCCCGCAAGTTCGGCATCGTGAAGGCCCCGCTCCTTGCAGTACCTAGCCTTGCCCTGGGTTCTGTAGGTGCCACCCTGATGGAAATGACTTCGGCCTATACTGTATTCCCCAACGGCGGTAACAGAATCGAGCCCTACATGATTGAATCTATCGTCGACAAGAACGGCGAGACCATCGAGAAAAACATGAAGGTGGAACACGAAGTGCTGCGGGCCCCCAGCGCCTACCTGATGGTGGACATGCTGAAAGACGTGAACGTTCGCGGTACAGCTGCCCGCGTTTGGGCTAGCGGATTCACCCACCCCAGCGGCGGAAAGACCGGTACCACCAACGACTATACCGACGCCTGGTACATTGGCTTTACCAAGCAGTACACCATGGGCGTGTGGATCGGCTCCGACAGCCCGGGCACCATGGGCGCGGGCCACACCGGTACCGAAGACGCCCTGCCTGTCTGGCTTGCCGTGATGAAGGAACTCCACAAGGATCTGCCGAGGCTCCCCTTCCCCGTTCCGGCAGGAGTATCCAGCAGGGGCATCTGCAACTACACGGGCAAGGTGGCCGGAGAGTTCTGCTCCGAAAAGACCTACTGCCTCTATACCGCCGGTTACGCTCCTACGGAAACCTGCGACGGCAACCATTTCGAAGTGAAGACAAAGTCTGCCGACGACGCCACCCTGTTCAGCAACAAGGGTGCGGCGGAATCTTCTACAGGTCCTAAAAAGACTCGCAAAATGTTCTAGGATTCGCTCCTGGAATTCAACAGAAAATCGCCTGAAATCCGCTAAATATCAAGGGTCAAAGCATACTTGGCCCTTAACAAAATCTTATATTTTTTCTATCTTTGCGGTGCTATGGATTGGCCCCACAACATAAAGACCCTTACAGGCGACGAGCTCAAGGCTTGGCTCAGAGAGCAAGACGAAAAGCCCTTCCGTGCGGACCAAATCCAGAAATGGCTTTTTTGCCAACAGGTCAAGACCTACGACGAGATGGTGAACATCTCCCCCGCCCTCCGCGAAAAGCTGGCCGCCAAGTTCAGCCTCCGGGCCCTTACCGAAGAGACCCGCATGGAATCCGTCGATGGCACCGTCAAGTGGCTTTTCAGGACCCACGATAACCACCACATCGAGACGGTGATGATTCCCTCCAACGGACGCTTTTCCGTTTGCGTCTCCACCCAGGTGGGCTGCGCCATGAACTGCGCCTTCTGCCGTACCGCCAAGATGGGCTTCACCCGCAACCTGGAAGCGGGCGAAATCCTGGAAGAGATCATCAACGTGAATTGGTTCCTGAAAGATTCCGGCACTCTCGATGCCGACGGTAAAATCGCCCAGGTCACCAACATCATCTTCATGGGCATGGGCGAACCGCTGAACAACCTCGAAAACGTGCACCGGGTCTGCTGCACGCTCCACAACCAGAGCCTGTTCAACATGGGTTCCAAGCGCATGACGGTAAGCACCAGCGGCGTGGTGCCCAAGATCAAGGAACTGGTGGACCGGAACACCCCCTGCTGCCTTGCGGTAAGCCTGAACAGCACCAACAACGAATACCGCTCCTCCGTGATGCCGGTCAACAAGACCTGGCCCATCGAAAAGCTTTTGGAAGCGGTGGACGAATACATCCGCCGCACCGACAACTACGTGACTTTCGAGTTCGTCCTCATCAAGGACATCACCTGCACCCCCAAGGCCGCCAAGGAACTTATCCGCATTTGCGCCCCCCGCCGTGTGAAGGTGAACGCCATCGTGCTAAACGATGGGGACGACCCTACACTCCACGCGCCCACTCCCGAAGAGATAGAAGATTTCCTCGCCAAGGTGCGTGCCGCCGAAATTCAAATAACGATCCGTAACCCGAGGGGCCGAGACATCTTGGCCGCCTGCGGGCAACTTGCGTACAAAAAGGAAGGTACAACATGTTAACGCAAAACCTCCCCGAATTCTGGGACAACCTCTACATGGACGGAAAGGACTACTGGAATTTCAAGAAGGCTACCCCTGCTCTGCTTGAATTCTTCAAGAATCCCTCCTGCCCCGCTACCGGCTCGGTCCTGATTCCTGGAGCGGGTTTCGGCTACGATGCCGAGGCCTGGGCTAATAAAGGTCACGACGTGCTGGCGGTGGATTTCGCTCCAACTGCCGTAGACGAACTGGACCACCTGAGCCGCAAGTACAAGAACCTCCGTTCCCTGGACCTGGACCTGTTCACGCTCTCGCCCAAAGACGCCAAGCGTGGCGGCCAGCTGTTCGACATCGTCTATGACTACGGCACCTTCTCGGCTATCCACCCGGGCCGCCGCGACGAATTCTTCGAAGTATGCTACAAGATGCTCAAGGACGACGGTCTGTTCATCTGCCTCATGTACCCGCTGATGAACGGCAAGACCCTCCAAGGCCCGCCCCACTGCACCAGCGAAGGCGAACTCATGGCCCGCCTAGACGGCGTATTCGACATCGTGGAACGCATCAAGCCCGTAAACAGCATCCCTGGCCGCGAAGGCAAGGAAGAATTCTGGCTGATGAAGAAAGTGGTGTAAAAATTCTATTTTCAAAAAAATCAAAAAAGGATTAAACTATGGCACAAGATTTATGTCCCTGCGGATCTGGCAAAGCTTACTGTGATTGCTGCGAACCTATCATCAAGGGAACGGCCCTGGCCGAAAGCCCTGAAGCGCTGATGCGCTCTCGTTACACCGCCTACGCCAAGCACGAAATCAAGTGGCTCAAGGACTCCCTGGAAGCCACCCAGCGTAGCGACTTTGACGAACCCAGTGTCGAAGCCTGGAGCAAGGAATCCGAATGGCTTGGCATCGAAATCAAGCAGACCAAGACCGAAGAAGAAAAGAACATCGGCTGGGTGGAATTCATCGCCCGCTTCAAGCAGGGCAACATCACCCGTAACCACCACGAACTGGGCGAATTCCACAAGGTGGGCGGTGCATGGTTCTTCTACGACGGTCGTGCCGTCAAGCAAGAGACTGTCCACAAGGAAGGCCCGGATGTAGGCCGTAACGACCCGTGCCCCTGCGGTTCCGGCAAGAAGTACAAGAAGTGCTGCGGCGCGAATAAGTAAGGAAAAACAATGTTCAAAGTTTTCGTAGATGGTGAAGCAGGTACCACAGGCCTGCAGATTTATGAGAGACTCGCCAAGCGGAGCGACATCGAAGTGTTGCGCATTTCTCAGGAACTCCGCAAAGACCTGAACGAACGCAAGCGACTCATCAACGAGTCCGACGTGACGTTCCTGTGCCTGCCCGATGCGGCCGCCATCGAAAGCGCCGCCCTCTGCGAAAACCCGAACACCTGTGTGATTGACGCCTCTACGGCCCACCGCGTGAACCCCGCCTGGACCTATGGCATGCCCGAACTTTCGGCTGCCCAGCGCGAGGCTATCGCCAAAAGCAAGCGCATCGCGAACCCCGGCTGCCACGCCTCCGGATTTATCTTGGGCGTGTACCCGCTGATCGCTTCAGGGATTCTCCCGAAGAACGCTAACCTTGCCGCCTACAGCATTACCGGTTATTCCGGCGGTGGCAAGAAGCTGATTGCCGAATACGAAGAAGCCGCAGCCCTTTCCCATGCAGCCGGCGAATCCAAGGCCATCATGGCTCCCGCCCCCTACGCGCTTGCGCTTGCACACAAGCACCTCCCCGAAATGAAGAAGTACTGCGAACTGGAAAATGTTCCCTTTTTCAACCCGGTGCTTGGCCCTTATTACAAGGGCATGGCCGTGACTGTTGCCATTTTCCCGAACATGCTCACCAAGAAGGTCGGCCCTGAAGCCCTCACCGAAATCTTGGCCAAGCATTACGAAGGTTCTCGTTTTGTGAAGGTGATGCCCTATGAAGCAGCCCCCGTGCTGTTCAACGGCCGCCTTGACGCCACAGTGTGTAACGACACCAACAACGCCCGTATTCAGGTTTTCGGCAACGAGAACATGATGCAGGTGACCACGATTATCGACAACCTGGGCAAGGGCGCCAGCGGCGCCGCCATTCAGAACATGAATATTGCCCTCGGCCTCGACGAGGGGATTAGCCTGGTTTAGGCAAAGTTCCCTGCTGAAAAAATTCAAAAAAATCACCAGAACTCTTAACGAGTTCTGGCTTTTCTTATTTTCCAGATAACGCAGCAAGTTCTTTTTTACGAGTACACAAGATAATTTCGATATCTTTTGCTTTAAGTTTCTGCAATGCTTTTGGAAAATCGCTGACCAACATTTTTGAGTTAATTGGCACATTCATCAGTCCTGCATTCACCAAGCATACAGCCCCTTCGCGAGCTCCAGCATGCAAATAGACCAAGTCCGGTTTCAGCCCATAATACTCCGCAAAACGAAGGGCCGTATCGTAAACCATCAACGGACCAACACCAGAAACAGAGCCTATCGATTTTTCTACTTCCGAATATAATTCATCGAAATTTGAAAATTTCTTGGAAGTCTTCCAGGTTTTAAGGGCCTCATAAACTTCATTTAATGTTTTGCCGGACATTCGATATTGGTGCGGGTGCTTTTTCCAGCCATCCTTGGCTTTATATTGAGCAAACGCAGCCTTTTCTTTTACAGTCTTGATGTCTAAACCTTTGTAACCACCTTCAACACGTATACATATTGGATTATTCAAAAAGCTATTAACTATTTGGCTCAACGATTGCTTTGATTGCATAGCATCTCTCATTTTGAAATTCCCTATGGGTTATTAAAAGATTAGTCCTTTACACAGCGAACTGAGTAGGCATCAGATTTTTTGCTTCCAAAAGATGAATTTCCATCACCTACAACCACTTGCAAAGAGAGTTCCTTATTAGCTTCTGGAGCCCCCCAAAAATAGGCCATTCGGCCAATGTCTTTAAACGATCCATTACCATAGCCTCCTGCCGGAAGAGCAGAAAAACCATACTCATTCGTTGCATTGGGCCACGCTTCGATTCCTTTCTCTTGCAATTTTCTTGTATCATCAGCATAATTAGGACACACTTCATCGGCTCGCCATCCGTTTACACCGGCATCCGGAATATGCCACCCATTTGGACATATTCCACGAACAGGGAACTTTATTGAACATCTTTTTCCATCGCCGCACCCAGCAGCATTTTCCGAAAACACAGCAGAACTATCAACTGCAGCAGCCCAAGTATATAAACGTCCATATTTTTCACAATTGCTAAGTTTATTATCATAACACCAAGACCAATCGTATTTTTCATCACCGGAACCACCCTGTCCTGGGTCGAAATTCAGGTTTTCGGCCATCCATTCCAAATTTCCGATTTTTATTGTCCTATAAGTCTTCCCATCACGGTCATCGTTCAAAACCCCATAACTAAATGGTATAGAGCTACTTGACGCAACAGAAGACGACGATTCTTCAGCCGAACTACTACTCGGAGTCTTGACAGAAGAACTAGATTCCGGATCAAGTCCGGAATGACGAGATGATGAACTGGGTCCTATCGCTTCGCTCCAGGATGACGAAGAAGTATTCGTCGAGCTCCCCCCCCCTTCTGCAGGTTCAGAGTCCTTGGCTGACGAACTGGATTCTTTTTGCTTTTCTGCCTTCACCCACTTGCCGTCCTGGCAGACGAGGCTCTTGTCTTCATCGACGATATAGGCAACTTCGCCTTCGCGCTTTTCGGTGCAGTTCTTGATGGCCTCGTTGTTCGCGTAATACTCGCCCTTGTTTTCCCAGCGACCGTCTTCGCACTTGAACGCCGTCGAGCCTTCCTTGACAAAGGCTACCGCGCCGTCGTACTTTTCGGTGCAACCCGGCAAGTCATCTTCAGAAGCGTAGACTTCGTCAAGAGTGGACGCGCCTGCATTTGTAGAAGTATTTGCGCCACCGTCGCTGTCGCCACAGGCGTAAATGCCCGCCAAGCAGACCGCAGCGATCGAACCCCAAGCAAAGTGAAATTTGTTTGCCATACCATCCATCCTTTTTGCCTTTTTCCGATTTTTTTTGCCAGCACCAAATAGTCACAAAGGACTGTGATTCCTATGGTAAATATAGGTTTTCAAATCACCAGCGTCACTAAATTTTTAAGAGATCTTTACAGAGGACTGTGATGTTGTGACATATCGCAACCGACAATCCAGGTTGCCGTATCATAAGCCATATCACCACCCCGATACAGTATCATGGGGGGGGGCACAAAAAAATTCACAGACATCTGTGACGCCATTTTACAATTTCTGCCTATCTTATGTATCATAAAGCGTATCACAGAGAATTGTTGCATGGGCAAAAGGCTGAAATAATAATTTTTTCTACATTTGGCGCATGTTCCTAGACGAAAAATCCATTGAAGTGCGCTCCGGCAAGGGCGGTGACGGCATCGTAAGCTTCCACCGGGAAAAATTCGTGCCCCTGGGAGGCCCCGACGGCGGCGACGGCGGTCGCGGCGGTCACGTGATACTCCGAGTGAACGAGCAGTATTCCACCCTCCTGGATATGGGGAACGCCCGACTGTACAAGGCGAAAAACGGCCAGCCCGGCGGCGCCAAGCGTTGCACGGGAGCCTCTGCCGAAGACCTGATTGTGGATGTTCCCCGGGGAACTATCGTCAAGGACGCCGAAGGGCGAATCCTGGCAGACCTCACCGAAGCAGGCCAGAAATGGATTGCGGCCCGCGGCGGCAAGGGCGGCATGGGAAACCAGCATTTCGCCACCCCGAAGGTCCAAGCACCCCGCAAGTGCACCCCCGGTGAAAAAGGCGAAAAACGCGAACTCTTCCTGGAACTGAAACTCATGGCCGACGTTGGCCTGGTCGGTTTTCCTAACGCCGGCAAGTCCAGCCTGGTGAACAAGATTTCCAGCGGACGCCCCAAAGTTGGCGACTATCCGTTTACCACTCTGGAACCGGTTCTCGGCATTGTTCAGATGAACGGCCACAGCTTTGTGGTGGCCGACATTCCGGGCCTGCTGGAAGGTGCTAGCGAAGGCAAGGGCCTCGGGCACCAGTTTTTGAAGCATATCGAACGCACCCATACGTTGCTGTTCGTCATCGACGGCTTTGCCGAAAACGCCTTTGAACAGTTCACCGTCTTGAAAGACGAACTGAAGGCTTTCCACCCGAAGCTTGCGAAAAAGCCCTACGTAATCGCCCTAAACAAGAGCGACCTGGGTATCGACAATGCCATCAAGGAATTCAAGAAGCACAAGGAAAAGGTCATTGTGACCTCGGCCATTACAGGCGACGGCTGCAAGGAACTGCAGCAAGCCCTAGACGAGGCCGTGCCCCACGTGCAAAAGAAAAAAGTCGGTTGGGAATCAAAACCTGCCGACAGCGGCAAGAAATCCGGCTGGAGCAAGAAGGCCTAGCTAATGGCAAAAAAAGAGCAACAGAGCACGCCTGTCATCCAGAACCGCAAGGCGAACCACCTCTATTTCGTAGAAGAAACCTTCGAGGTGGGAATCATGCTCATTGGCTCCGAAGTCAAGTCTATCCGCGACGGGAAATGCTCCCTAAACGAAGCCTGGGTCGATATAGACGAGAAGAAGAACGAAATCTGGCTGGTGGGCGCCCATATCGACGAATACCTTTTCGCGAACCGCTTCAACCATTTCCCGGCAAGACGCCGCAAGCTCTTGGCCCATGTCCATGAAATCGCCAAGATGCGCAAGGCCAAGGAGCAGAAGGGCTGCACGTTGATCCCCCTGAAGCTCTATTTCAAGAACCATCGCGCCAAGCTGGAAATGGGAATCTGCCGCGGAAAGGACCAGCGGGACAAGCGGCAAGATATTATCAACCGCGACGCCAAACTGGAAATGGCCCGGGCGGCAAAGGTGCACCTGCGATGAAAAAACTGGTTGCCGCCATATTCGCCTGTTTTGTCTGTGCCACCTTCGCATGGGGGGCTTCCAATGCGGCATCGGTAAATTTTCTGGATGCAGAGATTCTTTCCAAGGACGCCGGGGCATCCTTCCATTGGTTCCCCATCCAAAAGACATTCATCCTGGTTACCGCCAAGGATACGGCCAAGTTCGCCGTCGGGATTCCCTTCGTTTCCCACAACAGTAACGTGATGGAGCTTGCGGCAAGTCCCAAGATTGAAAACGGCCACCTCTGGATTTCAAGAGACGACGCCTACAAGCTTTTTCCAAACGCAAAGCCCAGCAGTTCAAGCGCCGCACCGGTTTCTAGCTCCGTGACGCAGTCCAGCTCCAGCGCAACGCTTATGTCTAGTTCAAGCGCCGCTCCCGCTCCAAGCGCGGCAGCTCCCGCAGCGGCGGTCACACCGGCAAGCACAATTCCCGCCGCCACGCCTGTTGCTCCCCCGAAAAACGAAACCGCAGGTACCCGCGAAGTCAAGACCATCGTCATCGACCCCGGTCACGGCGGAAAGGATACCGGCGCCCAAGGCAAAAAGTCCAACGAAAAGGACATCGTGCTCGCCATCGGAAAGCTTTTGAAAAAAGAACTGGAAAAAGAGGGTTTCAATGTCAAGATGACCCGCGACAAGGACATGTTCATTGAACTTGGCCAGCGGGCAAATCTTGCAAACCAGTGGGACGGCGACCTGTTCATCAGCCTGCACTGCAACGCCATCGACGCTACCGCCGAGCGCAAAAAACAAGTCAAAGGCTACCACGTGTACGTGCTGCGCGCCCCCGAAAGCGAAGAAGACAAGGCCATCGCCCGTCGTGAAAACAAGGTGGCCACGCTCTACGGCGAAAAGAACGCCAAAGAAGAACTGTCCCCCATCGAATGGTTCAAGCTGGAAGCCCGCCTAGAAAAATACAAGCAGAACAGCTACATGTTCACCGAAGAGATGCTCAAGGCCATGGACGGTGGGAAGATCCGCAGGCAGGCAGGTGGCGTCGGCGGTGCGGGATTCATGGTGCTAGTGGGCGCTTTGATGCCCGCCGTACTCTTTGAAATCGGGTTCATCAGCAACCTAGAAGATGAAGCCTACATGATGACTGACGCTGGCCAAAAGGACATCGCCAAGCGCATTTCCAATGCCGTCAGCAGCTATAAGGCCGCCGTTCACAGCTACAGAGAGACGCTCGGGCGATAGTCAGTTCAGAGTTCGGAATTCAGAATTCGGAATTATTTTTCAAAAAAAACCGCTGCAAAAGCAACGGTTCTTTGAAAATTTCAGATCTAATCATCCAGAATTCAGAATCCATTCCGAATTCCAAAATCCTAATTCCGAATTTACTCAGCGTCCATGTCCGCTTCGTCGATTTCGGCGTTGTGGTACACGTCCTGCACGTCGTCGTGGTCTTCGAACTTGTCGATAAGCTTCAGGAGTTTCACGGCGTCGTCATGACCGAGTTTTACAGGGTCGTTGGCAACGTAGCTGAGTTCGGCACTCATCATTTCGATGTTCGCAGCTTCAAGAGCCTTGGAAACAGCGTCGAAAGCTTCGGGGCTGGTGGAGATTTCGTGCACACCGTCTTCGGTGGACATGTCTTCGGCACCGGCTTCGAGAACCAGGTCCATCACCTGTTCTTCAGGATACTTCTCGGCATCGACAACGATCACACCCTTGTAGGTGAAAGCCCAAGACACGGAACCGGATTCGCCCATGGAACCGCCATTCTTGTTGAAGATATTGCGGACTTCGGCAACGGTACGGACCTTGTTGTCGGTCAGGCACTGCACCATGATGGCGACACCGGCCGGACCGCGTCCTTCGTACAGCGGCTCCGTCATTTCGGTACCGGAGTTTGCACCCGTACCCTTGGCAATAGCACTTTCGATGTTCTTGGTGGGCAGGCTCTGGCTCTTGGACTTGAGGATTGCCGCACGGAGACGGGGGTTGGCATCGGGGTTTCCACCGCCGAGCTTTGCGGCAATGGAGATTTCCTTGATCAACTTGTTCCACGCCTTGGCGCGGGCGACGTCAGTCTTAGCTTTCTTGCGTTTGGTGGTGGCCCATTTGGAGTGACCAGACATAAATACCTCTATCGGGTTTTAATGTTGATGTTTTGTTAAACTCTTCAGGATTAATAATCCTCGTCCTCGTCATCTTCATAGACGACTTTTTTCTTTTTCTTCTTTTTCTTCTTCTTTACGACGGGTTCTTCTTCGTCTTCGTCGTAAGATTTTTTCTTCTTTTTCTTCTTCACGACAGGAGCTTCTTCTTCATCTTCGTCGTAGGAGCGTTTTTTCTTTTTCTTCTTAACAACAGGAGCTTCCTCTTCGTCAGCCTCTTCGGCTGCGGCGGCACGCTGCTTTTGCAACATGGCGCGACGACGCTTTTCTTTCACCGTCAGGTTGGAGCCGTCTTCATCCTCTTCGTCTTCGTCATAAGAACGCTTCTTCTTTTTCTTCTTTGCTACAGGAGCTTCTTCTTCCTCGTCGTAGGAGCGGGACTTCTTCTTAGCTACAGGAGCCGGCTCAGCAGCAGGTTCAGGACGATCCTTCTTCTTCAGGTTGGCCTGGAGTTGCTTCTTGTCCAGAGGAACGGCGGAAGCCTTGGTGATTTCCTCTTCGTAGGCACCACCCCAGACAGAGCCCAGAGCCGTACCGGCAGAAATGGCGTCCTTGAAAATGCCCATGGCCCATTCATCGTTGGCCGGGGGCAGAAGACGGAACTTCACGTTACGAACCTGAGTGGGTTCGTCTTCAAGGAAAAGCATCATGTCGAACACGCCCACCTGGTATTCCTTGCCGTCGGTACCAGCCGCAGGAGCAGGAATGTAGGCAACTACGGAATAGAGAGTTCCGTCGTAAAGGGCGGAGTTCAAAAGTTCCGGGTCACCGGCCACCACGTGGACTTCACCGATAGCCTGGAAAGCCCAAGGAGCAACTTCAACCTTGAGAGAGAACTTCTGCCAGCCACCCTCGGCAGGTTTCAGTTTCAGAAGCGAACTCGAAAAAGCCTGGAACTCAGGTTTCGTGTTCCCCTGTGCAAAGCTCAGCACAGCGAGTGCCATAAGAAGCATGCATAGTAGTTTTTTCATCATCCTATCCTTTTTTGTTTAATCTCAACATCCCCTAGTTTTTAAAGAACAGAGCCTTGGCGGCCTCAAACATCGGGTCCTTTTCGTCCGGGTTGCGGCATTCCGTATAAATGCGCACCTTCGGTTCGGTACCCGACGGACGCACCAACATCCAGGAGTCATCGTCAAAGATGACCTTCACACCGTCGAGGGTCAGAAGCTGCTTCACGGTCTTTTCGCTGTTGCCAACCATGACCTTAGCACCGGGCTTGGCGATATCGGCAATAGCGTTCACCTTGGCCTTCAGCGGTTCGCCCACCAGGGACTTATCCACTTCGAAGCCAGAGCGGGTCGGGTAGAAACGGCCGTACTCTTCGTACAGGGCATCCAGGTATTCACCCAGGTTCTTGCCCGTAGTGGCCATAATTTCAAGAGCGATGAGGAGGCCGAACTGGGCATCCTTTTCCAGCGTATTGTTCAGGCCAGAGATACCGTCGGATTCTTCGAAGGCCACGAGGGCCTTCTGCTTGGCATTGCGACTGAGCCAGGGGCGGAAATTCTTGAAGCCCACGGGAGTTTCCATCACGGGCACGCCCAGCTTTTCGGCAATGATGTTCACAAAGTTAGAGGTGGCAACAGACTTGGCCACGCAACCCTGTTCCTTGCGCCAGGTAGCCATGTAGTGGAAAGCGATGGCGCCGAACTGGTTCATATCTATTTCGCGGGTACCGTCATAGAAACGGATACGGTCGCCGTCCGGGTCAAAAATGGCGCCCAGGCGGAACCAGGACTTGCTTTCGTCCAGCACCTTGCGGACCTTTTCCAGGTTCTTGCTGGAGGGTTCCGGTGCGATACCACCGAACAGGGAATCGTCTTCGTTACGGAGCGTGATGAGGCATTCCGGATTGTCGAGGAGAGCGGCCGGACGGCGACGGGTAGAACCGTGCACATGGTCGCACACCAGGGTCAGGCGACCCTTCTTGATGAATTCCTTGATGCGGTCGAACTTGATGGTGCCCTGCTTGATAAGGAATTCCTTGTAAATCTTGAGGGAGTCAATAATTTCCCAGTCAACCTTGCCCACCGGTTCAAACTTCCAGGTGGCCATCATTTCGTTAGAAAGCTTGGTGATGACGTTCGTGATTTCCGGACCGGCAGGACCGCCGTCGGCCGGGTTGAACTTGATGCCGTTGTAGTGGCTCGGGTTGTGGCTCGGAGTCATGTTGATGGAGCAAGCGGCGCCCAGCATTTCGATAGTGGCGCTGAATTCCGGAGTGGGCATTTCGCCACCGTAGTAGACCTTCACGCCGGCCTTGGCAAACTGGTCGGCCACGGCTTCGCAGAATTCATGGCCCAAGAGGCGGTTGTCATGGCCAACGACCACGCCACGTTTCTGGAGTTCGGCAAAGTCCTTGACACCCAGAGCTTCAAAAAGTTCAGGAGTGGCTTCCTTGTAGAGGCGCACAATAGCAGCACCCACCACCTGCAGGTTGCGGAGCGTAAATTCGGAACCGATTTCGCCACGCCAGCCGGACGTACCGAAGCTCACCTTGGCGGGCTCCTGGGAGGTCAGGGCAACCTGTTTCACCTGTTCGACCAGACCCATGTCTGTCGCAGGATTAAACTCGGGGGACTGTATTTTCTTCCAAATCTGGGTAATGTTATCCATAACGGTTCCTTTTAAGTTTAGCAAGGAAAATTTAGTAAAAATGTTTCGTCTATTTGCTATATTCTGCCCTATGGTTTACGTTCTTTTGATACTCGCTAGTCTTATCGGCATTGCCGTATCTGTTTTTTATCTACGTAAGAATATTGTACGTATTCGCGAAAAGAACAAAAATGAGCCTAAAGCCTACAAACGAGGCCTGAACTACGTACTCACCTATCTGTGGTACGGGTATTTGCTGGTTTTCTTCGTGGGATTGACTGTCAACAATCTTGGGAACTGGTAGCCTTCAGCCACCGTTCATACAAGAACAGCGCAATCAAGTTTTTCCCGTCAATGAACTGGCGGGCGGCCTCTTCGTACGGAAGCACCACCGTCTTTATCCACTCGATTTCTTCGGTGTATTGCTGATCCCGGCCATCCATGGCGGCAAGCTGTTCCGGAGTCACGTCCCGTTCAATAGCGTACAAGCGAATCCGTTCGTCCAAAAGCCCGCAGCTGGCGGCAAAGCCTTCGCTTTTGCCCTGGTACCAGAAGTCCATCAGGTCAATCAGTTCGGAATCGTCCGCCTTGATCTGCGCCTCTTCTTCTAGCTCCGAAAGGGCAACCTTGCGGTAGTCGCCAGTCCAGTCCAAAATCCCAGCCGGAATTTCCAAAGAGGCCTGTTCACTGATGGCAAACCTGGGCTGACGCACCAAGAGCAGATACTTCTTGCCTTCGCAGCGGAGCACCACCAAAATTCCGACGGCATTGCCACGCACAAGGACTATCCCGTGAACCGGCCGACCATCAGGGAGCGTTGCCGTAGCGTTCAGCTTTATGAAGAGGGGCTGACGGCCATTGCGCAGATAATCCACCGATGTAAAATGAATCTTGGTCACCTTGAACTGTTTTTCGGTGGCCGAAAGCCAGTCTTTAAAAATACGGCTCTCCAAAATCAGGGGATAGTCGGCCTCGGCGATTTCGGAAGCAAAAGTATATTCAATAGAAGAGTTCATTGGCTTACTTAGTTTTCCGCTTGTTGGGATTCTGGTCTGTCGCGACGGTTGCCTTTTCCCACACCCCGCGCAAGGAGTCCATGCTTATGGAATCCGGAACCATAGCACCATAGCTCATGTCAAACCAGAACATGTCTTTTTGGGTAGACGGACCGCAGAATGTTTCAGATGCACTTGGAGTGTACAGTTGCCGAATCACATTCATTTCACGCAAAGTCCCATATGCCGAAGACTCGTACGAATTGACCGCCCCGCACTCGGGAATCTTTTCCACGTAGTACAGATGGGTATGCCAAATGGTATCCAGTCGCTCCTGCACCAAGCCTAAAGCGTTGGAATCGTTTTCCCACCCGGCCGATTTACAGTAAAACAAGGTGGAATCGGCACATTTCTGGCGCAGCGGGACCAACGCCGTATCAGCTAGGCTCCAGCTTCTGGGGAATATCGTGTCGGGAACCATTTTGTCGCACTTATCCATGGTAAACTTACATACCGACTTCATGGGACGCCAATAATAGACCCTCGGGGTCAAGGAATCCAGAACCTTCAAAAAAGACGGAGAACCTTTTGTCCGCAAAGGCAACGTCTTGACGGAATCAAAAAGTGAATCTACATAAACTTTGAAAGTATCAAGACTAAAAGAACCACGACGAACTAGAATCGTATCTAGCAGAGAATCTACGTCGTTGTAGATTTCTATTTGGGATATCCCTTTCAACGAATTCTTACCGAAAAGCACCTTTAGAACCGTGTCTGGCCTAAACATCGGAGAAGCGCAGTCTTCCACCTTAGTCTGGTACTGGATAATAGGTTCCAGTTCCAGAGCCGTATCCCGCCACACCGTATCGAGCTTTATGGACTTCAGGGCGCAATTAGAGAAAGACCAAATGCTGTCTAGATGAATGTACAGGGTGTCATCCGCCAAGTGGATCAGGCTTCCAGAATCCAGTTCCGCCTTCAAGAAAAAACCCTCGCCTCCAAAGATATCTGTGGAATTGGAAATATCAATGGGCCCGTCATCGTCCTGGGTGCAGGCAACAACCAACAGCAGCCCCAAGATAAACAACAACGGCATTTTCTTGATAAAATTCACAGCGACCCCTGACCTGTCTTACAAGCCAATCTGTTCCTTGAATTTAGAAATTTTGGCAGAGTCTACCGGATGGCTTTCAGCAAAGAATTCATTCCAGCGAACAAAATGGCCGTTGCGACGAATCGTCAGGTATATAGCAGAACTATCCCTTGGAGCAATTCGGCCCACCATTGTATGCAAATCTACCAAAGAGCCTGGCTCAAAGGAAACCGAGTCCTTGTCGTAGCGGAAAAGCCCCGACATTTTGGAGGTGACATTATAACCATGATCTATTTCGACAAAATATCCGAGAGAGTCCTTGCCTGCCGCCAAGACCTTCCCCGAAAGAATCGGCCGAACGGGAGCCTCCCCTATGCCACGCAACTTGTCCATAGCAAGCAAGGCCTCCTGACCGCTAAAGTCGAAATCATCTGAAATGGATAGCGACGACCAGCCCAGAGGCTGTTTCGGACAAAGTCCCGGAAAACGGCAACCCGTAGAGGCATCGACCCATACCAAAGAAGAGTCCGCCATGGGAATATGCAGATAGGCTCTGGACACAGAATCTTCGTGAAGAACAAAGAGCGCCTTTGAAAAATCCCCTACAGGAGCGACCCAATGAATAGAGGATGCGGGCCCTTTGCGAAGAGACGCCACATAGCGCAAGAAACTATTCGGCAATTCAGCCATGGAATCCCTGACAATCCAGGAACACTGCCCTAGATTCCCATCCAAGTCAAAGGCCGTCCCTGAATACTTTTCGCAAGTCACTTTCCAGGAGGGCTTATCAGATGCGTCGTCTGTTCCGGGCAAGGGCAGCATTTCCACCACCATGGAAAAAAAGCCCAAATAGTAGGCCAGCAAAAGAGCAAGCCCCAAAAGAATCAGCCGAAATAAAGGAAACTTGTGGGATCCCGACTTGTACTTACGTTTGCAGCGGTATTCTGAAAACTCGACGGGCATTCATTACATCAAGATGAATACGGCTAGCGCTGCAAAAATCAAAAGAACCACCACAATCACCGGAGCAACCTTGTGAGTCGTGGGCGGTTCCTCAAATGGATCCTTCATCCCTTGATTTTCCAGGTTGTCCTTTTTCTTGATGATGGCATTGAAGCTCTTGGTAAAGCGCCTGTTCAAGCCGGTCTTTCTCTCCGTGCGCTTGGCAGGTGCGGCCCCACCACCCACATTCTGCGAGGCCACCGCCGCCACAGTCGGTTCTTCGGGGGCACTCACCGGGCTCTCTTCGGGAGACTGGCTGTGCAGGGAGAAGGACATCATCTCCGCCTCGAAGGAAAACACCTTCAACTTGGAGGCGAGGCCTGCCTTCATAAGGCCGTCGGCAATGGTCTTGCTGTTAGAAAGCAAAGCCAGCATACCACCCTTTGAAGACAATTCCTGCTGGAACTGGATAAAAGCATTGTAGGCGTCACTATAGACGAAATCAAGTCCCATCAAGTCGACAGCCACGAACTTGTCGTCGGGGTTGGCATCAATCAGGGCGCGAACATCTTTCTTGAATTGCTCCGCATCGAATGCCCCAATCGGGTTGAGAGGCGCAGACAAAAGGTCAAAAATTCCGACTTCGCGATAGTTCTTCAAAGGATTCATGGCCAAAATATAACCAAAAATTAACAGAATTAAAGGTTTTTACTGAAAAAACACCAGCTATTCTTCCCAATAGACACCCCCAGCGGGCGCCTTGTACAGAACTTCATCTTGAGTTTCCGTTGATTCTTCTAGGGTTTCTGTAGATTCTTCTCTAGCTTCCGCAGGTTGGGCTGGTTTTTCCGGTTCCGGAGAAGGCTTTTCTTCAATCTCAGCAGGAGCCTCTTGCACCACGGTATCCTTTGCCGGATAGACCCGAGGTTCTACCGGGTCGATTTTTTCTGGATGGGAGAACAGGTACGGGCTTATGCTGATACTCACCCGATGGACCGGAGAGAGTACCGGGTGAGATTCAAAGGCGTAATCCACCCGCAGGAATTTAGCGATAACAAGACCCGCGCCAGCGGTTACGCTCTTAAGCGTAGAGAAACTGCTGAGCCCTGCCCGGAGAGACAATCCGAAATCAAAAGTGAATTCCACACCGCCACGGCCACCGGAAAGCCAGTCCACCGGATCGTCCCATAGACGTCCGCCACTATCCTCATCGGTATCAAAATCCAAGGCCCGAGCCTCGTGATGAAGCCACCCGGCGCTCTGCCAATAAAGTCCCAAATTTCCATACAGGTAAGAGACTGGCAGGGAGTAGCTGGCCGCTAGGTAAAACTCCGGCGAGCTATACTCCACCTCTCCCGATTCCCAAGTGACGGCAGAAGAGGTCCAACCCTTCAGAAGACCCGAGACAAACAGCTTGTCCACCAGGCGGTAGCGGATGCCTGCATCGCCACGGAAACCCCAACCAGTCTGGTCCATCTCACGGTACAGACCATGAAAGCCCACACCGACATCCAGGCGGTCCATGATCCTGCGGCCAAAGGTCACAGAAAACATCCAGTCCGCATAGGATAAGGTGTTGTAATCGCTCCCCTCGGGAATGGGTTCCCCTTCCCGGATATAGGGAATGTCATCGGCACCAAAGCGGGCAAAGGAAACACCAAGGCCCTGCCCCTCACCTAGGGGAACAGCCGCCGATGCAAAATCGTACTGGGTATCCTCAAAATAAGCCGTATGGGAGAAGCTTGCCCAACCATACCTTATGCTCGACAGCTGGTATGGATTAGAAACCAGACCAAGGTAATCCCCATCTACCGCCATGGTGGCTGAACCGAGAGCCGCAGAACGGGCACCAGGTTCAATATCCAGGGTTGCATTTGCCCCAGCTACACGATCCATGGCAAGGGCCTGAAATGCCGCCACAAACAACAAGACGACATGCCAGGGACGCAAGCGATAGAATCCGCAATTTTTTTTCAATGCCATTGACATTTTTACAGAATCAAAATAGATTTTTTCATAGTCGCAGATGTAACGAAATGGATCTTCAAAACCACATATCCAATTTTTTGACCTACCTGGAAACCCAACGGCGGTTTTCCCCCAAGACTATCGATACCTACCGCAAGAGTCTGAACAAGTTCCTGGAAGTAGTGGGCAAAGAGGCTCTTCTGGAATCCTTTTCGGAAATGCAGGTCAAGACATTCGTGTGGAACCTGAAAATGCAGCAGAAACTTGCCCCTACAAGCATCTGCGAGCACCTGGCCGCCCTAAAGAGCTTCGGGAAATACCTGGTCCGTTCCTCTATTCTAGAGACCAACCCGGCAGGAAATGTTCCCATGCCTAAGCGGCCCAAGCGCCTGGTATCGTTCCTCAGCCAGAAGGACCTTTCCGAAGAGAAGTTTCCCGATTTACCTGCCGACGCCACACTCCCGCAAGTCCGGGCCCGGGTACTGCTGGAACTCATCTACGGTTCAGGACTCCGCATTTCGGAATGCCAGAGCCTGACCTGGGACCGCTTGCGTGAAAAGGAACGTCTAGTCCGAGTACTTGGAAAGGGCAACAAAGAAAGGATCGTCCCCATCACTGACGCCTTAATAGAGAAACTTGGACTTTTCAAGACCAAGCTGACCGAAGCAGGCCACATGCCCACTACCACCGGGTACGTTTTCTTAAGTGAAGAGGGCAAGCCCTACGGCATACGGACCCTTCGGAATGACATCCAGAATCTACTGCGGGAAATCGGCTGGGAAGGCAAGGCAAGCCCCCACGTGCTTCGCCACAGCTTTGCCACCCACCTGTTGGAAAATGGCGCCGAAATCATGAGCGTAAAAGAAATGCTGGGGCACTCCAGCATTTCCACCACCCAGATTTATACCCACGTGAATGCGGAACGGCTGAAGCAGGCCTTCAAGAAGACCCACCCCAGAGCGTGAGTCGCATGCGCTTTTTTCTATATTACCCGCCTAGAATAAGGAGTTTTTATGGTCGCCGAAGGTGAACACAACAAGTGGATTGCCCTACTTCTTTGCGTGTTTCTTGGATACCTAGGAATCCACCGTTTCTATGAAGGCAAAATCTGGACAGGAATCCTCTGGCTCTGTACCGCAGGTCTAGGCGGAATCGGTATTATCGTAGACGCCATACTCATCGTCATGAAACCAGAGCACTACTAATTTGGAGTTCGGAGTGAAACACCTATTCGTCATTGCTACCGGAAGCGCCGGTAAAATAAGGGACTTCGCCCATATTCTCGGAACCGACCATTACGAATTTCAGACTCTGAAAGACATCGGATTTGATGGCGACATCGTAGAAGACGGTAAGACATTTGCCGAAAACGCCATCATCAAGTCCAGCACTACCGCCCAATGGCTTATGGAACGGGGCATCGAAGCCACCGTCTTAGCAGACGACTCCGGACTAGAAGTTTTCGCACTGAATGGTGAACCGGGAATCTACAGCGCCCGCTACAGCGGGGGCCACGGCAACGACACCAGCAACAATGACCTTCTCCTGAAAAAGTTGGAAGGCATCGAGGACCGCAGGGCCCGTTACTTCTGCGCCCTCTCCTACCAAACCGTCTCGCAAGTTGACGGCAAGTTCAGCATCAGCGAGCCCCGGATTTTCGAGGGAGAGTGCCGCGGTTCCATCAACCATGCCCCCGTAGGTGACATGGGATTCGGATACGATCCGCTCTTTGTGCCCGATGGCGAAACCCGTACCTTCGCCCAGATGGAGCTTGAAGAAAAGAAGGCCATCAGCCACCGCGGAAATGCTATCCGCGCCTTGAAAGCGGCCCTTGCGCCTAAAACAGCGTAAAAAACTACTGCGGAAAAAGTTGGTAATGTTCCTTGGTGTAGGCCCGGGTGTAGGCATTAAAATGCCACCATTCGCTCCCCAGCGGAACAAAACCAGCACGTGTCATGATAGAGCGCAGAATCTTACGGTTGTTCACCTGTTGCTCAGTTAGGCGTCCACTCTGAAGAGCGTCGGCCTCCCCTACCTCACCGGCACAACGTTCAAAAGAATCAAAGTCGGTTCCCATGTCCAGCAGGTTCCCTTCGCTGTCGGTGATGCTCAGGTCCAGGGCCAAACCATAATTGTGGAGCCCGCCGGTCACCCCCGAAGAAACAAAGTTGGAATAGGGCGTTCCTGCCACGGTCCGCTTCAGGGCAGATTGGGCATACAATGGCCGAGACGCATCAAAGATCACTAGCGTGGAACCGGGCATTTCACGCTCCATAATCTTGATAGCGCGCTTTAGTTTAGGCAAAGCATCTTTATGAACAAAAGCCCGTTGCACACCGCAATAAAGGTCGTGTCCGGTCACGTTGTTGAAGGTTCCATAACGCAAATCCATGCGGAGCCCCTTCAGGTGCGTGATTTCCACCATGTTGGAATCCGTGGTGGCAAATTCAATCCACTTCTTTACCGAAGAACAGAAACGCAGGGGCTTCTCGGGCTTGGGCGGCACGAACACGCTGTCCGTCTCATGGGCAATAGCGAACACTGCTAAAAGTAGAACGCACACCAGAGAAGGCCGCGCTTTGCTCGCCATGACATTCTTTTGTCTTCCGTTTCTCGTCTTTCGTCTCTCGTCTAACTAAATCCCTAGCTGTACTTCTACGCCAAACTGCACGTAAAGGCCCATGCCTTTCGCCATGAAGGGCACCAGATCGTAACCATCGTTGGAATCGCCGTTTTCATCTCGGGTTACCCAAGAACGCTCACGGGCATTCTCGCCACCCAAGAACTTGAGGGCGGGCACATCCAGTTTGGCAAAGATGTTGTCCACTTCCAGATAGAAACGGGCGCTCCTGAAGAAGTACTTTGAGGTCATCAAATCCAAATTCAAGCGCAGGTCGGTGCGGAACAAATCCGTGTATTCGTTCATGTCCTTAAGCCTACGCTTGCCATTAGTACCGTCGGACTGGGAAGGCTCAATCTGGTAATAGTACAAGGGCCTGTGCCACAAGGCATGGTGAGTCAAGATGACCGAAATCAGGGAGTCCTTGCGAGGGTAGTAACGGAAGTGAGAAACAACGTCTAAGCGAGAATTCGCTTCCCAAGGCAGGGAATTATCGGAGCCGTCCAGTTCGTATTCACCGTAGACAGAACTTACGTTGGTGGACATGGAGAAATGATGAGAAGTTTTCCACTCCATCTTGGCGCCACCGCCCATAACCCAGGCAAAATCCACGCCTGTCACATCTTCGTACTGGGCATAGGCCTTGGGCATAGGCAGAAGCGGATCCGGATAGTAACGACCAAAACCGGAGGCCTGTACATCCAGATACTTGGAACGGTAGCCCAGGCCCAGCTTGGCAGAAGTTCCCGATTCCAGACGGCCCGTCAAATCGCCCTTGTCGTAGTAGGGTTTCCAGTCGCTGCGATAGGCGGCGTTTCCAAACAGCCGCCAATATGCCGTATCTGCACCCGACAGATTCCGTTCCATATCCAAAGACGCCGTGGGGGCAGCCTTGTGGTCCATGGCATCGGCTACCGCACCAGCAGAGAGGATATACTGGTAATAATCCTGCTTCCAATCCAAGCGGCCCGTTCCCGAAACCACGCCCGTCTGGTAATCATCGGACTGCTTTCCGAAATTCACGTAGTTGCGCTCCACAATGTGTTGTTCGTATAGGAGTGCACCGCTAAGTTTGGAACCCAAAATATTTCCCTTGAAATTCTTGTCCAGGCCGCCCGAGATGATGGTATGGGTGTAGTCGTAACCGTCGATAAAGGAACGCTGCGCCTGGTCCATGTCCACACCCGCGGCCGGAGTCTTGAAACCCGTAGTATCCCGAAGGGTATCGCTTAGGTATTCCCGGACAAAGCCTGCATGAGCGCTGGTCCCAAAGCGGGAGGCGTATTCCGCTCCCAACACCAGGTAGTTCTGTTCACCAGAGATGATGTTGATAGAATTCACCTCGTCGTAGGCCGTAGATGTGTCTTGCCGAATCTTGTATTCGTCGGAACTGTACAAGGTGCGGATGGCCCAGGTGTTGCCCATGGAATCGGAACCGTTCAGCTGGGCGTAGATATCAAAGGCCGTCAGGTCGAAGGGGTCCGAAGACTTGACCCGGCAATCGCTTACGCACTCACCGTCACGCTTGCGGAATTCCGTAAAGAACTTCTCGCCCAGGTTCTTGAGCATCTCGCCGTCCAACCTGCGGAAAGCGAAGCGGAAACTGTCCCAGAACAGCCAGGGCGCGTCTACCACAACTTCCTGAACAGTCAGGCCAACGGCGCCCTTAAGGCCCCAGTCTCCCTTGGTCTGCTCCGGCAGGTACTGGATAGAAGTAGCAAGTCCCTGACCGATGGGGCCCGAACCATAATGGTCATGAACCTCTATCCCGCTCAAAATGTGGGGGTTAATTATGGAAAGGTTTCCCGGGAATCCCACGTCCAGGTGCCGCATGTTGGGAATGCGGAGCCTGCCCAGGTGGTAGGCCACGTCCCCTGCACGGGAGCCGTCGTAATAAAGTGCGCTGCTAAAATCCTTCTGGCCCGAAATGCCGGGCATCTGACTCAGGTGTTCCGTCACGTCGAAACGCATGCCCGCCGCATCTTCTAGCTTGTCCACCGAAACGGTACGCTCCGGTTCCCACTTGACCGGCTCGCCTTCAACGACAATAGTGCTTGCCCCCAGGTCCCGCAGGTTAGAGGAAAGGGTCACCACCATGTCAAGGACATCGACAAAATCCTGAAGTTCCACAAACACGCTGTCGTAGCCGGGTTTCTTGAACACCAGGGCCGCATTGCGGGAATCCACCGTGTACTCAAAGCGACCGTCAGAATCTGTGGAGCCCACCTTTTTGCCAGAGCGGTAGGTCACCTCTACATCGGAAATAGGCAGTTCAGACTCCGAATCCACCACCACACCTACAATGGTCGTAGGCGTCGCGGCAAAAGCGTATGCCGCAAGCAGTGCAAGAATCCAAAGCCATCTAAACTTCATAGGGGATAATTTAGAAAAAAACGAGGTTCAAAAACAACATCACACACTTCACACCTAACCCCTAATCACTATCCCCCCTTTTACTACATTTCACCCGTATGCAAGTTTATCTCGTACAGATGGAATCTCTTCCGGGCGAAAAGAAAAAGAACCTGGAGAAAGCACGACAAATGGTGCTCGATGCAAGCCCTGCACCAGAAAGTTTGATTCTGTTCCCCGAGATGTTCGCCACAGGATACATTCCAGAACGCGCAAAAGAACTTGCCGAAGATTTTGAAAAGGGTGACGACCCTACCGCACAAATGCTGAAGCAGCTCGCACAAGAGACCGGCTGTTTCGTCTTAGGTGGCGGCATGCACCGCATAGGTAGCAGTTTTACCAACCGCACCTGCCTTTACAGCCCTGCAAAATCAACAAACGAACAGACCTACTACGACAAGGTTCATCCATTCTTCCCGGAACAAAAAGAATTCTCCGCCGGCAAGAAGATTACTTTGTTCAAAACGCAAGATATCACCGTCGCCACAAGCATCTGTTTTGACCTAAGATTCCCGGAGTTGTATCGGGATGCTCGAACTCAAGGTGCACAGGCCTTTACCGTACAGGCCTCGTGGCCTGCCGTGCGTAACGAACACTGGGAAACCTTACAGCGTGCACGGGCCATCGAAAACCAAGCCTACGTTATGGCGGCGAACAATGTTTCCGCCGATGGAACCTACATCGGAAATTCCCAAGTCATCGCCCCCGACGGCGAATGCATTGCAAAAGCAGAGGCGGGAAAAGAGCAGGTCATCTCTGCAGAAATTTCAGCGATTACCGTCAAAAAATACCGGGAAAAGTTTCCCCTGTTCTAAAGACTTGCTCTTTTTGAAAGTGATTTAGATCACTGCCTTATTCCAAAGCAAATTATTCCACTTTGGAAGGCCGCTTTTTTATCTCATTATCTGACAAGAAGTTGTGGTGATGCCCTCATTGGGAATACTACATCTTGTACGATTACAAAAAAATTATTCTGAAGAATTGTCATACTTTTGTCATGAAAATTATCTAGATTAGTGAACAAATGGGAAAGGAAGGTGCAATATGAGTAACCCGGACTTGAACAAAATCAACTATGCAAGAGCTCTTATCAGAGCCGGCATTACTAGAGACCTGATTCTCAAGATCACTTCCATTTCCAATTACCAATACGCACAGATCCAGCGGGAACTGCTGGCAGCCTAGCGTGCAACTGGTATTGGAAATAGAGGCGCAACCGGCCACCCTCGGTGTGGCAAGGCAAGGGGTCTTAACCTCGTGCCGTAGGGACGGAACCCTCTTCATCGAATCTCGGGACGGCATCAAGCCCGCCCAATTTACCTTGACTCCTTCTGACAAGTTCCCCTGGAACCAGTTTCTCCCCAAACTCCTTTTAGCTTGGCAACTGAGCGACATGGAAGGTGTTCCCGACGCATTTCGTCCGCAAAAAAGACTTCCTGAATTCGTACTGGAAGGGTTCGCCAAAGAGCCCCTGGAAAACCAGCTGAAAATCCTATCCACCTTGCGCAAGCAGGGATTTTTCCCGAAGCTCCCCACCAAATGATAGACCTTCAGGACATCACCAAAAAGCGGTGGTACATGGGCAAAGGCAGAACGCCTTCCCGCATCGAGCAAATCGACGAACTCTCCATCAACGGTACCGCCATATCCATCGTATCGATACAATTCCCGGAAGGCGACACTGACCTTTACCTGGTCATCAAAAATGAAAAAGATTTTGGGCCCTTATTATACCGCAGCTTCGGGAAAAACGTAGGTTCCAAGAGTTTCAGAAGCCGGAACGGGATTTTTTCCTTTGTCACCCACAACGATTTTTTGCGGAATGATCTTGAGTCGCTGAAGCCTATTTCTGCAGAACAGAGCAATTCTTCCTTTGTCGCTCCCGAAAAACTTTTCTTTAAGGTTTTCAGACGGCTCCAGGCAGGAGCCCACCCCGAAGAAGAAACCCTGCGATACCTAAGCGGGCAGGGCTACCAAGGCACGCCTTCCCTACTGGGGTCTTGCCACTATACCAGTAACGACGGAAACACCTACGTTCTTGGAATTCTAGAAAGCCTTATCCCAAACACAGAAAACGCCTGGGACGTCTTCAATCGAGAACCTTCTGCCGAGCTGGCCTTCGAACTGGGCTGCGAGACCGCCCGCATGCACAAGGCCCTTCGTGAAATGGATGGATGTACATCTCCCTCAGAAGAACCTCCTGTTGAAAAGCTGAAGAAACTCTTAGCGGAAGGGAGATGCCCGGCCGCTGCCGGGCATGACATCAGTAATATACAAGTTCCACACCCCAGCCAATCCGCCATTTTCAAGCCGCAACGAATCCATGGGGATTTTCACCTGGGGCAGGTACTGGCGACACCCGACAGGCATTTCAAGATTATCGACTTCGAAGGTGAGCCTACCAGGAGCCTTGAATTTAGGCGGGGGCTCCGCAGCCCGGCGGTAGACATCGCCGGAATGATTAGGAGCTTTGCCTACGCCGAAGCCGTCAGCAAAAAAAGCATGGACAAGATCCGGCTGGCATTTATCGAAGGCTATGCGAAAACAGCGAACATTTCCGAAAACGCCCTACAGCAGGAACTAAAACCCTATATAGTCGCTAAGGCTATCTACGAGGCGTGCTATGAATTGGAATTCAGGCCGGACTGGTTCTGGATTCCGGAGAAGGCGTTAGAGGAGTTCGCCAATCCAGGGGAATAGGTTATCCTGGTTTTCCAACTTTTCAAGAACGGCTTCGCCGGAACGCTTGCGCCCCGTCATTAAGGCCGAAGTTGCCGCCGCGTACAAAGAACAGACATTCTTGTAATGTGTGTTCTGACGGAACTTGGCGTAGTCGGCGGCGGAGTTGTTGTGGATCATGAACGCCCAGTCCGAAGCCTGGAAAAGCACCAGCTCACGGGCGGACTGTTCCAAACAGCGCTTTAGGAATCCCGCCAAGGCCTTGGGGGCATTCCGTTGCCGCTTTTTCAAGTCATCCATCATGCCCCGCATCTTGAAGAACAGCGGGTAGGCCCAACTGACCTCGTCGTTCATCCAGACTTCGCCAAAGCCGCCCTCGCCCCAAGAAGAGAAGATGGGATCATGGACATCGGCATCGGGCGAGCTATGCATGGTATCTTCTAAAGACGCCATCTCTACCACGTTGGAACTTGCCGCCCGCTCGAACATCTTCTCAATGAACAGGGGGCCTTCGAACCACCAATGTCCAAAGAGTTCGGCATCGTAAGGGCAAAGGATAGAGACCTTGTTTCCATCCATCTGGGGCAAGAGCTCGGTGACGGTAGCCTCCCGGTTTGCCACAAACAGGCGGGCATGATCTTCCACCAGGCGAAGCGCATTCCAGGGGCGGTAAATCTGCTTGTCTTCGCTACCGGTAATGCGGTAATACTTGAGGCCCGTCTCAATGGGGGTCCTGCCTGCCATAAAGTAGGAGCCAAGATATTCAGGATCTCGTTCCTGGGAAATGTCCTTGAAGAACTCGCGGTATTCCGGATGGCCCGGGTAACCGGTCTTACGGCTCCAGACTTCCATGGAGCTGCTCTGTTCACGACCCATGCAATAAAGCCCCGCAGGGGTCTTTATTGGCGCAAATACGCCGTATTTGGGTGCGGGCTTTGCCAAAAGCACGCCATGGGTTTCCAAGAAGAAATACTTAAACCCGAATTCCGCCAAGATAGAGTCCAAACCCTGGAAATAGCCGCATTCCGGAAGCCAGAGCCCCCGAGGTTTGCGGCCAAAGGCTTCTTCAAAGGCTCGGACTGTGACGCCCAACTGCAGCCGTATGGCCGCCTCGTCGGACTGATAAGCCGGCAAAAAGGGATGAGTCCCTACGCAGGTAATAAGGGTCAGCTTGCCCCGTTCCTCCAGCTCCTTAAGCACAGGGACAATCTCCATGTCGCAGGGGCCTTCCCAGGTGCTAATCAGGGCCAGCTGACGGCGGTAGTAAAAGTCCACCACTTCGGACAAAGCCTCGTCACCGCGGGCACGAGTGCGTTCCTTTTCCAAAAGCTTCAGCTGGCGATGCAAATGCTCCGTGAACCGATCAAGCAAAAGCCTATCGGTCATCATGGCAATTAGAGACGAAGACACGCTCAGGTTCAAAGTACCGGGCACGCCCTTCTCTTGCAGGCGCCACAGCATCTGGATCAAAGGCAGATAGGTTTCTGCCATAGCCTCAAAGAACCAGTTCTCTTCCAAGAACCGGTCGAACTCGGGCTCACGCACAAAAGGCAGATGAGCGTGGAGCAGCAGGTGTATCTTGCCGGGAGCGGACAAGCTGTCCTCAGAGGCTAGGGCCAGCGCCTACTCGGTGCGCTTCACCACGATGGGAACAATCGTCGTCGGGAAATCGCCATCCTTGTCGGTAGCGAACACCGGGATAATCTTCGTAGAATCGGGCAGGTCTTCTTCAAAGCTGAAGGTGCCGTCCGGGTTCAGCGGGAACGGTTCGCCGCGCACCTGGAGGTGAGCGTCGGGGCGGGTTCCGCCGTACACGATCAGGCGGGTCTTGACCCACAGGAAAAAGTCCTTGCCGTAGTTCACGGAATCCTTGGGCAATTCAAGCTTGTTGCTCTTGAGGGCAGCGCTAGAAAGAGCACCCGAGAACATGGAACCCGAAGAACTAGAAAGGCTTTCAAGCCAGTTCTTGGCGGACATGCTGGAAAGTCCGGAGCTGCCGAAACCGCCGAGACCAGCACCACCCAGGGAGGCGCGGACAAAGGCGTCGTTCAGGTTCACTTCGGAACCGTCCGTAGAGTAAGCCTGGACCGGAGCGGACTCCACCAGAGGCATAAAGTTCTTACCGGCAGCAAAGCCGAGCACGGCCACTGTCTTTTCAGAGGCCTTGTTTTCCACATACCAGCTGCGGGCATCGGCCGGAACTTCGATATCGTGGAACTTGCGCTTCTTGTTGCGCTTGACCGTCAGGTCGCCAGAAATGTTGAACAGACGGAGCACCAGCTTGCCCTTTCCCTTGCGGGCACGCTTGATACGGTCTTCGGAGACATCCCAGAAGGCCTGCATCCAGTTGGGATCCTTCTGCATGAGCACCAGGTATTCGGCGTCGAAGGACTGGGCAAGCGTCGCCGTCTTGGTCACGGGCTTTGCGGCGGACTTTACGGTAGAAACCTTGACATTGGACTTTGCAGCCGGTTTCACCGACTTCTTGGCCGTGATGTTTTTGGCTACGTCTGTCTGCTCGGTTGCCTTGGGGGCGGACTTTGCCACCTTGGCAATGGCCTTTGCCGTTGCCTTCACAGCTTCGGCCACCTTCTTGATAGAAGTGGAACGCTTAGTCGCCTTCTCTACAGCGGTCTTAGCTTTGGTCGCCGCAGTCTTTACGGTTTTTTCAACCTTCTTTTCTACAGCTTTTGCCGCAGTCTTGGCAGATGCCTTCGGGGCAGCCTTCTTTGCCACAGCAGTTGTTTTCTTGACAGCCATTTTCAGTCTCCTTTATAAAAATCCTCAGCGGGTCTGACCCCAGCTTCCGACGCCCATCAGGCCTATGCGAACTCCAAAGAAGAGTTCTTCCCATGCTCGGCCCGAATCGGCAAAACGCTTTCCACCCTGGAAAGATAAATCCAATGTGGTACCCTTACGGCCCAAGGGGAATCCTGCGCCCAGGGAACCGCCTAGTTCATAAACATCTTTCACGTACCAAGTCTTGTACCAGCCACCCAAGCGATAGGTGACGCGGTCCAGGTACGGGTCGTAGAACATGGGACTGCCATCGCGCTGGAACCCCAGAGCCACCAACATGTCCTTCTGGGTTTCAGTCACAGGCTCCATATTGAAGCTTCCACCAATATTCTCAATATCCTTGTCCCAGCCACGAGCAGCCAAGTCAAACATCACGTTATTACGCTTCATGAAGCGGAAATTCATACCGGTAGCCAGCATGGCAGGCACCTCAACTTCCCTGGAACGCTTGGTCGGAGCAAGGGTATCCAGTTCACTCATGCGGAAATTGTAGTCCAGCTTGTTCAAAAGCGTGTGGGGTGTGGTATACGAGAAATAGAACGAGGACTGGTGACCACGGTACTGAATCGCGGCCGTATAATATGCCGGGTGGTTCTTGATTTCCCAGGTTCCATCCACATAGTCCGCTAGCTCGGTACGGCTAACAGCCCAAGTATCCGAAGAGGCAACATCTTCCATGTCCGGGCCCATAGAAATCTTACGTGTAGAATTTCCCATTACCACATGGGCCGAGGCACCCACAGAGAAATTGCGGATAATCGGCAGGCGGAACGTGTAGTTCGGAACGATTTCGTAGACACTACTCTGATACTCAATCGTCGTTTCAACAGAATTCTTGCCTTCGCTCACTTCTTCGTTCAGGTTAGAAGAATAGCTCTGCCACAACGCAAGGCCAAAGGCGCCGAAGCCGCCCATGGGGAACGACAGGTTGAAGGAGGGCATGGAAATATTGTTTACCACGAAGTTATCGCTCTTCTTTTCCAAGACGACCATATCCATCAAGAAATTGACGTTAAAGACCACCTTGGTATCAAAGGCATTACGGGCAGGGTTCAGCACCGAAAGGCCTTCGGCATCCCCCGTCTTTGCGCCACCAGCATAGCCGCGACCAGCCGTAGACGCCATACCACCGGCAGTCTGTTCTTCGCCAAGAGCGTCAAGCCCAATAACAGAAGCAAAGCTATAAGCGACCAATCCGAGAAGAACAAGGATAATCTTTTTCATTACTTATCCCCCCTCTTGTTGGCAAGCCACAGTTTCAAGGTAGAAGGCTGTTTCATTGAAGAACTGAAATCGTAACGGGCATGATCAAAATGGGAGAAGAACACATACGATGTGTCACCATCGACCTTGCGATCCGCATAGGTGGAGTCCTTGTCTTGAAGGACCGGGTAGCCAAGACGCATCATCATCTTGAAGGTACGACCATCGCGAGCCCGGTTGATAAAGTCACGAAGACCATAGGTCACCTGCAAGGTAAGGGAATCTCCCTCGTAGAAAACCATGTTTGGGTGCCCCTTGGAGACAATCAAGGACTTGTTCAGCTTGTAGGCTTCCATCTTGCGTATGCTCTTGCCACTACTGTCGGTGTAAGACCCTACCACAACCTGGATAGGCAGTCCCAGTTCGCTTGTGCCCTGGCTGTCGTCCCTCGCAAAGGTCATCTGGGCAAGGACAACGGTCTGTCGCACATCGTCGCCAGCTTCTCCGGTATAGGGGAATTCATCTCCATAAAAATCAGACAGTGCTTTCATGATAGGAGCGCTTTCGTATTCCACCACTAGTGAATCATAAACGCCGCCATGCAAAACGGCACAGTCGGAACAAGTTTCCTTGCTAGAAACGATATGGGCCGTGCGGAACGGGTTAAATTCGATAAAGCTCTTGTCTTTGGGGAAAGATGCCCAAATTTGCGGATATTTGGCCGTCTCTACACCATAAAAACGATAGGTCCTTGAAGCCTCGGGAGCAGAGACCCTGAGCTGCAGGCGACAGGCCTTGGAAAAGTCTTTCATGGCAGACACAAGACCTGCAGGAAGCCCAACTTTCAAAATCGTATCCTTTGAAGAAATGACAACAGACACCGTCGTATCCGCCGAGCTGTCCGGCTTCCATTTCTTCAAGTCAGAAAGCCACGTCTCAGACTCAATATCCCAAACGCTATCTACAAAGGACTTAGACGATCCCTTTTCCAATTTCCAACTGATCGTCAGCGTTACATTTTCTTTCAACGGAAGCGAGTCCGCGGGGAATTGCTTGGCCAGATAGAATGGCTTCAGAACATGGAGTGCCAAAAACATTTCCACAGAATCCGTCTTTTTAAGATCTGCAAAGAAAACGGAATCGTAGAAAGCCGCATCAAAAACAAGGTCGTGAGAAATGTTCGCCGTCTTGCCCAAGACGACACGGTCGTTTGCAAGCTTGGGTGCCGAATCCAGGAACACCTCCGACGAAAGGGGCGTCAATTCATTGACACTCAGGGTCTGCACCTGGTAGCCGCTAGGAATTCCCTGAGCGGAAAGCCAGTCGGCCATAACTGACTCTTCGGAATCAAAAATGCAAGCCGTCAAGGCCAGCGCAAACAACGTCAAAAAAACAACAAAAAACTTCTTCACCCAGGTCTCCAGGTCAAATCCTTAAATTCCGGGTATAATATAGAAAAATAGGCCGTCCGCTTTGCGCTACGGGTTATTTTCTTGGGATTCCCCTTGGAGTTTTTCAAGCCTACGTTCCAACATGGCTTGTACTTCGGGAATAAGCGTATCCTTGATGCGCTCCAGGTACAGACATTGAAGCTGAATCATGCGGTTACGATGCCTGCAGGCGTGTTCCTGAATCCAGTGACTCACCGCCGACTGACGGTCCTGAATCTGGTTCTGCAGGCTCTGCTGGATATATGTCCTCTGGACTTCCATGTAACGTTGCATATTGAACGGCAGACGATAGGTACGAATAAACTGCTTGAGCTTGACCAACAGGGAAAGATCCTCGTTCTTGTGCTCCTGCAAGAATTTTCGCAATTCGTCAAGATGAGCCTTGAAAAAAGGCACGATAGCCTTATCATCTATCTGATAGAGCTCTAGCGCATCCTGTTTCTTTGTAGCTTCATCTACAGCCATGGCAATAATTTATGAATTTGTTTTTGGATTTGGGTCAATCCGCTTCACAAAAAAACCAAAATTTACACTTCCCAAAGAGTGGTTTTCCAAACCTTGTAAAAAGATTCGGCCTTCTGTGCCGGGATTCAGGCGGTCAGCATCGCCACCTCTAAAATCCTTCAGCGCTGAAATTTTACAAAGACGCATCCCCTCCGGAGTCATCAGTTCCAGGGAATCATCCATGGTAAAAGGATTCTTTACATTCACCCGGCAAGAACAGGTCTGGGCATCATAATCAAGAATCTGTGCGCAGACACAACCGCCGGAAGCAGCCACATGGGTGGATTCGTAGTTCTGGGGCAGAGGCCCCTTCAAGAACCCAGGCATAAAGCCACGCCCATCCACAAAGTCAAGGGCTCGACGGGCCTCTTCAGGAACCGTTCCCTGGGCATCAATGGCCATGCGGTAAGCCCGAACCACCTGACTCAAGTAATAGACGGAACGGGTACGACCTTCTATCTTGAAGGAATCGAGCCCCGCACGGACCAAGTCGGGAACCACTTCTAAGGCGCACAGGTCCCGGCTGCTCATAAAGTAGGTTCCCCAAGTGTCCTCGTCCAGTGCTACCGACGGAAGTTCCGGACGGTCGGTCCGTTGCAAGAAGAAATCTCCCTCGTGTTCCTTGTAATCAGCACATTGAGGGCCTTCATTGGCGTAGAGCCGGTAGGGCATTCGGCAACTATTGTCACAGGCCCCTTGGTTTGCGTCGCGGCGGGTCACCCAGTTCGAAAGCATGCACCGACCCGACATGGCCATGCATACCGCCCCGTGGACAAAGACCTCCAGTTCAAGGTCAGGAACCCTTTCCTTGATTTCCAGGATTTCGGACAGGCGGAGCTCACGACTCAAGATGATACGGCTAACGCCCAGTTTCTTCCAAAAAGAAGCCGTCAGATAGTTGGTGGTGTTGGCCTGTACCGACAAGTGGACTTCGGTCTGGGGAGAGACTTCCCGAAGCCAACCCACAAAACCAGGATCTGCTACAATCAGCGCATCGGGCTTCAGTTCAAGAGCAGCCAGGAGAGCCTTCTGGAAAGGTTCCACCTTGGTATTACGGGGAATCACGTTGCTGGTCAGGTAAAACTTTTTTCCTTGACCATGAACATAGGCAATGCCTTCGGCAAGGTCATCCAAATTCTTGAAGCCGTTCTCACGGGCCCGAAGCGAGAAGGCCGGCTGGCCAGCGTACACCGCATCGGCGCCATAGGCCACGGCATACTTCATGCGGACAAGGTCTCCCGCCGGCGCCAACAGTTCAGGCTTCTTTACCATTTGAATCCGGCCCTCAAGTAAACCTTGCGATCATCGAAGAAGGTCACCTCACCAAGAAAACTCACGAACTGGCCTTCGTAGCTAAGCGCCGGTGTCAGAGAATACAGCATCTCGGCACCATCTAGATATTTCTTATGAATTTTCATGTGGTCGTAAAGAGGAGTTGTATCGTTCAGCGCACTACCGTAATCAGTGCCCTTCCAGAACCAGGTATTGCGAATTCCCGCAAAGATGTGGTTATCCAGCCTAGCGAAGACGCTCCAATCCACCGTGCGACTGTTGGGACCGCCCTGGTTTCCGAGAGGATAACCCAGATGGGCAATCTGCGCCGTATTCGCCTCAAAATGGCTATACACGTATGGTTCCACACGGGCGTATTCTGCGATGGTTCCCATTTCCAGCCTATGTCCCTTGAAATAGAAATCATGACCAGACTGCAAACCCGCCATCCAAGCCCACTTGGCCTCGATGTTGTCATTCTTGACAAGGCTCACGGGACTTTCCATGTCATCTAGGAAAAACTCCGTATACACGCGCATAAACTGGAACAGACGGTAGTTAAAATCAAACGCCAGAGCCCCGTTGTTGCTGTTTTCCGAGTAGTTACCCTTTTCCATGAACAAGGGCGCCGTCGGCACAAAGAGCCAGGGTTTCATATTGTCGTAGAGCACAGTCAGTTCGCTGATGCCTACAGTCGCATTACCCACCGCCAGTTCGTAACGATGACCAAACAGGTTGCGGGTATCGTCCTTGTTCTTCATGCTCATGCTGTTGTTGTAAACTCGCAAATCTGCATAAAAGCTGATAACACGCAAGGGACCAAACCGCATGTCCATAGAGAGCATGTTGTAAGGGAGTGCAAACTGGTTCAGGGTCAGGTTGTTGTAATAACCAGGCCCCCAATGCAACACGTCTCGACCAAGGTCTACGCGAAGCCAGTCATAATTGAATCCGAAATGGGTACGGTAACGGGCATAGCTGGCATACTCCACACCCGAATTGTTCTCTTCTTTTTGGACTTCAACAAACTCCCGGTCAAAAGACTTCGGATAGTTGGCCGTATGGGATTCATCGTAAATGCGGGCATCCAAGACAAAGTCTACAGAATCCGCATAACCACGCATATAGATACCACCGTCAACACCCGGCCAGATCGTATCACCCAGGGTCTCTCCCCCACGATAATCGATACCGCCCACCAGGCTTGTCGCAATGGCAATACGGGGAGTCCGGGCCCGGCAAGAATCCAGCGCACCGCTGGAATCCGTACCCGCATGTCCAGAAATCATCGCACCGCACGCATTATCGTAGTAAAGCAGCGCGTTACGTTCCGTCTGCGTAAAGTTCTTCTGGAATGTAGTGTCCCGCCGCGGGTAGGCGAAGGACTGGGGCATATCCCCCGTAGTCAGGCGGTGATATTCAAACAGCAGGGGCGCCGTTTCCAGTAGTTTTAGATTGCGGGGGCGGTCCGGCCCCAGTACAGACGACGCAGACCAGGCAACGGCAACGCCTGCGACCAACAGGGTCGCCGCAAAAGTAAGTCGGTGAACGTTTTTCAAGAACATTACCTAATCGACTTTATTATTCGAAAACAGGCACTTCCCAAGTCTTGGGCAAAGCGGGTGAACACTTGTCAGAATGGTTATAGGTAAAGCCCTTTTCAGAGACCTCTGTCACGTTACCCTTGATGGAATTGGCACACTTGCGTTCAGCTGCATTCAGCAATTTTTCCACCTTCAGGAGCAGCACATCGCCATAGACATCCCAGGTTCCAGTCTTGTTCTCATTCATGCCGGCGGCCGCCATCAAGGAATAATCCATGGACGCCTTCAGGTTGAAATCCCAATCCGTGTTGGTAGACTTGTCCAGAGTAGCCCAATCGCCTTTCAGCTTGGCGGCATCCACATCGGTATACTTGAAGTCCGACTTGGAGCACTTGGAATTGCCGCGGATAGAGTCCATGGATGCCGTCACCTGGCGGGTCATCATAGCAAGATCCGGTCCCGTTGCGAATTTCGATACAAAGAAAGTATAACCCCTATAGGTATCTACGTAACCGGCATTCCAGGATACAGTATCCTTACCCACGACACGTTCCATGATATAGCGGCCCTTATAGAAACTATAGACCTGGGTCGTATCGTTGCCGGAGACCGTGCAAGCAAGGCGTTTCTTGTCAAAGTTTGAGGCGTCAGTGACCAGGGACTGATCGGCCTTCAGCTGTTCCACTTCGGCTTCGACAAAATCGCCCTTGTCGATGCGATACATCAACTTTTCGTCTTTTACGATGAACGATATTTCCATGTCCTTTGTGGACTTGTTAATATCTTTCAGGATCTTGTTAGTCGCCAGCTTTTCGTCCAGAACCAGCGGATCCATCGTATTAGAAGAACCCATCTTGATGACACCATCCTTAAAGTCAGAGGCGATCAACAACAGAGCCAGGTGGGGGTTGCCATCGGTCTCGTCAATTCCCCAGAGAGAGAACATGCCCTCCTTGATACCCGTGCCCAAGTGGAAGGTTTCTCCCTTAACTTTCAGGATATAGTACTTTTTCAGGTCGGAGAGCGTTGCGGCGCGAGCCCCTTCTGGCCATGTGGGATCCTTTTGTTCCACAGATGAAGAAGAAACATCCGTAGAGTCTTCTACACTAGAGGAGGAACCATCCGTTTCCTGATCAACAGAACCATTGGAGCTGCTGTCGTCGCCACACGCGGCAAAGAACAAAGCCAAAGCAAAACCGCCCGCTAAAAAAAACGATTTTTTCATAAAAAACCTCTCTTTTAACGTAAAGATAAACACAATTTAAAAGAGGGGGAAGCCTCTCCCCCTCAAAACAGTCTAAAAAATGGGATTTCAGCAAGAAAATCAGCTTTCTAACATATAACGGATATCTTCGACATGGCGTCTAAGGGCTTCGTCTCTGTCAAGCTGTTCCGTTAGGGAATTGATAGAAGAAATAACCGTAGAATAGTCCCTATGGAAGGTGTCTCCAATACTCTTGAGGGATTCCGTCGTGAGTTCCCTACACAAGTACATGGCCACCTTGCGCGGAATAGAAACCCCAGCATCTTGCCGCTTGGAACAAAGCATCCTAGGTTCCAACGAAAACTCGGCAGCCACCGCTTCCATGATGTTGTCTACCGTTAGAATCGACGCTCCTCCCGACTTGGAAGACGCCTGCATCCGCTTCACGTTAGAAAGATTCAGCTCAACATTGTTCAGCACATGCATAGCGCGAAGCCAGTTCAAAATGCCTTCAATGACACGGACATTCGCCCGTGGCTGAATAGCCAAGTAACGGCAGATTTCCTCACGATCAGACTCCACAAAGGGAATTCCTTCGGACATCTTACGAATAAGAGCCATACGGGTATTGAAGTCCGGCTCCGCAATTCCCACAGCAACGCAGTTTTCCAGAGGATTCAATAGCTCCGCAGTAAGCTCGTGGGACGGAGAATTCTTTTCGGGACGTTCTCCCTGAGAAAGCTTTTTGAACTTAGAGGGGGCACAGTCACTACTCAGCACCATCTGGCGGCCCATACGACTCATGTACTTGATGAGCATTGCCAAACGAGCCTGACACTTGAGACCACATTTCAATAGCTGGATATCGTCCATCAAAAGGACATCGCAATGTTCGTAACGGTCCGAGAACTCCTGTTTAAGCTGGTTCACCCGGCTCCAATCCTTTACTTTAGCCGCATCTCCGATTGCAGCAAAATCACGTAAGAAATCGTAAGCAGGGCAATAAACAATCCGCAGCCCCGGACGATCCTGCTGAAGACTCTTCGCCATAGACTGGAGCAAGTGGGTCTTGCCTAGCCCCGGTGCTCCATATACAAGAAGCAGATTCATAGCCGAATCACCCGGATGCTCCACAATGGTCCGGCACGCCTTGAGGGCCATAAAATTGCTTTCGCCTTCGATGAAGTTCTCAAAGGTGTACTTTTCGTACAAATTAAGCTTTTCTACGGGTTCCTTGCAGGCCTGGTTTGCCGAGCTATTAGCGATAGTAGCGAGAATTCGCCGTTCCACTTCCTTGGAAACCTGAGGGGTATTCTGCAAGATTGGCCGAGCAGACGAATCGTTTAGAACACGAACCTTGTAGTCAACAAAGTCACTGCCATACAAGTCGGTAAAAGTCTTACGTAAGAGTGCCCCGTAATGGCTATTCAACCATGTTTCCCTAAAACTATCGGGGACAGTTAAACAGACATAGCCCTCAAAAAAACCTTCAAAACCAACGGCATCAAAAAAGGCGGCGCCGAATTCAGAGCATTCCTTGCGAATAACGGCCAAAGCCCGATCCCAAGGGGAGCCGTTTTCATTTAATAAATAAGCAATGTTATCCACAGTCTACCAAACACAAAAAAAAGGTCAAACAAAATCGTTCACCAAAATTAAATAAAACATACGAAAAAGAGATTTTTCGCTGAAATTTTTTAAGAAACCTCTATTTTTTGTTAAAAAAAGGCAGTTTTGGGTTATACCCCGTTTATGTCCGTTTCTCTCCGAAAAACACCCTTTTTACACCCTTGATAATCAAAACCACATCCCTATGGTTTTCACAATTTATCAACATATTTTTTTTCAAGGATATCTTGACAAAAAATGTTCTAAGGATGTTCTAAAAAAGCGAACGCAGAGAAGCGGCATCGGCACAAGCAAGTGCCCTCGATTTCCATTCCGGGTCAAGCATCAACTTCGCCACACCTGCAATCGCCACCGTATGGGCGGTAGCGGACTCCTGCGGAGACAGGAGTAGGCACAGGAACTGAGCAGTCTCGTTTTGTGGAATAGATATTCCCTGTATTTCGGGAGCGACGGCAAAAGCCATCAGGGGGGATTTCAGCCCCTGGATTCTAGTATGGGGCAACAGGAGGCCCGAACCCATGTAGATTCCCTCGCCTACACGTTTTTCTACAGCTTTCCACGCAGGCAAGGCATCAAAAGCAACGCCTGCATTGACAAGGCCCTCAAAGGCATAACCCAGCGCTTTCTGAAAAGCAACCGGTTCCTTATAAACTTGTGTGTAGACAGGAATCAGGGAACTCAAAGGAGAGCACGCTCCATAAAGGAGAACACCTGCGAATCCGTCGCCTTGGCAATCTGGCGGAATTCAGAGAACAGCACCCGCAGCTGCTTCTTGCCCGGCTCGATATACTGTTCGAACTTCTGGATGCCCTTGGTCTTGGAAAGGAAGCAGTAGGCACCCAAGGCCTGCATCACGCGCTGGAGGCTTGCATGGACAAAGCTTTCCCAGGCGTCTTCCTTGGTGTAAATCTTTGCGCCCTTGTACTGGAACCGCCAATACTCAAAGAAATCCTTCACCATGTCCAGAGGCAGACAAACGTACGGATCCCAAAGAAGGGAGGCAATGTCATAGAACATGGAACCACGACGGGCCCCCTGGTAATCCACGAAAACAATTTCGGAATTGGGGCGGATCATAATGTTCTGGCTCTGGAAGTCGCGATGCATCAGAACCTTGGTCTGAGCGTCCACGGACACCGCCAGAAGGGAATAGAAATTCTTGACATATTCGGGAATTTCGGATATTCCCTGAAGGCCCTTCAGGTAGTTCTCGGTAAAGTAGTCCGTCTCCCACTTGAGAGCAGAGAAATCAAAACGGCGGAGCCACAAATCCGTATGGGTACTGAACAGAGCCTGGGAGGCATTCTGCCAATGGATTAGGGCCTCGATAACTTCCGGGTAGAGGATACGAACACTGCCGGACTGGGGCTTGTCAGGAGAGACATCGTCCAAAAGACGCTGCGTTCCCAAATCCTCTTGAAGAATCTGGGCAGAATTTTCATCCACACAAAAGAGCTTGGGTACCGGCAGGTTGTTGCTCTTAAACACCTGAGAGTATTCCACAAACTTCTTGAAATCGTCATTGACTTCGGCAGACACCTGCAACACAGAGGAACGGTCCCCCGAAGAAATTCGGTAATAGCGGCGACCCGAACCCGCACCTGCGATGGAGTCTACCGTAAAATCATCAGCATAGCCATGAGAGCCAAGATAGCCCTTAATTTTTTCAGAAATTTTCAATTCTTCGCCATTCATGGCATAGAATATACTTTATCGCAAGGAAAAAAGCCAAAAAATTTGAGAAAAAACGGCAATTTAGCCGATTTCTTCATCCGTCAGGTAGCAGGCCGGGTCCTGAGCCCAGAAGTCGCCAGTCACGGCTTCGGCGCGAGTGCGGAAGTTTCCGTTGCAAAGGTTCAGGTAGGCGCACTTGGGGCAGCGGCCCTTCAGAATGGGCTTGCGGTCCTTGAGGCCTGCCATAATGGGGTTGCTCACGTCGGTCCAGATTTCACCGAAGGAGCGTTCACGGACGTTGCCCAACGTAATGTACTGGGTGAACTGGTCGGGGTGCACGTTCCCCACGCTGTCAATGTTACCGAAGGCCATGCCGCTACGGTTTCCGCCATTGCTCTGGATGAGCTTCAGGATACGCTCCCCGAGAACAGGGTCCCGCTCCTTCATCTTGAGATACAGGTAGACGGCATCGGCGTGGTTATCCACCGTGAGGATTTCCTTGTTGATCCTGCGAGCCTTGAAATCCAGGGTGCGTTCGATGATCAGGTCCATGGCGCGACGGCTTTCTTCGTGGTTCAAGTCTCGCTCCACCATAGCAGAACCGCGACCGCTGTAGACCAGATGGTAGAAGCAGACCCGGTCAATGTTTTCACGTTCCAGCAAGTCAAAGATGGAATCCAGGTCCTGAACGTTGTCGCGGGTGATGGTAAAGCGAAGCCCCACCTTTTGCCCTGTAGCCACGCAGTTGCGAATGCCCCGAAGTGCCATCTGGAAAGCACCCGGCTTACCGCGGAACTTGTCGTGGGTGGCTTCGCAACCGTCCAGGCTGATACCCACGTAGCCAACACCCATATCCTTGAGGCGTTTTGCAACGTCTTCGTCGATGCGGGTGCCGTTGGTGCTGATGGTGGGGCGAATGCCCTTGCTGGCGGCGTAGTTTGCCAGTTCAAAAAAATCTGGACGCAGCAGAGGCTCGCCACCGCTAAACAAGATGACGGGAACCTTGAAATCCGCAAGCTGGTCGATGAGCGAAAGGCCTTCTTCGTGGGTCAGTTCGTTCTGGTACTTGATGGCCTCGGAGCGGGCATAACAGTGGACGCAGTTCAAGTTGCAAGTCTTGGTGCAGTTCCAGACCACCACAGGTCCACGTCCTTCGCTCACCCCGTTCCGGGCTTCGTGAGCCTCGGGAGTGTAGCGAAGAGTGTCGCCAAAATTCGGCACATCCATCAACAGCTTGGTAATGCTAATCATGAGGCGAAATGTAGAAAAAAAACACCTCCCGCAGAACGGGAGGTGCTATAAGGAAAAACTTCCTTTATATTACTTGCTTTCGGCAGCAGGAGCGGCGGCAGCGGCTGCGGGAGCAGCAGCTTCAGCGGCAGGTGCGGCAGCGTCGGCAGCATCCTTCTTCTTGGACTTAGAAGAGATGGAGAAGATCACCGTACGAGGAACGGAAGCCAGAGTAACGCCTTCGGGCAGCTTGAAGTCCTTGGCGTAGAAGGTCACGTTGGTCTCGAAGTCGGAGATATCCAATTCCAGAACGGTCGGAATGGAAGCCGGCTTGGCAGAGAGCATCAGGTAATGAGTTTCCTGAGCCATGACACCGCCCTGAGTCTTGACACCCACCGGAAGACCGGAGAGCTTAACAGGAACGCGAACCTTCACCGGAGTGGCTTCGTCGATCTTGAGGAAGTCAATGTGGACGAATTTCTGGGAGATGGCGTCTTTCTGGTAGTTGTAGATGACGGCGGGATTACCGGCCTTGCCATCGATTTCCAGGTCCAGAAGGGTGTAACGCTTACCGGGTGCGAGAACCTTACGAATATCAATTTCGCTAACGCTGATATTCACAGTCTCTGTACCCTTACCATAATAGACAGCCGGGATCTGACCGGCCTTACGCAAACGCTTGTTTTCGCGGTTTGCACCTAGCACTCTCGAGGTAGCCTTGAGCGTTGTGAGTTCCATTGTTTTTCTCCAATTTGGATGGTTAAAATTTCATTGGGGTAGCTGGATTCGAACCAACGAATAACGGAATCAAAATCCGTTGTCTTACCACTTGACGATACCCCAATGGTGGCGCAAATATAGAAATTTCGCCTAAAATTCAAAGGGATTTACAGGCGAGACAGCGCTAAAAGCCCTGAAAAAATCGGGTTACCTTCTGGTATCTGGTGGTGGTTTTTACCGATTCCAGGGCGGATTCCGCCTGTTCCTTCGTCTTAAAAACGCCAAAAACAGAGGCTCCCGACCCCGACATGAGGACAGAGGTCGCCCCCAGGCGGATAAGTTCCTGCTTGAGTTTTTCAACCAAGGGGTGCTTGGGGAATACCGAAATCTCAAAACTGTTGAAGACGTTTTCTAGAGCAAAATCAATGGGCGTCACAGGGGTTGAGCTGCCCGCGGATTTGAAGCCGGCCTTGTAGGCCTCCCAACGGTCAGGGCCAGACTTAGGGACTCCGGCATAGGCGTCCTTGGTGGGAACAGCGTCCAGCGGGGTCGCTATGAGCAGGTGCTGGTCATCTTTCAGCTGAAGAGGCTCGATTGGCGTAAGCTTTTCGCCGATGCCCTCGGCGAAGGCCGAGCCGCCTCTGACCAAGAAGGGTACATCGGCCCCAAGACGGGCGGCCAGCTCTTCTAGGGCCTCGTACGGGAGGTTCAACTCCCAGAGGCGGTTCAGCAAGCGAAGCGTTGCTGCGGCATCGGCACTACCACCGCCCAGACCTGCGCCTAGAGGCATCACCTTTTTCAGGTACAGGTCCACACCCTTCCCGACGCGATAAGCGTCTTGCATCAAGAGAGCGGCCTTATACACCAGGTCCGATTCCTTGGGATATTCCTGAGGAACGTTGTATCCCAGCGTAATCTTATCGTCTTCACGAAGGGTAGCCGAAACCGTATCGCCCGCGTCGATGGTCTGGAACAAAGTTCCCAGGTCATGGTAACCATCTTCACGCTTGCGGATGACATCTAGAAACAGGTTAATTTTTGCAGGAGCAAATTCTTTCATGGCATTAAACTTAGAAAAACAATATTCCAAGTTGGAATAAAAAGGGAGAAAAAAAATCATCCACAAAAAAAATTAACATATATTAAACAAGGTAAAACATTTTCTAACAGGAGAATCCTCATGAAAAAATTCGTTTTCATGCTTTTTCTGAGCATTGCAGCAATGACTGTCTATGCACAAGTGGATAAAATCCTGGGATTCTGGACCGCTATCGATCCCGACACCGATAAACCATACGCCACCGTGTACATATACAAAGGCGACAACGGCAAGTACTACGGCAAAATAACCGAAATTTTGGATTCAAACGACCCGGCCGACCAAAAACTCGTAGGCACCGTGTTCATCAAGGACATGAAAGCCGATGGCGACAAGCTTACCGGCGGAACGATTTACGACCCCGAAGAGAACAAGACCTACCACGGCAAGATTTCAATTGACAAGAAGGGCCGACTCGAACTGCGAGGTTCCCTAGACCGTTGGGGACTATTGGGCGCAACGGAATACTGGATTCGCAAAAAATAATCAGAAAAAAAAAGGAGAAAACATGAAGCACACATTCTTTAAACTCGCCGTATCTGGTTTAATTTTTGCGACAACCACCTTTGCCCAGTCGGCAAACGAAATCGCCAAGAAAGCCCATGACTTGCCTACCGGAAAAACTTCATCCGGAACCATTTCGGTTACCTTGATTGACAAAAACGGGAAAACTCGCAATCGCGAAATCGCATCTTACACCATGAAGGATGGCTCCACCGACAAGACGGTCCTTGTTTTCAAGACACCCAGAGACGTGGCGGGAATCAGCTACCTCACCTACGACTACCCCGACAAGGCCGACGGTTCGACCGTCGATAGCGACAGCTGGATTTACCTGCCCGCCATGAAAAAAGTGCGCCGCGTATCGGGTTCCAGCAAGGATGACGATTTCCAGGGAACGGACTTTACTTACGACGACCTGGGCACCCGCAGCCTTTCTAAGGACAACTTCGCCATTCTCGGCGAAGAGAAGGTAAACGGTGTTGACTGCTGGATCCTTGAAGCCAAGGCAAAAGACCCCAAAGCCAAAGTCAGCCGCCGCGTCACCTGGGTAGACAAAAAGACCTATGTTGTCCAAAAGGGCGAATACTACGACAAACAAAACAAGCTCCAAAAAACGCTCACCTGCGAAAATATCAAACAGGTCAAGGGATACTGGACAACCCAAAAAATGACCATGACCAACGTGCAGTCCAATCACAAGACCGTCTATGAAATCAAGGACCTGAAATACGACGAAAAAGTAAACGAAAGCTACTTCACGGTAAGTGCGCTTGAACGCGAACAGGTCAAGTAGATTCCTCAGGTGGGTTGAATATGAAAGTCGAAAAGATCAGTCAATTTTTCGGCAAGATTGGACGCGCCCAGCTACGCCATCGCTGGAAAATTCTTATCGCCCTGCTCATCGTTACGGTCATCTGCAGTTCCGGCTTAAGTCAGTTTGCACTCGACATTGGCGAAGATGGCTGGTTCGGCGATACCGACGACATAACGCAAAACACAAAGAAGTACGAAGAAATCTTCGGAAACTTGAACGGTGTTGGCGTTTTGCTCGTAAAACAAGGGGACGGAGATGTCTTTAGCGAAGACATGCTGAAGGTCATCGACAAAATCGGAACTCGGATGAAGGACGAGATTCCGTTTGCAGACCGACTCACCTCGATTATCAATGTCGACATTCCTGTTGGCAACGAAGAAGGTTTCGAAATCAAGAAACCTTACGAGAACGGCATTCCCTCGGATTCTGCGGAGCTGGCTAACGCACGCGTACTCGTGATGCGCGGAAGCGAAAAGACGAATGCACTCGTGAACTCCCTCGTGAGTGATAACGGACGAGAAACTTGGATTTCCCTATCGCTATACCCGTTCAAGGGAAAGGAACTCGACGAAAAATTCAACGGCGAGTCAGATGAAGTCCCAGTTGCCATCGGATACAAGCTGATGGAAATCATCGAAAGCGACGAATTCCAGAACAAGGGTTTCAAACTTTACGGTGGCGGAATGCCGTATGACAACGCCAACGAAGACCGCTACGAAGTACCCGAATACGGCATTAGGGTTCTCTGTAGCATCGGCGTGATGCTTTTGTTTTTGGCCTTGTGTCTGCGCAACGTTTTTGGCGTAGTTGTGCCTGCCGTTGCAACCCTCAGTGCCATTGCATCGGTCTTTGGCGCAATGTCCTATTTTGGAGCAAAAGCCGATTCTGCCCTCGTGACACTGCCGGTCGTTCTCGGCATGGCCCTTGCGGTGGGTTATTCGGTGCATTACATCAAGATGTTCGAGCTGTTCTTTAGGCGCACAGGCAAGCGCAAAGAATCGGCAATCAAGTGCGTCGAGGAATGCGGATGGCCGGTGCTATTCACCGTTCTTACGACCATGGCATCTTTTGTCAGTTTCCTGTTTGTCGACATGAAACCCCTGGAATGGATGGGCAAGACATCGGCCTTGGTAGTACTCGCTATCTACCTCTACGTAACCATATTAATTCCGATTTTACTTTCTTTCGGCAAAGATCGTGCCCCTAAGGCGATGCTCGAAAAAGGCGCCACTAAGTTAGACAAAAAATTCGCATGTTGGTCAAAATTCGTCTATAAAAAGAAGTGGGCCTTTATCGTCGTTACGGCTCTGATTATCGCAGCATTTATCCCCGGGATGTTTAAAATTACGGCGCAACTGGACTACCTTACTATAACAGGCGACAAGATGTCGTACATCCGAGAAACAAAGGAAATGCTCAAGACAAAGCTCGGAAACCAGTACAGTTACACGATTATGATTTCCTATGACGAAGAAGGCGCTTTCAAGAAACCGGAAAATATGAAGGCGCTATTACAGCTGGAAGATTATCTGGGAACACTTTCGCTTACCAAGTGGTCGGGCGGCAAGGCACGTGTGGCGTCGGTGACAAGCATCTTGAAAGAAATGAATCGCGCTCTGAACGAAGGAAAAGATTCTTTCTACACCGTTCCCGAAGACGAATATGTGCTTGCACAGCTGATGGAACTGTCATCTATCGAAATGCGCCAGGATTTCAGCGATGCGATGGATGAAGACTTCAAGACGACCGTTGTCAATGTGGACATGACCCAATTCGCCACAGAAGAAGCGCTCGCCAATATGGATTCATTGAAGGCAAAACTTGCCGAGCTGTTCCCTGACGCAAAGTGCACCCTTTTAGGAGACATGATCCGATATTCCGAAATGAGCAACCGCATTGTTTTTGGAGGGCTGAAATCATTCGGATTCTCACTTTTGATTATCGCCATTATGCTAATTTTCGCCTTCTCTAGCCTAAAGCTTGGGCTCATCGGCATGATTCCGAACGTGGCTCCGGTTATTTTGGTGGGCGGTGTCATGGGCTACTTCAACTTTGCGCTTGATTTCAGCTCCATCACGGTAATGCCGCTGGTTTTAGGTATCGCAGTCGACGACACCATTCACCTTACGACGCACCTTAAAATGCGCTACGAACAAAGCGGTTCCTGCGTCAATGCGATGGAAGCGACCTTCCGCGAAATAGGTTCGACCATGTTCCTGACGACAATTATCCTATGCTCCATGTTCAGCGTCTACCTGTTCAGCCCGATGCGTTTCTTGATGGTGCTAGGGATTCTCATTATCACCGGGCTTTCGGGGGCACTAATCGCCGATTACACCATCACACCGGCGCTGCTGCATGTGACCAATCCCTTCGGCAAAGAAAAGGAGAAAGCATGAAACGATTCACCGCCCTCGGCTTAGCCCTTGCCGCAACCGTTTGTGCCCAAGAAACAGTTTTCTTGGGTAGCCTTACCTCGCAGGCCGGGGTAGGACTCCCGAATGCTCACCATAACAAGGGCGATTTCTTGCTCGGCCAGACGATTTTTGACGGAACAGTCAAATCGTACCTTGACGAAGCCATGATTTACGTAAACGGCCAAATCGTGCACGATGCCTTGGGCAGCCAAAGTACAAATGGTTCTTCCGCATTTGTTGCCGATGACGGCACCTATGCCCTAAAACTCCGCGAAGCCTATATCGACTGGAAAGGCGAATTGCTTGCGTTGCGAATCGGTCGCCAGATTACCTCTTGGGGAAAGGCCGACGACCTCCAGATTACCGACGTACTGAACCCGCGAGACGAAACGAATGTAGTTGCTGCAGACTACAACGAATCCAAGCTCGGAATCGATGCCGTGCGCATTTCTCTTTTAACCGAAAAAACTCAAGTCGACGCCTACTGGATTCCGTTCTTTACGCCGAGCATTCTGCCGCTCGCCAAGGGTAACCCGCTGCATTCGCGCGTATTCCCGGCGGAAGTAGATGGCATCGGAATCAATTATCCTGAAAAATACGACGACTTCGAACTCCCGGAAAAAAGACTTTCGAAAAGCGAACTTGCACTTCGCGCAAGCACTTACACGTCAGTCGCAGATTTGTCGCTGTACGGATTCTACGGTTGGGATGACCTTCCGTTAATCCGGTACAAACCCAATATTGTTTTTGGCGATGGCGAAGACATGCCTGCCACCAGCTACACAATCGATGTGACAGGAGAATACAAGCGTATGTACATGATCGGCGCCGACGCAGCGATTCCTGCCGGAGATTTCGTATTCCGTCTTGAAGGCGCCTTTTTCCCCAAGCGACATTTCCAAACAAATGTCAACAGTCAACTCTTTAAGTATTCGGAAAACTCGCGCCCCGCAAGCAAGAGAAAGAATCAAGTCTTGGGCCTTGCCGGGCTGGACTGGACTCCTAGCGGAGGCTGGACGATTACAGCACAGTATGTTGCAGATGGCGTAATCGATCACGATGACGACCTTGAGCGGAAAGGATTCGAACACCAGGCCACCTTGAGTATCGAGAAATCCATCCTGAACGAAACACTCACCATTATGGCCTCGGGTGCTTTAGACTTATGGGATTTCTCTACCGCAAGCGAGCTTGAGCTGGACTACAAGCTGACCGACGCGATTACGCTTTGTCTGATAGGCGACCTGTACCTTGAAGGTCCCGACGGCAAGAACGGACTGTACGGAGAATACCGCGATTTCAGCAGTGTCACGTTTAAGGGCAAGATGAGTTTCTAAAAAAATGATACCACGGACGGCGTAAGCCGTCAATCCAGAAGGAGACTTTTTTATGAATAAATTCACATACTTTGCAGCCGCTGCATTAAGCTGCAGTCTCCTTTTTGCAGAAGAAGGTGTCCCCGCCACTCAAACGCTCAATGCAGCACAGGAAAAATCCCCCTGGGAACTATCGGCAACGACATCTGCCGCCTACTACCCCGAAGTAGAACACCACCGCGGTTCAAGCCACACGACAGGCATCAGCGGCCCTTACGACGGCGTAGAAGCTGTTATCGAATTTGACGCGGCCTACACGCTCCCCTTCTTGCGCGGTAACGACGATTTCACCGCAGACAATCATGTGACATTCAACATGGGACTTGAAGTCTCCCCCGTTACGGTTGCGCCGGTTGCCTCGATTACCGTATCACCCATCGCCTTCTTGGAACTCGCCATCGGCGGCACCGCAGGAACCGGGTGGAATGCATTTGATTTATTCCAAGGTATGGCCGAGTATGACGCAAGCAAGCCCGAATATAAGGACATGACGCCCTTTGCCCATTGGTACTTGTACGGCTGGGGCAGCGCGTGCCTTATGTTTGACCTTGCCGCCCTTTGGGAAGGTGACTGGCACCATGTAGTCGCCACAGCCACCTACAAAGCAGGCTACCAAAAATTGACTGGCACCGACAGCGATGTTTGGCTTTGGCAGGCTACGGACGGATTAGCAAGCGGTTGGATCTATGAGCAGGAATACTTTATAGGATACCAAATGCCGTTAATGCTTTCGATGATCGGCGTCGGCACCACACTTTCGGGCCATTATGAGTCCAGCGATTTCGGCGACTATTCATCAAACTACAAGGGCGACTTTATGACCATCGACATTTGGCCCATGGCTGAAATCACACTTGACAAGAAAGACAAGCTTTATGTGCTTTTTGATTTTCAATCCCGCAGAAGCTTCCGCGAAAAATACAAGGGCGAAGAATACGAGCCCCTAATGACATACAGCGGCAGGGAATGGATATTCTATTCTGTCGGATTCCAGTGGAAACATCTGTTTTAATTCTTTTCACAATTTTTTTACTAAAATATAATACGGAGCATAGAATGGAACTTAGAACTGTTTTGAACGATGCTGAAATGACAATTGCTCTTTCTGGCGAGCTGAACACCCTCACCTCGCCCAAACTCGCAGAAGAAATTGCAGCTCACATCGAAAAGATTAACTCGCTAATCATGGATTTCAAAGAATGCGATTATGTATCCTCGGCAGGGATCCGAGTATTACTTTCAACATTCAAGGTCTTAAAAAAGAAACAGGGAAACATGCAACTTCTCAATATCGGCGAAAACTTCAGGGAAGTCCTGGACGCAACCGGACTCGACGCCGTTTTCGGTTTAATTTAAATGACTAACTACGAAATAGAGATGGAACTTGACAAAGCTTCAAAAGCCCTGTCAAAAGAAACGCAATCTATAAATCTATCTTACTGGAATGCCGGCTCCGAATACAAGGCTCAGCTCAAAGATATCCTCAAATACGAATCCGTACAGGATATTTTTGACTATCAATATTATCTTCCTGAATCCATCAAAAAAAACATTGCAACCAAATTAGGCTTTTCAAGCGAAGATTTCTACGAATCTCAGGGTTTTGCCTTCTCGCAAAGCACCCATTCGATTGTAACAATCGCAGTATTTCTTTCACAAAGAAATTTAAAAACAGGAATCATTGCGCCAGCATACTTTACGGCACAGACTTGCCTAGACGATTTAAAAGTCGCCTACCACGTTTTTAACGAATTCATTCCCAACTTCAATCAAATTTTTGACATCGGCCCCCTTATAAATTCGGACTGCGAAGCATTTTGGTTCACCTCCCCAATCAATTCGACAAGCGTTTATTTCAATCAAAATGTCGTAAACGGCATTCAAGAACTTCTAGATGCAGGGAAATGGGTTATCTTGGACGAGGCCTTATGCGTAAACGGAAAGGAACTTTCAAGAACATTAGGAATACAAGAAAAACTAATGTACATCTATAGTCCGCACAAGGCTCTAGGAATTCAAGGGATTAAATTTTCTGTCATTGTCACACATAAAAAGTTCACTGACGAAATTGATAGGCTCAAAGACTGTTACGGAGGCTCCCTAAATTATCTAAGTGAACTGGGTGCACGTCATTTCATCTCCCAAAATTACGACGAATGCCTTCGTTTTTACAATAAATTTTGGAGAGACAATTACAAACGAGTTCATCAGATTCTAGCAAATTACCATTTCGCCCATGTGCCACCTGATACATCCGGTCATTATGCCATGATCTTTCTTGACGGGTGTATAGGAACCGAAATTTTTATTTTCGCCATAAAAAAACTAATCAAGGAAAAGGGATATTTAATTTTTCCGGGTGTCATGCACGGTTTTGACATAAGCAAACAGTTCTGTTTTAGAATCAACCTGCTCCTGAACAAGACTGATTTGGAAAAAGGACTTATTTCAGTTCTTGACTACATGGGCAAATTCATCGAGAATGCATAATGACTAAAGAAAAATTTATCGCCGTACATGACAAACTTACCGAACACGCTCAAATGACGCCCGGTGCCATTGCCGTTATCTGCGCAGACAAGGAACTTTCGTACAAGGAACTTGACCAGGAATCAGATTATTTGGCGGCATCGCTTTTCGCCCTGATTCCAGAAATCAGACAAGGGGATTTCATCACTCTTGTATTGGACAGGTCTTTCTCTATTCATTTCGCCATCATGGGCGTTTTAAAAACGGGTGCGGCCTTTATCCCACTTACACTCGACACGCCTCCTGAAAGAATTGCATACAGCATCAACGATTCCAAATCGAAAGCCATCATTACAACCGCAAAAATCAAGGCGGAACTTCTAGAAATAGGCAAATGCACTTGCAAGATTTTCACACTAGAAGAACTCCTTGCCAAAGCGAAAAAAGAACATTTAAAAAAACAAGTTGTTCATGTAAGCCCCGATGACATGGCAATGTGCATTTACACCTCAGGTTCTACAGGAAATCCCAAAGGGGTCACGCTTAATCACAGGGCCATTTACGAAGAATTCTTTCCAGAACAATGGATCGCCATTGCCCAATATCAAATTCATCGATTGGCCGACATATCCCCATTCACGTTCATCCTTTTTTATACAGGATTCTTTTATTGCATTTATGCAGGCGCCCTATTTTACCTTAACAAAGAAAATGAGCTTAAAGATTTAAAAATTTTTTCGGAACAAATTAAGAAGTATCAACTGGATTCCGTAATTGGAATACCTTCATTCATCGAAATTCTACTTTCTGCGGCAGACAAAGAAAATTTTGAAAGCATTATTGGCCTTTACATGGGCGGAGAGCCGCTCTCTCCGGAGCATGCCGCAAAAATCTTCAGCAAACTCCCTACCGTAAAAATCATCAATGGGTACGGTACGACAGAAACTTGCTCCATGGCTGTGTGCAAGGTATTGCAAAATACAACAAGTTCCTTCACAAATGGAATTCCATACCGGACAAAAGTCTTCATCGTAGATGAAGAAGGAAACGAACTTGGACCAAACCAGAAGGGAGAACTTTTAATACAGGGCAAGACGCTTTCTTGCGGTTACTTGAATCGCCCCGATGATACGGCAAAGAGCTTTATAGAATACAGAGGCGAAAGAACATACAAATCTGGGGATCTTGCCTATAGGACCGATAGCGGAGAAATTGTAATCTGCGGGCGAGCCGACGATATGGTAAAGTTAAACGGACAGCGAATTGAGCTCCAAGAAATAGAACAATCCATCTTAAAAATTGAAGCCATTAAGCAAGCAACCGTTATTTTAAAGACCAACGAAAAAGAGAATTTCCTAGTCGCGTTCATTGTTGCAGACACAGACATATCTACAAAGGCTATCAAGGAAGAACTATCAAGGTTTCTTCCACCTTATATGATTCCTTCGGTTTTTGTAACGCTTGACAAGATGCCCTTAAATAAACACGGGAAAATTGACAAGCAAAGCCTAAAAACAATGGATATTTCGTTTAAGCATTTAAACGAGGCTTCTTCAGAAATTGGCATCGAAAACATCTTATGTTCAGCGGTCAAAAAAGTTCTTGATCTAAAAAGAGACCCTTCCAAAGAAGATAATTTCTTTGAGCTAGGCGGATCCTCTATATCAGCCGTTGAGCTAATCATCGAGATAGAAAAGCATCATTTAACGCTGACGGTTTCAGATATCTACTACGGAAAGACAATCGAACGGATTGCAAAAAAAATACAATCAAACAAGAACACAGATGACAATGAAAAATATGAAGAACAATGCAGAAAAAAAACATTCGACATAAAGGCAGAGCAAGAATTTTTCCTATCTGAAGAAGAACAAAAATCCGGCAGTAATTACGTTTACAACTTTTCGTACGTTGTCACACTCGGAAATCAATACGATGAAAAAAAACTATGCGAAGCCGTTGACAAGACACTTCAAAAACATCCGATGATGATGTCTGTTTTTTCGAAAGATGAAACGGGAAAATATTCCGTCTCATACCGCCCTGAATTGATAAAAAAAACAGAATTGTGGCACACCTCCGAAAAAGAATTCAACAAGTTTAAAGAAAAGCCGGAGCGTCCATTCAATTTATTCGGAGAACATCTGTATAGAACCAAAGTCATTGTAACAGAGAAAAACAAGTACCTCTTTGTGGAAGTCCATCATTCCCTGGGAGACTATTACTCGTGTTTTATATTCGCCGTACAGACCTTCAACGAGTATTACCAAGAAAAATCAGGAGATGACTTTTATTATTCGTACTTACAAGACCTAGAAAACACCAAGAAGTCCACAAAATATGCTGAGGCCAAAAGATATTACGAATCCCTAAAGGGCGATTTCAAATGGTGTTGCGTACTTGAATACGACCATACAAAATCTTTCGGAAAAAGTGCTTATTTGGATTACGATTTAGGAATTACCCTAGATCAAATGAACCAAGCCGAAAAAAGACGTTCTACATCCAGGAATGAACTTTCTATCGCGGCGGCAATACTTGCCCTTTCCGAGATGACAGGAAAAAAGAAAATCTGCTACACCTGGACTTACGACAACCGAAAAGAAGGCAAGTACCTCGAAACCATTGGCAGTTTCGAAGAAAATCTACCCATCTTTATTGATCTTGAAATTACGGATTCTCCCTCAAAAATTCTTTCCGAGATTTCAGAACAAATCCTAAAGGACATTTTCTATTCGGAATGCCTAGGTGATATTTTCTACAATGACGAACTGGACACTTACACCTTGGAAATCATCTATCAAAAACAAGTCCATGAAAACACCATGCTGAACCTGATTCCGCCGGAAGTTCAAATCGAAGAAGTGGGTTTGAACCGCAATGCGGCAATGCCTTTCGAAATAGAGGTCCGCGAAAGCCCTTCGGGACTATCCCTGTTTATCGAGTATGCGGAAAATCTATACACTCCAAAACAGGCGTTACAGTATGCGGAACTGTTAAAAAAGAATTTGAACCTTTTGATGAGTACCTAATCAAATTACCATTTTTTAACCTATTATTATATTTAAATGAATGAGCAAGACATTTCTGTCTAAAAAATTTCTTTCGCTACTGGTTTCGGGAACAGTCTACATGATTGTCGTTCCAATCCTGTTGCTGTCGGATTCCGTGATTGCAGGCCTTGTCTTAGGAGAAACGAGCGTCGCCGGCATCAGCCTTGTAACCCCCGCATATTCCCTAGCCGCTTTTTTTGGAGGAATCCTTTCGATTGGCGTTCCCATCTTGTACAACCGCGCCATGGGAGAATTCGATCAAGCGAAAGCAACCCAGTATTTCAGGGTCGGATTGACCGCTGCTGTTAGCATAGGCGTACTCTTGTTCTTAGCCTTTACGCTGTTGGGCGATACCTATCTCCATTTTTTCGAAGCGACCCCCGCTGTTTTTGAACAGGCCAAGCAGTATTTCTTTTGGTACAAGCTAACCATTCTCATTTTGCCTTTATTCCTACTGATGTGCGAAGCCGTATTTTCAGATGGAGACGACACGATTAGCACAATCGCAGGCATCGTACAGCTAGTTGTCAACATCGCCCTCTCCATCATCTTGGCAAAATCCATGGGTATCGAAGGTATCGCCCTGGGTTCGTTTATCGGTACTGCACTTGCACTTTTAGTGACAAGCCTCCACTTATTCAAGAAAGGAAACTCGCTAAAAATCGGATTCCACTTTTCAATTGCAAAAATTTTTCACATAGCGAAATACAGTACGATCGATGCGAGCTCCTATCTATTTTTCGCCTGCTTTGCCGTGATTGTCGAAAAATACATCACATTCGCATTCGGTTCTGAAATGCTGATTATTGCCTCCGTTATTTTCTTTGCAAAAGAGTTTCAGATTATTTTTGACGGCATCGGAGAGGCCATTACACCCCTCATCAACATCTATCTAGGCGAAGAATCCTACCGCGGCATTAAAAATTGCTACAAGCTTGCGCAGAAAGCGGCTATTGTCGAAGGGGTTTTAATGACCGCCATCATAGCGGCAGCATCTCCGCTCATCGTAAAAATTTATGGCATCGAGAATCCAGAAATCGCCAAGGCGGCCATCAACGGGGCACGCATTATTGCACTTGGGCTCACCGGAACCAGTCTTCTCTACTTGCTCTCTTCGTATTATCTGCTCATCGACAAGATTTTTCTCGGAGCACTTCTCTGCGGATTACGCGACGTGATTGTCGCCGCCCCCCTCCTATTCATTCTCGGCGAAAAATTTGGAATTTACGGTTTCTTTGTCGGGATAGCCCTTTCGACTATTTTCGCCTACATCGTCTCGACACTATTTATCCGTACCAAATACGGCAAAGAAAACTACCCTCTGCTACTTGCAGATAAAGAAAAACGGCTGAACTACCGCTTTTACGAACTTAAGCTGGAACCGGAATCGATTATTGATGTTCAAAAGCAGATAGAGCGATACCTCCAGGAAAACGGCATCAACAAAAAAATCATAGCCAAAGTCAAATTGCTCATTGAAGAACTTTTTATGCTTGTTTTTGAGAAAAACGGGAACGCGGCAACCTATGCGGAATGTTCCGTCTTTATTCGAGAAGATGGAATCCAGATTATCACCAAAGACGATGGAGTTTTATTCGACCTATCAAGCGACGATGTAATTGCGGGTTCCATTACCGAGTTCATGGTTTCAGGTTACATGGAAAAAATGAAAAATAACAAGATGTACCTAACGACCATGAGTTACAACCGTAACACATTCAAGGTAAAATTCGAGGCATAAATATGACCTATGAAGAAATTGCAGACACCCTGTTTGTAGAAATATCCGTTTTCACGACCTTGCTAACCGCATTCATGTTATACAACAACATCGTGCTGTACAAGATGAGTTTCAAGGACAAACTTTCCATCATGCTTGTATCGGCAACGGTCTTATCTGCTTTTGACGGAATCTGGCATTTTGTAGACGGGAATCCCACATACAAGATCCTTAACTACGCCTGCGCCTATATTTTTGCAATTGCAATGATGCTTGGATCATCGATGTTTACGCGATTTTCGTTGAATCAATTTGAAATCAAGATGAGTTCAAAAAAATTGCACTACGCGCTATTTATCGCGCCCACTGTTCTTACCGTTATTTTATGCCTAACGACACCTTGGACCGGTCTAGTATACTCCATCGACGAACATGGGGAAATCCAATACGGCATCATCTTTGATTATTGCTTGGTACCGATTGCCTTCATGTACGCAAGTTCACCATTGTTACAGTCCATCTATTACTTAATCCGACGCCGAAAATCAAATGCAGAAAAGAAATTCTACGCTCAATGTATTTTGATAACCTCCTTATTGATTGCAGGAATTGAATTTATTCAGCTTTTCATCTTGGAACTTGATGAAAATTATCTAGAAACCAGCCTTTCAACCGCCATTGCACTCACCTTCTTTACGACAAACGTGAACACGAATAGGTTCGTCAAGAATCGCGAGAAAATAGTGGCCGTCGAAACCGACCTGAACCTCGCCGCAAACATTCAAACAGGTTCTCTTCCTTCCGCAGAGGGCGCTCTTGTCAACCACCCCGACGTAAACATCTACGCAACCATGGATACTGCCAAGGAGGTCGGTGGAGATTTTTACGATTTCTTTGAAATCGACGGCACGCATATTGCATTTGTCATCGCCGATATTTCGGGCAAAGGTGTTCCCGCGGCCCTTTTCTCGATGACCGTGAAGACGATGATCAAAGACCATGCTTCGATGAAACTGTCGACTGCGCAGATTTTTACCGATGTCAACCGAATCCTATGTGAAAGCAACCCCGAAGAAATGTTTGCCACAGCATGGATTGGCATTCTAGACACCAAGACACGCATCATGAAATTCACAAATGCAGGCCACAACGCCCCCTGTTTTGCAAGAAAGGGCGGAAATTTTGAATTTTTGAAGAACAAGCACGGGTTATTCCTTGCAGGCATGGACGACACACAATACAAGGAATCCGAGATTCAATTACAGAATGGCGACAGCCTTTTAATCTATACCGACGGATTAACCGAAGCGCACAACGGCTCAGGAGAACTTTATGGCGAAGAGAGACTGCTGAAAAGGCTCAATTCGGCCGATGTCCGCGATGGCAAAGCATTCTTGACACAGATCAAGGAAGACCTGCAAACCTTTGTGGGAGATGCCGAACAATTCGACGACATTACCATGTTGTCAATTTCTCTCAGGTAGACAAACCGCAAACGCTACCCGAATCTCCCAGACCGTTCCAGTTGCATGAGCTGGTCCATGTCGATAAGCATGGCGCGGGGCTTGGAGTTGCCAGTACTGCGAGCACAGAGACCCAGACCGAAAAGCTGGTCCACGATCTTGCCGGCACGGCTGTATCCCACACTAAAGTGACGCTGCACTGCCGAGGTGGAAAGTCCGTTGCCGCACTCGATGGCCCACTTGGCCACCTCGAACAACAGCTTGTCCTTTTTCTCGTTCATGGCACCGTTTTCTCCACCATCTTCACCTTCCCCACCTTCTTCGGCAACCTCAAAGGATTCCAGCTGCGGGTAACAGACGTTCTGGTTAGAGCAGGCGTCGGCCAAGCGTTCCGCCTCTTCGTCACTGAGGAAGGCTCCGTGAACGCGGACCGGGTCGGGAGCGTTCACCGCCTTGTAGAGCATGTCGCCACGGCCCAGGAGCTTTTCGGCACCGGCATGATCCATCACCGTACGGGCATCCACCTGGGAGGCCACCTTGAAACTGATACGTGTAGGCAGGTTCGCCTTGATGTTACCGGTAATCACCTTCACAGAAGGTCTCTGAGTGGCAAGCACCAAATGGATACCTACGGCACGAGCCTTTGCCGCCAAGCGGCTCACGTTCTTTTCGATTTCCTTGCCCGCCACCATCATCAAGTCGGCCATCTCATCGATAATCACCACGATAAAGGCCATGCGGTGACCGCGGTCGGTATCGGGAACATCGTCAGGAAGGGTTCCGGCCTCGAACTTCTCGTTGAAACCGTTGAGGTTACGCACCTTGGCAAGGGCCAGCACTTCGGTACGGCGGTCCATCTCATAGCAGAGCCACTGAAGCGCCTGTATGGCCACCTCGGGCTTGGTAATGACCGGCGCCAGCAGGTGCGGGATGTTCTCGTACATCTTCAATTCCACCGCCTTCGGGTCTACGAGAATCATGCGCAAGTCATCGGGCGTCTTGCTCAAGAGCATGCTCGCCATAAGGGCGTTGATACAGACGGACTTACCGGAACCAGTCTGGCCCGCAATCATCAAGTGAGGAGCCTTGGCCAAGTCCATGGCAAAAGGTTCGCCAGAAATGTCTTTACCAAGGGCCATCACAATCTTATCTGGCGAGGGCTTGAATGCATCACTCTCAAAAATGTCTCGACCGAAAATGGTCTGCATCTTGCGGTTGGGAATTTCGATACCCACGGCGCCCTTGCCGGGAATAGGTGCCAAAATACGGATAGAAACAGCCTTCAAAGCCATAGCCAGGTCATCTTGCAGGGCGCTGAACTGGCTCACCTTCACGCCTGGGCCAGGTTCCACCTCGAACCGTGTAATGACTGGCCCAGTCTCGCAACCCACCACCTTGCCCTTCACCTTGAAGTTCTCCAGCTTTTCTTCAAGCATGTGGCCGATTTCATTCAGTTCTTCTACCGTGTAATCGGCAGGCTGTGGATCATGGGCATCTAAAATCTCATCAACAGAGGGAATGCGATACGGATCGAAATGTACCGTCGGGTCGGGCTGGGGAATGCCATTAGCCGCGCCGCCGGTAGCCGTAGTCCCACCAGAAGAAGTCCCTATCTGGTTCGGCTCCACGTAGCTGGGGTCAGAATCCACCTCGTCAGAAGTCACCACCTGAGGGATAAAGTCATCGTCGTCTTCACCAGATTCAGCAGACGGTTCAATTTCTTCGCCTTCCGAAACATCTTCGCCACGAAGGGTCGGCTCCTCATTTCCGGACATGGAGCCTGCCACTACGGTAGCGTCATCTGTTGACTGCGAGCCCGCGACAACAGTAGCAACATCAGAATTAGCAGGGCTAGCAACCGCGGTTTCGTCGTCGCCACCGCGGACAGCGCCCTTCACCACCAAGTTACCCTTGCGTTCATTTTCCCAATTGATTTCTTCTCGGGCGCGACGGATTTCGGCAATCTTGTTACGGATTTCTCGAATCTCCAGCGCACTCATGCGAGCGCCATTTTCACGAAGCTCCTGCTCCAGGCGCAAAATTTCGGGATCCTCTCCCAGGGGCTTCGGGGTAGGCGTATCTGCAACGGTTCCAAAGGTTCCCTCCACAAGGGTTCCTTCCACTACCCTGTCTACGGTCGTTTCTACGCCAGTGGTGTCCACCGTCTCCATCCAGTTCTTGCGGGCGCTGAAGGGTTTCAGCACACCCTTGTGCTTGGTCCTATAGGCATCGGGAATATTGAAGATGGTGGTATCGCCGTCCATGGTGATACCCTTCCGGACAGTGGTCGTTTCGTCGGGTTCGGATTCTTCAGCACCATCATCCCCTTCGGAGGCCTTTTCTTTCACGCCGCGGATCTTACGGAACAGGGATACAAAATGCCCAAAACGAAGACCAAAACAGAAGAACAGCACCGCCACCAAAACAAGGGACAGGATGATTACCGGAATGAACAAGACGTCGCCGCAAAGGGGGCCTACTACGTTGGAGTCCAAAAAACGCCCAATGATTCCGCCACGCATAATGAAAACGTCTTCAGAGACGTTGGCCTTGCCATGAACCGGAATGGACATCAATACGCACAGGTCAAGCCCCACAATAGAAAGCCCGAGAGCCACGCGGAACAGTTTCTTGCGAAGACTCTGGAAGGTGATAAACAGCCCCCAAAGCATCACAGACAGGATAATGAATATCACGGGCAGCTTGCCGAAGGCAAAGTTCAGGAAATCCCCAAAACGGGTCATGATTCCCTTTTCGGAACCTACGTACACAACGCTAATGCAAGACAGCAGGGCTATAGCGGACACGGCGATAAGCCCGTAACCCAAAACCATCGCCCCTAGGGAACGTTCTTCTGAAGTTTCGACCTTTTCCGGTTTCGACGTAGACGACTTGCGACTTGATTTCTTTTTCTGTGCAGCCAAAATGCTCTCCTTCGCCATTGCATTGAAAATATAATTAAAACCCATTTATTATTATTGACAATATGCAAATAAAAGTGTCAAAAAAACTGAAGAAGCTTCTGATAGGTTTCTGCCTTACCACTGGCCTTGTGTTTCTCATCCTCTACCTAGGGAACGTACAAAACCCGCAATTGGATGCAACCCGCAACGGTGCTGAATCTGTAGAATACCTTTTCTACGACATGTTCTTTAAGGTTAAAACCGGCAAGACCCGTAGCCTTGACAATACAAGTGACAAGAACGCCCTAAATAGCAATTACGACCCCAACATCTTTATTGTCGACATTGACGAACCATCACTAGCAAAACTAGGCAACTACAATACCTGGGATCGCTCTATCCATGCCGATGTGGTGAAAAACCTGCACAATGGAGGGGCCTCGGCCATCGGCTTCGATATTCTGTTCAAGAATGCCGATTTTGGCGAACAGAAAACTCAGCAGGTCACCACCATGCTGAACAAGCTCAGCCCAGAAACTCCCTGGGATTCTCTGGGAGAAGATATCCGGACATTCTACAACTACGATTCCATGTTGGTAAATGCGGTCAAGGAAAGCCGAAACGCCATTGTCTGCAACATCTTCGATAGTTACCAATCCTACAAGCACGAATCTCAATGGAAGCCCCTCAGCACTACAGAGCGGGCCGATGAAGTCGGTTTCAGCTCTACTTTTGAGCTTTCTCAGGCCGATTCCGCCCAGAACATAGAACCCAAGGACCTATTGGACAACATCTTCCCGGAACTGGCCCGTGCTGGCGCCCAGATGGGATCTGTCAACGCCTACCCCGACGACGATGGCGTGGTCCGCCGCGTATCGCTACTCTACCGGTTCCCCAATCCGGAGCTGTACCCCGGTGTAGAAAGCAAGATCTATTCTACCATGCCCATGATGACGCTCCTACACCTTTTCCACCAAAAGCCGGAAAACGTGAAAATCAAGATGGGGCAGTACGTGGAGTTGGGAAAGCCCTTCGGCATCTATAAGGATTCCTCTGGATTCTACCACACCACATTCCCCCAGTTCAGCTACCCCATGTTCCTGGCTCTCCAGAAAAAAATCAAGGAAGCGGCCAAGAACCCCGAGGAAAACAGCCAATTCATCGACATTTCTTCCAAGATTATTGCCACCAAGAATAACGAGGGTAAGGTCACCTTTGAAATTTTCGAAGGACAAGTCCTGAACGAGACCCTTTCCGACGCCCTTTTCGAGATAGACGTCGCTATGTTAGATTCCCTGGGAGAAGATGAAGAAAAAGAGGTTGCGGACAACATAACCGTCAAGCGTGACGAGGAAGGAGCCAATCGTTTTGTTCTGACAGATAGCGAAGAAGACGAAGAAGCCGTCATCACGCCCTACATTGTAAAGACGGTCAAATACTTCGCCGATTCCCTACAGAACCTCTTGCCGAACAGGCCTACCCATATCTCCATGGACATGGATATCCATTACGACATTGCAAACAAGAAATGGGTTTCCAACCTGGTCATCTTGAACCACGATGTTCTCACGGATATCATCAACTCATCCGAAGAGAGAATCGACAACTTACAACCCGGTAAAGAAATTCGTTTCGGTAAAGTAAAGCGGATTCCTATCGACCGTTGGGGACATTACCAGATCAATTACAAGGGCCGTTACAATACGGCGGAATCTGAGCGAGTTTTCCAGCACCTCTCTTATTATGATATTACTAAGAACCGTGTTGACCCGGGGCTTTTCCAGGGAAAAATCTTTATCCTGGGTTCGGCAGCACCCGCCCTGTTCGACTTTGTGACAGCGCCCCACGAAGAAAACTACCCAGGCGTGCTGACCCATGCCACTATTCTCCAGAACATTCTAAATGACGATTTCCTTGTAACTTTGCAAGAGCACTATCAACAGATCATCGTCATCCTTTTGGCACTGGTTTGCCTGCTGATCGGCCTCTACGTAAAGAGCTACATCTCCATCGCGCTGTCCTTTATTATGATGGGCGGTTACCTCGCCGTCGCCTACCACTATTTTCAGCAAGGACTCTACATCGGGGCTTCCAAGCAGATTTTCGCCATACTGCTCACCAACATTGTGGCACTAATTATCCAATTCTACTTCGAGACCAAAGAAAAAAGGTTCCTAGGCAACGCATTTAAGCAGTACATTTCACCAGAACTGATTGACGAAATGGTGAACAACGAAATCATGCCTACCCTGGGCGGATCCAAGTCTAACATCACCGCCTACTTTACCGATATCGCAAGTTTCTCCACCTTCTCCGAAAAAATTGGAGACCCAAGCAAGCTAGTGGAACTGCTGAATGAATATCTGACCGCCATGACAGATACCCTGCTGTTCAACAAGGGTACTTTGGACAAGTACGAAGGAGACGCCATCATCGCCTTCTTTGGTGCGCCCATGCCCCTGCCGAACCACGCCCAAAGCGCCTGCGATAGCGCCGTAGACATGCAGACCAAGCTTATGGAACTCCGCAAGAAATGGGCCGGCGAAGGCGACAAGTGGCCCAAAGTAGTCCACGACATGCACATGAGAATCGGTATCAATTCCGGCGATATCGTGACCGGAAACATGGGTTCCACCATGCGCAAGAACTACACTATGATGGGCGACGCCGTGAACCTGGCTGCCCGCCTGGAAAGTGCGGCCAAGCAGTACGGGGCCTACATTCAGATTAGCGAAGACACCCAGAAGCACCTAGACGAAGGCCGGTTCATCTACCGCTCGCTAGACACCATCCGCGTAATAGGCAAGAGCCAACCCGTCAAGACTTTCGAACTGTTGGCAAAGCCAGGCTGCGAAAACGAAAGCGATCTGAAGAAGCTAGTGGAAATCTGGGAACGGGCCCGCAACGCCTACCTAGCCATGGAATGGGACAAGGCCAAGGAACTGTTCACGGAATGTCTGGACTACGAGCCTCACCACCCCGACAGAGATCCGGGTTCCAAGACCACTCCATCGCACGTGTACATCAAGCGCTGTGAAGCCTACAAGATGAACCCGCCAGTAGCCCCGGGCGAGACCTGGGACGGCGTGTTTACCGCCACAGAAAAGTAGTTTTTGTAAACATTCATTATACAAATGGCGTTTTTACACTAAAATGCCGTTTTCGCCTGTTGACAACTTGTCCAAGGAAACTCTATTCTCACAGGTCTTTTTTGGAGTATGGAAAAATATCTTTGTACCATAGATGGGATTGTTTATGGTTACAAGAATATTTTCTTCCGTTTCTAGGTGTGCCCTCATTTTAGCCGGGGCAGCCTTGGCCGCGACTCAGGCCACGTTCTACGTTTCGCCATCTGGCAGCGATTCTAACAAGGGTACCGAAAGCGCCCCCTTCAAGACGATTACCCAAGCGCAAAAGGCCGTACGGGCAATTAACGGCTCCATGACCGGCGACATCGAGGTCATTTTGCGGGAAGGAACCTACGCACTCCCCTCCACTGTCAACTTTGACGAACGGGATGGCGGCAAAAATGGCCACTACGTGCGCTACAAGGCCTACAAGGGCGAACACCCCCTGATTACGGGCGGCATGGGCGTTACTGGTTGGAAAATCCACGACGAGAAGAACAACATCTGGAAAGTCGAAGGTGTTGACACCCGTTTCCGCCAAATTTACGTGAACAACAAGAAGGGAATCCGTGCCCGCTTCCCGAACCTAAAGGATAACGGCGACCACAATTTCTTCCGCCTGAACAAGGTGGATTCTACCGGTTCCGCATTCCTCCTGAACAACAGCGATATTGACGAGGCAAACTGGAAAAATCTAGATAAGGTGGAAATCCACCTGATGATCGCCTGGTCCGAAAACATCTTGCGGGCCTCCAAAATCACAAACCAAGGAAACGTTTCGAAATTTGAGGCCCAAGATCCCGAAAGGACAAGGCTGTTCCGGCGCAAGTACCCGATGCTCGGCACAGCCTTTATGAGCAACCCGCCCAAACAACAGGTCTATTACCTCGAAAACGCCTACGAATTTATTGACGCCCCCGGGGAATGGTACCTTGACGAAAAAGCAAAGACCTTGTATTACAAGGCCCGTGAAGGCGAAAATATGCAAACCGCAACGGTTGTAGCCCCCCGCATCAACACCCTCTTCAGCGTGCTCGGCAAGGATACCAAAAACAAGGTGGGCTACATGAGCTTTGAAGGCCTGACATTTGCCCACAGCAACTACCTGCGGCCTAGTGACGAAGGGTTCCTGGACTTGCAGGCAGGCATGTTTAACATTGATGTAAAAGACAGGGGATTACTAGAAAGTAATGAATTTTGGCTATGGCGCCCGGATGCAGGTTTCCGTGTCGAGAATGCCCACCATTTCAAGATTAGCGGTTGTGTATTCACTCAGATGGCAGCCACGGGCCTCGATTTCGTATCGGGAACCAATGACGATGTCATCGAAGGGAACGTGTTCTACGAGTTGGGCGCTGCCGGCATCATGATAGGCAAGTTCTCTCAGGACTCCACCACCGAGATCCACATTCCGTACAACCCAACAGACAAAGATGAAATCAGCACCCGCGACACCATCCGTTACAACCTAGTGACCAACGTGACCAACGAGCACCAAGGAGCCGTGGGCATCGGCGCAGGTTACCCGAGATACATTGTTATCGAGAACAACGAAGTTTCCTACACCAACTACTCTGGCATCTCGGTGGGGTTTGGCTGGACCAAGAGCGAAACCGCCATGACAAACAACAAGATTAACAAGAACAATATCCACCATATTTCGCGCCTGCTCTGTGATTCCGGCCCAATTTACACCTTGTCAAACCAAGGCCAGGGCAGTGAAATCAAGGAAAACTACCTCCATGATTACGGAGCATCCGAATGGTCCGACTACTGGGTATTGCCCATCTATCTTGACGAAGGATCTAGCGGTTTTGCCGTCGAAAACAACTCCTACAAAAATTCTCCTAGCGGCGTAGGCAAAAACGCACCCGGCAGCTTTACCGAAAAGAACAATGGCGGCTATATCTCTTCTGTTGCCGAGGCGGCGGGTCTTCAGGGTGAATTTAAGGATCTTGCAAGCCGTATCAGTTCCATACCCCTTGCCGATTTCAGCGCCAAGATGGAACAGGCTCCCTACAACAAGGCCTTCGTCATCCCAGGCATCGTCGAAGCCGAAAATTACGACGAGGGCGGCCAAGGCGTTTCGTACAGCGATAAGGATTACGTGAACGAAGGCGACGCCTACCGTGCCGACGGCGTGGATATTGTCTCTCTTGAAGGAACCGCTTGCGGCACAACCCCGTGCAATGGCTACGCCATCGGCTATACCCAGGCCGACGAGTGGCTGGAATACACATTGGACGTCAAGAAGACCTTGAACTACGACATGGCAGTAAACTACGCTACGGCTTTTGAAACCTCGTCCATGCAGCTTTTTATTGATGGCGAAGCCATTACCGACACCATCGTCTTTGAAAAGGCGGACACCACATGGAATGTATATAAAACAACTTCTATCGGTTCTGTCACTCTTGATTCCGGAAAGCACGTTCTCAAGATTCTGATTACAGGGGCATACCTGAACATAGACTGGATCACGTTTACCAATCTCGATTATGTCGTTCCCGGCGACGACTCCGATGAAGGTTCCAAGGATAAGCCTTCCAAAAAGGATTCCAAGGGAGACAAATCCGCCATCCGTAACATGAAAATCCTGAGTCTGAATCATGGCGAAAGAGCCTATGACGTGTTCAAAACAGACGGCACCTACATTTGCCGCATTGAAGGAGCCTCGGCAAGAGGCGGATTTAGGGAAGCCCTTGTTTCAAGAGGCGTAAAGCCGGGAATGTATATCGTTCGCGGACTCGAAAGTCGTAGAACTGTCAAATTAAACATCGTGAAATAAAATTTTAACCGCTAAAAACTTATTCATACTGATTTAAGAAGGGATTGTTATGAAAAACTACTTCAAGGTGGTATCACTTTCGGCCATTTGCGCCTTTGCCTTTCTCCCGTTGCAAGCAGGGGCCCAGCCTAACGACGAATGGAACGGGAAACCCCGTATCTTTGGCGTAAATACGCTGACCCCTCACGTCACCTCCATGCCCTACTCCACGGTCAAGGAGGCCGTCAAGGGCGACCGTCATGCATCGGAATGGTACAAGACCCTTTCGGGCACCTGGAAGTTCTTCCATGTAGAAAAGCCCTCTCAGCGGAACAACGATTTCTATAAGGACAACTACGATGTTTCCGGTTGGAACGACATTCCTGTTCCTAGTTCCTGGCAGCTGTTGGGCTACGACCACCCGATTTATACCAACGTGATCTATCCCTGGTCACAGAACAACAGGGTCTCTGCCCCTTATGCACCGACGGACTTTAACCCGGTGGGCCATTACCGGCGCACCTTTACCGTTCCCGACAACTGGAATGGCAAGCGCATCCGCCTGCATTTCGAAGGCGTAGAATCCGCCTACTATGTTTGGGTGAACGGCAACTACGTTGGCTATGCCGAAGATAGCTTTACCGACCATGAATTTGACATCAACAAGTACCTACGCAAGGGCGAGAACAACATTTCCGTGCAGGTGTTCCGCTGGTGTGACGGCAGCTGGCTCGAAGACCAGGACTTTATCCGTCTCTCGGGCATCTTCCGCGACGTCTATATCTACGCCGTGCCCCCTGTGCATATCCAAGATTTCCAGATTGACGCCACCCTGACCAACGGCTACAAAGATGGTCTCCTCAAGACCACCGCCTGGATCTACAATTCCACCGGCACGACATCTGGAGAATACTCGGTAGAACTGTCCCTCTACAACGACGGCGGTACCGAAGTGATTTCGCCTTCTGTGAAGACGGTCTCGGGAATCAGTCCTAACGGCGGTGAAAAGAGCGTCCACTTTGAAATTCCCTACAGCGCTCCCAAGCGTTGGTCGGCAGAAACCCCGAACCTCTATACCGCAGTGCTTGCCATCAAGGACGCCAGCGGAAAGATACTCCAGGTCGAAAGTAACAAGATCGGATTCCGCAAAGTGGAAATCAAGAAGGACAACGGAGCTCCACGTCTGTTTGTAAACGGCATGCCAGTCAAATTCCACGGCGTGAACCGCCACGAGCTGGACCCAGACAACGGACGTGCCGTGACCTACGAGCGCATGGAAAAAGACGTGATTTTGATGAAACAGTTCAACATCAATGCACTCCGCATGTCCCATTACCCGAACAACCCGTATATGTACGAACTGTGCGACAAGTACGGCATCTATGTGATTGACGAAGCCAACGTGGAAAGCCACGGTGCAAATAACGACCTCCCCAAAAGTAGCGACGATTGGCGTGCTCCGGTGGTAGACCGCCTGAACAGCATGGTACAGCGCGACAAGAACCACCCGAGTATCATCCTCTGGTCGCTAGGTAACGAAGCCGGAAACGGAAACGTCTTTGCCTCTGAACGGGAACGTGCCCACCAAATTGACTCCACACGTGTCGTACATTACGAAGGCGATAACTACAATGCCGACGTGACTAGCCAGATGTATTACGGTTATGACTACATCAACGGCTATAAAGACGGAAACAAGCCCGTAATGCTTTGCGAATACGAACATGCTATGGGCAACTCCGTAGGCGACCTTCAAGAATACATGGACGCCTTCTACGGCAACCCCCGCTCTTTCGGTGGATTCATCTGGGACTTCATTGACCAGGGCCTACACCACAAAGGCACTCCCTACTGGGAATTCGGCGGTATGTGGAGCGACTGGCAGAACGATGACAACTTCTGTGCCAACGGCCTCGTGTTCCCCGACCGTAAAATCCAGCCGGAAATTTGGGAAGTCAAGTACCAGTACAGTCAAGTACACGCCAAAGACATAGACGCCTCCAAGGGCAAAGTTTCCATCGAAAGCCGCTTCCTGTTCTTAAACTTGGGAGAATACCTTGACGGATACTGGGAAATCAAGGAAGACGGCAAGTCTCTCGTAAACGGAAAGATCGACGGAACCGCCATGAACGTTGCCCCGAATTCCAAGAAAGAAGTTGAACTTAAGCTCCCCAAAGTTGAATTCAAGAACGGTTCCGAGTACTATCTCGACCTGGATTTCCGCCTGAAAAAAGACCAGCTTTGGGCAAAGGCGGGCCACAGCGTAGGCCATGAGCAGTTCCGCATCAGCGTGGGCGAAGCCAAATCACCGAAAATCGATATCAGTTCCCTTTCGGGCCACAAGGTTACCCGCGGCTCCGACGAATTTACCATTGAAGGCACCGATTTTAAGGTTCGCATTGACCAAAAGAACGCCACCATCGCAAGCTACGTTCTTGACGGAGACACTCTAATCAAAGAAGGCGGCGTTCCCAACTTCTGGCGTGCCCCCACCGACAACGACAAGGGCTACAACATGGAGAAGGGCCATGGTGATTGGCGCTATGCCGGAGCCCAGCGTTCTATCAAGAGCGCCACGGTGACCGAAGTCTCCGCCAAGGAAACTCAAGTCTACTTTGAAATCGATTTCCCCAAAGCAGGATCTTCCAAGATGGGCCTCACCTACACCATCTACGGCAGCGGCGACATCATTGTGGACTACACATTCTACCCAGACGGTTCCAAGAGCTACATCCCCAATGTGGGCATGCTCTTTACAGTTGCCCCGGGCTTCGAGAAGGTCCGCTGGTTTGGTCGCGGTCCCGACGAGAACTACATCGGGCGTAATCGCGGGTCCTTCATGGGCATGTACGCCACCCTCGCCGACTCCATGACCGTTCCCTATATGGAAATCGGCGAAACAGGCCAGCGTACCGATGTAAAATGGGCCGCCCTCACCAACACCAAGGGCAAGGGCCTCCTGGTCGTCGGTTCACCCCGTATGGAATTCAGCGCCCAGCACTACACTCCCGAACAGCTCACCAACGTGAAGCTCCCGTGGGAACTCAAACGCGACAAGGATATCACCCTCCGCGTAGACCTGCGCCAGATGGGCCTCGGTGGAATCAACAGCTGGGGTGCGGAACCTCTTAACGCCTACAGGTTGACCACCATGCAAGAATACAAGCACAAGTTCCGTCTATCCCCCATCCGCAAGCAACTGAACGACCCGACACCGCTGGCCAATCTGGGCTTCAAGAACCTGGAAACGAGCCTCGTGGACGCAAAGTACCCGGGTGACGACATCTACAAAAACGACCTGGACTACGACCCCACAGATATCAAACCTGTAGACACGAAGGATTCTGTCGCGAAGGACTCGACGAAAAAGGCTCCTGCCGACAGCACCTCCAAGAAAACCGACAAAAAGACGGACAAGAAGACCGACGCCCTGTTACCGGGTGCCACACCCTCTTTCGCAGAGGACCGCAACTACGGAGTGTTTGACATGCAAGGGCGTCTCGTTGCCCGGTTCATGACCCACGGCATCGAAGACCTGCAGGCTAAAACCTTTGACGCCGTAAAGCGTTCTGGACTGTACATCGTAAAGTCGAATGCCGGTGGGCAATCGTTCAGGATAAGAGTTAACAAGTAAAAAGATCTAGTTAAGTTCGATATTGTCGATCAGGCGGGTCTTGCCGAAGAAGGCGGCCACGAGGATGACCACCTTGTCGCCATCGCGGAGGACGCCGTTGAACTTCTGCAAGTTCTTCTGGTTCACCACTTCCACGTACTGGACCTGGCCGCGATTGGCCAGCACGGACTTCAGCACGATATCCCTGAGACGCACCACACCGCGCTCGCCGGCCTCAAAAGCAGTCTTCGCCTGCTTGAGGCCTGCTGAAATTCCGAGGGCCTGCTTGCGCTCGTCGTCGGTCAAGTACTCGTTTCGGCTAGAAAGGGCCAAGCCCGACTCCTCGCGAACGATAGGCACGCGATGAATCTCAATGTTGAAGTTCAAGTCCTTCACCATCTTCTCGATGAGGAATACCTGCTGGTAATCCTTCTCGCCGAAGTAGGCCTTGTTCGCTCCAGAAATCAAGAACAGCTTGGCCACCACCGTCAACACCCCGCGGAAATGCCCCGGGCGGTAAGCACCGCAGTACAGACTTTCGAGAGATTCATCACGGACAAGAGTCAGAGGGTCTCCATCGGGATACATCTCGGCAACGCTTGGAGCAAAGACATAGTCAGCCCCCAGTGAGCCTGCAAACTTGGCGTCTGCCTCCAGGCGCTTCGGGTACTTATCCAGGTCCTCGTTACGACCAAACTGGATAGGATTCAAAAAGACACTTACTACCGTCACTTCGCAATCCTTGGCACAGGCCTTAATAAGGGACCCGTGTCCATCGTGAAGAGCCCCCATGGTGGGCACCAGGCCGATGACCTTATCCTGCTTGATAAAGGGTTTCAAGGTTTCACGTAATTCCGCTATGGTCTTGATAATCTGCATATAGCCTTCTTAATTTCCATCGGGAACAAAATAGGTGGTCTGCCGCGGGCATTCCGCAATGGCATCCAGAATTTGTTTCAGGTGATTTTCGTTGTGTACAAAGTCGATGTTGTCCGTGTTGATAATCAGCACGGGAGCGCTGGGGTAATGCCAAAACAGATGGTCGTAGCGCTCTTGAAGGTCCTTGAGGTAGTTACCCTCGATGGCCTTTTCCATCTGGCGGCCACGGCCGCGAATCCGGTTCAAAAGAGTGGGGACGCTAGCCTGCAGGTAAACCACCAGGTCGGGTTTTGGCAGGTCTTTGTCCAGGGAGCGGGCCACCTGCTCGTACATGGTGTACTCGCTGTCAGAAAGGTTCTGGGCCGCAAAAATCTGGTCTTTGTCGAAGGTGTAGTCGCACACCAGCAGGTCGTGGAACAGATCACTCTGGAGCCCTGTGCCCTGCAACTGCTTGTGACGGTCCAACAAGAAAAACAGCTGGGTCTGGAAGGCGTAGGCCTCCTTGTTCTCGTAGAACTTTTCCAGGAATGGATTCTCGGCAAAGTTTTCCTCTATGCAAAAAGCGTTCCAGCGCTCGGCGATAATCCGGGCGAGGGTGGTCTTGCCTACCCCGATGACTCCTTCGATGGCCAAAAAGTGTACGCCCTTGTCCGTAAGCATCAGTCTTCCTCCCCTGTCACCGTGCGGAACGGGATTTTCCCCTCGCGGGCAAGCAAGTCCGCAAGCAAACTTTTCACGGCACGCCCACTCAAGGGGTCTTCCCAGTCGGGGGCGATATCGTTCAAGGGTACAAGCACGAACTGGCGGTGCAGAATCTCCCCGTGGGGAACTTGCGGCCTGCCGGTCAATACCTTGTTACCGTAATACAGAAGGTCCAAATCTATTTCCCTGGAATTCCAGTGGCCCCTGGGTTTGCGTCCAAGCACAAGCTCGGAGCCCTTGAGGTAATTGAGCAGGCGAGTGGGCGTACCTGAATACCAGAAGCTCACCACCTGATTGAAATAGGGACCCTGACCCTCCGGACCAACCGGAGGGGTCTCGTAAATGGGGCTCTCTTTCCAGCCACCGGCTGAAACACGGCGCAACATTTCACGCCCCTCGGAAAGTCGACTTCCACGAGGCGAGAGATTGCTGCCCAAGGCCACAAATACTCTTTCTAAAGATTCCACACCCCCAATATAGCTAATCGGCATGTCAATTTTTATTTTTTTTGCCTTTTTAGCCGTTTTGGGCTGACAAATGGATTTTTTTTATTTATCTTATGGGGCGTTGACGGAGCCGAAGCCTCCCCAATTTTTTGGAGAACAATTCTCCATTTTACCATATCCCCCATTAAAGTTCTTTTCCGTTAAAAAAAACCTTATTATATCAAAGGATAGTCTAGTGCCTAGATCTAAAAGTAATCCTGAAGAATTGACTGAAACCTCTTTAACCCCCGAAGCAGAAAAGCCCAAGCGTCGCGGTCGCCCCAAAAAGGCCCAAGACGAAGGAAGCGTAGAAAAGGCCGCCGCCGAATTCATAGAGGCGGAGAAGAAGGCCGAACCAAAGGCTGCACCTGCAGAAAAGCCTGCGGAACCGAAGCTCGTACCCGCAGCCCCGGCCGCAGACGCCACCCCAAAGGCCGAACAGCAACAGGGCCAGGGCAACGCCCAGAACCCGAACAGTCAGCAGCAGGGCCAAAATCAGCCGCAGAACCAGCAGGGTCAAAACGGACAGAACAACCAGAATCAGAACAAGGGTAACCAGAGCCAGCAAAACAACCAGAATGGCCAGGGCAACAACAAGTTCAATAACAAGTTCAACAACAAATACAACAAGTTCAAGAACCGCCACGGCAGAAACCTGCCGCAGGACGACTTTATTGATGAGAGCATCCAGTTGCCGCCCCCCGATCCCGAGAAGGTGGCAGCTGCACGAGCCAAGTGGAAAGAGCTCCGCGGGCTTCCCATGTTCGAACTCCAGCGCCAGGCCGACGAGCTAGGTATTCCCGATTTCAAGACCATGCGCAAGCAGGCCCTGGTCTACAGTATTTTGAGCACCACCACCGGCGAGGACTGCCCCATCTACACAGAGGGCGTTCTGGAAATCATTCCCGACGGCGGACACGGATTTTTGCGGAACCCCGACCACAATTACCTGGCGGGTCCCGACGACATCTACATCAGCCGTAACATCATCCGGCGTTACGACCTGAAGATGGGCGACACCATTACTGGCCAAATTCGCCAACCTAAAGAAGGGGAAAAATACTTCGCCCTCATGCGCATCGACACGGTGAACTTTGAGCCACCCGAAAAGACCAAGCGCCGCGTCGCCTTCGAGTACCTGACACCCATTCACCCCATCGAGAGGCTCAACCTGGAATGGGACCGGGAAGAATATAGTACCCGCATCATGAACATGTTCACCCCCATCGGAAAGGGCCAGCGTAGCATTATCCTCGCCCCTCCCCGCACAGGTAAAACGGTGCTTCTGCAGAACATCACCAAGGCTCTCACCATCAACCACCCCGAAGTGAAACTAATGGTGCTCCTGATTGATGAACGCCCCGAAGAAGTGACCGAAATGCGCAAGCTGGTGGACCGCCTTCGCGAAGAGGGCACGGCCCGCGGCAAGAATATCCAGGCCGAAGTGCTGGCCTCTACCTTCGACGAAGAACCTACCCGCCATATCAAGGTGGCCGACATGGTTATCGAGAAGGCCAAGCGCATGGTGGAACACGGGAACGACGTAGTTATCCTGCTAGATTCCATCACCCGTTTCGCCCGCGCCAACAACGTGGTCATTCCCCACTCCGGAAAGATCCTCTCTGGCGGTGTGGACGCCAACGCCATGCACAGGCCCAAACGTTTCTTCGGCGCCGCCCGTAAAATCGAGAATGGAGGCTCACTTACCATCATCGGTACGGCCCTCATCGAGACAGGCAGCCGCATGGACGAAGTGATCTTCGAAGAATTCAAGGGAACCGGCAACAACGAACTAGTGCTAGACCGCCGTATCGCCGAAAAGCGCATCTGGCCGGCTATCGACATCTTCAAGTCCGGCACCCGCAAGGAAGAACAGCTCCTGAGCGAAGAAGAGCTCAATCGCATCTGGGTGCTTCGCCGTTATATGCAGGACATGACCACAGTGGAAATCATGGAATTCATGCGGGACAAGTTGAAGCTGTTCAAGACAAACATGGAATTTCTGAATTCTATGAATGGGTAACCCTACCTCCACTGGGCTTCGAAAGAGGCTATGATTCCAAGAAGGTCGTTCCTTGAACGGCCTTTTGGATTTGTATCGGCATCACGGGTAAATGACATTTTTCTGTAGAGCGTAACAAGATGGACCAATTCCTGATCGGTCATAGTCTCTAGATTATACGGTTTCTCTCCCCACAAAAGATTCTTCAGTTCCAGAAGGGATGTTTTAACGGTAAAAGGTTTCTTTTGTGTAGGCGTTTTATCGCGTTCATACGATAACAACCGGTGCATGGCATGTTCGAACAACATTCCTGACTTTCTTGAAGGGACCGTACTATTGCTGGTTCGTATGATATTCATGAACTTAAGCCAGGCGCTATCAAAATCATACAAACGTTCAGCCCACATAATTTCTTCGTTGCAATTGGGACAATACAAAAAACGAGTCGGCGACAAGGAAAATGGCCGAGGATAAAAGGGCATAAAATAAGCCTCGCCATGGCAATGCGGGCAGGTTTGCCTGAAACTTGGGGACCTCCAGGCACGGACAAATCCACCTAGCATAGGCTTTTCAAAGACATCGCCCTCATCAAAGCAAGAGCCGCCAAACTTCATGAAATCTATCGAAACCTTGTAAAGCCCTGGATTCTTGCGAAAAAGATCCCAATTCCGCATGATTAGGGGAAAGCTTTCATAGAAAAGCTTGGTGCGTCGCTTATTGCGCTTTTTAAGGAGAGCGTCTATCTGGACCTGTTCCTCTTCGAATTCCTTTTCCTGGTCGCTAGTGATGTCGATTGCTTGCATAGCTTCTACTTTTTTGAAGGGTAGCTCTTTTATATATCGCCTTATGTGCGGAAAAAGTCAAAAAAAATCTTCAAAAAAAACCGTTCACCCCTATTTTTATTAAATTCTTCACAAAAAAAACGGAATACTACCATGAACAAGAAAATCTTTTTCGTCGGAACGGGCAACATGGGAGGCGCCATCCTCCGCGGGCTCCTTTCCGCTGGCACCGCCGCAAGTGAAATTTCTTTTTTGGAGCCTAACGACAAGGCGGCCGAAGCCTATACCGCTCTCGGCTGCGTCCGTAAGGCAAACTTCGCCGATGGCGTGGCCGCCGCAGACGTGACCTTCCTGTGCGTAAAGCCCCAGATATTCAAGCTGGTCGCCAAGGAATGGGAATCGGCCATGCAGTCCCAGAAATCTGAGAAGGCCTTCATCAGCATTATGGCCGGCGTCAAGCGTGAATCCTTGCTTGCCGTTCTTGGCAGCAAGAGCCAGGTGCTCCGCGTTATGCCGAACTTGCCGCTCACCGTAGGTAAGGGCACGGTGGCACTTGCCACCGACGGCGTCACCGAAGACACCCTGAAGACCGCCGAAGAAATTTTCAACACCATCGGAGTCACCTGCCGCGTCACCGAAAGCTTGATGGACGCCGTCACCGGACTTTCCGGTAGTGCCCCCGCCTACGTCTTCGAATTCATCGAAGGCCTTACCCGCGGCGGCGTAAAAGCGGGCCTCACCCGCGACGTAGCGCTGAAGCTTACCCTCGGTACCATCGAAGGCGCCGTAGAACTGGTCAAGCAGTCCGGCAAAAGCCCCAGCGACCTGTGCGCCATGGTCTGCTCTCCGGGCGGTACCACCATCGCAGGCATCGACGCCCTCGAAGATGGAGCCTTCCGCAGCACTCTCATCAAGGCCGTAGAAGCAGGCACCAAGAGAAGTAAGGAACTGGGATAGTTTGTCCTCCATCCAGCTATTCTCCCACGAAACCGACACATCCGCCTTTATCCAGGATGTGCTTTCTTCCGTGAACTACGAGCTGGAAACCTTTACTACCTGGAGTAAGGCCGACCAGGTTACCTCTCCCATCATCGTCTGGGACCTGGATTCCTTTGTCCAGTGTAATGTAGAGGCCCTGACGGCCATCCGTCTTGAAAGACCGAACACAATGATCCTCGTCTATGCCGAGGATCCCGAAAAGTTCATCTCCATCCCCAACAACCTCTACGACATTATCTTGTCGGTAGAGTCCCTGAAACTCCACCTGATGAGCAAAATCCTCCGGCTGAAGGATATCTACAGCGCCAAGATGATTTTCAGGGAACGCATGAGCCACCTGGTTGGAAAAAGCCCAGCCATGGACGCCTTGCGCAAGACGGTAGAACGGACCATTCTCCATTCGGGACCGGTCCTTATCCAGGGGGAATCTGGCGTAGGCAAGGATCTTGTAGCCAGAGCCATCGCCTGCATGTACGAACGGTTTGTAACCGTAAACTGCAGTGCCATTCCCGACGCCCTTTTTGAAAGCGAACTTTTCGGACACACCCGCGGAGCCTTTACCGGCGCCCAGAACGAACGTATCGGACTATTCGAAGAAGCTAATGGCGGCGCCATCTTTTTAGACGAAATCGGCGACATGCCGCTACATGCCCAGGTAAAACTTTTGCGAGTCATCCAGAACCGAGAAATCCGGCCCATCGGCGCCAACAAAACCCGCCATGTGGATGTGCGCATCATTGCCGCCACCAACCGGGACCTAAGCGAAGAAATCCGCAAGGGCCGTTTCCGCGAAGACCTATACTACCGCCTGAACGTGATCCCCATCCAGATTCTCCCCCTGCGGAGCCGCAAAGAAGACATTGAGGACCTAGCAAACTATTTTATCAAGCAGTACGCTCCCCAGGGCGAAAACTTCATCATGTCGCCGGAAGCCCTAAAAAAGCTACAGGCACACCAATGGCCGGGCAACATCCGCGAACTAGAAAACGTTATCCAGCGGGCGCTTTGTTTTGCAAACCCGGGATTCCTGAAACCCGAGGACCTTCAAATCGACGAAGGTCTTTACCAGGAAAAATCTCCTTCGGGTGCCGCCTTCTGCAACACCTACGATGAATTCCGGGAATACCTGCTGGAACAGGAGCGTCAGTTCCTGACCAACGCCATCGCCAAGAACGGCGGCTCAGTAAGCCTCACGGCAGAGCGCCTGGGCATGCTCCGCACAGCCCTCTACAACCGGCTGAACAGATTAGGCGTAAAAAACAAAGGCTAAGCTTTACTTTAAACCGCGACCGTAGGCGCAGTAAGAGTCTTCTTGCATAAAATCACCGTCGTGGTAATAGGCAGCTCTCGCGCGACAACCACCACAACGATCATTGAACTTGCACTTGCCACAAGCACCGGCATAGGCCTTGGTACGGAGCTTCTTGAATACCTCTGCATTGGCCCAAATTTCATCGAAAGGCGTGTCATGGACATCACCCGCTTCTTCTAGCATATAGGCGCAGGGGCGTACCTTGCCGATGGGACTCACAATGCAATAGTCCAAACCTGCGAGACACCCACGACTGTAACGAGTCTTGATATCCAGCTGGTCGGCAATACGCAAGAACTGAGGTGCGCAGGTGGGCTTTACAGGAATGCCCAGCGTGCGGCTCTTTTCCATAATCTTGCGGAGAAGCCCTTCATATTCGGCGACGCGAAGGGCGTGATCTTCTATTTCCTTGCCACGACCCACAGGAATCAAGAAGAATATCTGGTGGTTTACGGCACCGATTTCCTTGACCCAGTCCATAATGTCCAGGATTTCGCCCTGGTTCCAGTCCATGATGGTGGTGTGAATCTGGAACGGGAGCCCTGCGGCCTTACAATTCTCGATTCCCGCCATGGTAAGCTCGAAAGCGTTGGGAAGCCCGCGAAAATCGTTGTGGCGTTTCGGGTCAATGCTGTCAACGCTGATGCCCATAGCCATAGCGCCAGCCGCCTTCAGCTTAAAAGCCAAATCGTGGGTAATGAGCGTACCGTTAGTTCCAAAAACCGGACGGAGTCCCTTACTTGCGGCATGGGTTACCAGCTCCACAATATCTGGGCGGGTCATAGGCTCGCCACCGCTGAAAATCATGATCTTGAATCCCGCCTTGGCGATCTCGTCAATGAGTTTCAAGGCTTCGGCCGTGGTAAGTTCAGCAGCCTTATTCTCGCCCGCGTCCTGATAGCAGTGCTTGCAGGTTAGGTTACACTTGTTGGTGGTCATCCAAGATACAATCATCAAACAAATCCTTTCATTCCAAGAATCTCAAGTATAGGAATTTTTAGCCTAGCAGACACGCCTAGAACAGCGTCTTCAGGCTGAATCCAATAATTCCGTCTAAGTAATTCTCGCCGTTTCTTAAGGCATAGTACAGATTAACGCTCCAGTTGCCGCGGTACTGCGTAAAGGCAACGCCGTAATCTTGTTCCCGCTTCCAGCCGTGTTCCGGCTCAAAGGCTCGGTAAAGCCCCGGCTGGTAAAACGCCTCGATACTCAGGTTATAACCGTCCTGCCACAAAAGCGAGAGTTCCGAGAACCCGTAGGCCCGGCTCCGCATAAACCGGTACCCCATACCTTTGAAGCTGTCCATACCGCCCAGCGCAAAGTAGTCGGAACGTTTTAGATCCACGTCCGTGGGGAATATCCCACCGGCAGCTCCCGTAAAGCGGGTAATGAAATTCCCGAACAGCGGGTAATAAGAGAGCACCTTCCCGTGACTTTCCAGGTAATTGTCCAGAGAATCAGGCCGATCCATTTTCCAGGTAGCAGAACCCTGCAGCTTGAGGCCCCGTCTCGGAAGCACGAACCTGTCTAGAGACACGTACGACAATTCAAAGGTGGAATGCTTATCGTCTTCGCTCATGCCAAAGAAAATTCCGATGGTCCAGTCAAAGCCGATATCTCGGGTCACACCAATCTCACCCATGGCGACCCGTTCCGTCACATCCTTCATTTTTCCGTCTAGGGAATCCGATTCTACCGAGTAAATTTCCTCATCAAAAAGTCCCCGCAAAACCACATTCCAGGGCGAACCGAAAATCCAAGGTTCCTTGTACATGAAATTCAGGTGGCGGGTATTCTCACCTGTAAAGCCTTCCAGTGTCAAATCCCTGGCCGTTCCAAGAATATTGTACAGCTTTACGTTCACCTGGCCTTCCCACAAATTGTCCTCGCTGGAATAGGTTAAGAGGCCTTCTGCCTCGGAATTGCGGGCCGCCTTCATGCTGAACGCAGGCACCAGCCTGTTTCTCGCCGGATCCCGGAAAAGCCGTACCGGTGCAGTCTGCTCAAAATACCCAAGACGGGCAAGCTTGCGTTCCGAGCGTTCCAGGTCTGTCAGGGAAACAGGAGCACCTTCCTCGATGCCGCTGAGCCTACGGAATACATCAGTCTCCGTTCCCGAAGAATCCAGATTCTCGGCGCCAGCCCAAACGTAACCCGCACCCCGTTTCAGCTCCATTATCAAGACGCCCAGAGAATCCGAGCCCGAAACACCACCCATGCCATAATGCATCTTTCCTATAACCTGGACGGCGGCAAAGCCCTGGTCTTCGTAATGGCGGGCAAGTCGGGCAGCAGCAACTTTCCAGGCTTCGCAGGGAGATCCTTCTACAAGATTCAAATGGGCCTCGTCATAGGCAGAATGTTCCCCCATCCAAACCACCTTATGGATACGGCACAAAGACGCCTCCCCCGCAAAGGAAGAAGTTAGCAGAGCCAATACAAGTAGCATCAGCACGCTTATTTTACATCTCGCACCACACATCACACACTCCACACCTTAGAAATACGCCCTCGCTTCGGTGGTGAACTTCTGGAAAATATTCTCCTCGGCATCGCCGAACCTAAGCACATAACGGAGTCCACAAGAAATAAAGTCATTCACATCCACAGAAATAGAAGATTCCAGTCGATAGGTACGCCCATCGCTGTAGCCGTCCATCATCTGGTAGGGAATCAGATCATCGCCACTTTCCATCTGGATTACTGAAAACTGAACAAAACCGTCCACCATATCTCTGCGATTATAGCCCAAACGCAAGGAACCTTCCCACAGGTAAGCATCGAAGGAATAGTCCATGTCGTCTTCGCCTTCGCCAGTGCGATAACGGCCTCCGGGCTGTACAAAGAACCCGTTCCAGAAATCATAACGATAACGGCCAGAAATGTCACGGGTATCCCAGTCCAGAATTTGCAAGGCTTTCAGTTCCACATCTTCCAGAAGCAAGGTCGCCCCTATAAAGTGGGCATCATTCATCTGGAAACCCGCATCTAGCAGATGATGGAAGCGCGTTTCAAAATAACTGATGGAACTGAGCTTCTTGTCGTAATCGGCGCCAGGCTTGTAGGTAAAGGTAATCCCCCGCGGGTGTGCCCAGGTTCCCCGAAGCTCGTAGCTCACCGTTCCCGAAGAAATGTTCCGCAACTGCGAAGGCGTGGCCGGCGGGAAATAGATTCTCTTACCGGTAGTGTCTTCGCCTACCCCATCAAAGGTTCCGCCCAAAGAAATGTCCCGCAAAATTCCACGCCGAATTCCAAGAGACACGCCGGGACTCCAATCTATATCCATCCGAAACGCCGCATTGGAAGCTAGAATCGCTCCAAGTGAATCGTTACGACCCATACCCTCGTAAACAAAATCGCCGTTATCCACCCCTTCGATAAAGGCCCCGGTCAAGCTGTCGTAACGGACGTCACCCGTGCCCTTGGCTACCGCCTTGTAAATGGGCGTGTAAGTCTGTTCTTCCGTAAGGCCTAGCTTGTAATCAACGCTTGTCAAAAGGCCTATATCGTCGTGACCAAATGTTCCTCGGAAATCCCCGACCCAACTATTCTCGGCACTACGGCCGTTCTCACTGCGACGTTCGTATTGCAAAAAGTGATCCAGTTGAGCATAACGGCTTTGCCAGTTTGCGCTCTGGATCCAGGCCACAGATTGTAAAGTATCCTGCCAATCGTGACCGAAGCTATCGCCCTTGCGGCGGGCGGCCTTCGTCTCAGCGCCCTCGCTCACGTTCCAGGAGTCCCCCACCATCAAAAGTCCCGCACCGGTCTTTCCGTAGGCCACCTGGTTTTCTGTTCCCACAGAATCCGACTCCGTGTAGCGGAAATCAAAATTTCCAAAGGGGCGCCACATCCCCTTCAAGAATTCGGAGTTTCCCAAAAGCTGATAACGTTCCCGCTCCTGTTTCTGGAAACTTTCGACTCGGGCAAGTCCCACGTCACTTTTCACATAGTTGAACTTATGGACAAGACTTACTTTCGCACGGGAAGAATTCCATTCTTCCTTTTCCCCCTGCCTGTATCCCCAAGCGCTATGGATAAACCAACCTGTCGCTAGCCTAAGCCGCATACCAAATTCATCATGGCGCAAGTCGCCACCTTCGAGAGCAGCGCTATCCAAATCCCACTCGTCCAAAAGCCTAAAACTATCCCAATCCTTATCCGACCCCTGAAAATCCGTTATGCCGAATTCTTCCTGAATGTAATTCCCGTATACCGAAAAGGCCAGCGGAAACTTCTTCATATTCTCCGACGAATCAGAAGTCACATACCATCGGTAGCCGTAACCTTCAGGCCCATCCACCTGTTTCGACAAGGTGTTGGAATCCCGCCTGCTAATGGCCATTTCCAAGTCCGCATAAAATCGATGGTCTCCCTGAAAGCGAAGCCGTGCGCCGGCGCGGTCCGTCCTTTCGGGCCTGCGAAGCACACCAAGGGAATCATCTCGAACAAATTCACTTCCATCGTCATGCTTCAGCATCCGGTAGTCATCATCGGTCCAAAGACCACGTTTCATGCGGTCGCGATCATTTTCCAAGCGGAAGCCTGACACATCCAAGTACAAGTTCGGATGCCTGTAGGCCCCATGAGCTGCATACATGTTGTAAATGTTATCATCGTTATAGGCATCATACTCCACACGAATCTCGTCGTCAGGACCGGGATTCCGGCGGCCCTTGAAATTCAGCAGGCCACCCGCATAGTTCACCTCGTAATCTATACCAGCGGTAAGCAAGTTCCCGTTCAAGAATACCCGTTCGGACCCTGGCACCACCGAAAGGTAACTTCCGTCATCACTGATGGAGTAACCCTCCCGTTGGCCGCTCACGCCGTTCATTACACGGACTATACGGTTCGTCTCGTCTGTACCCGCTACTCCACGAACTTCGGTATAGCCACCACGCAGGCCTACCATGGCGCCCAGGCTTGCGCGCTCCAAGCCAAACAGTCCCATGTTATAGTCCCGCCAAACCAGATCGCCCAAGTGCACCATCCAATGCTTTGACTCTGCACGAAAATAAATCTGGTCCACTTCCTGCAAGGTGGCCGTAGTCTGATCTCCGGCACGGCGGTCTACATCAGAAAGCAGAGCATCAATATATACGCTGTCCCCTACAAAGCCCTGTATAGAAAGACGCAGTTCCTGATCCACCTGGGTACCGCCATCGCCCACCGTCACCTGCATAGTCTTGTAGCCATGGGTCGAAAGGCTAGACGCCTTCATAGCATCGTCACGGGAGCCGTCTTCCAGCACTCGCAAATCGTTACTATGTACAAGATAATCAGGATTCCACACGGGAATGGAATCCATGTTCAAGGCAAAGGCCCGACTGCACAAAAGCATCCCCCAAAACACTTTCAGCCAAGTGCCTTTGCGCATGGGAGCTACCTACTTGTTGAATCTATCACGAACTGCCGACTGTACAGGAGCTTGCGGCCTAGAATCAAGTCTACGCTCCACTCGCCGGGTTTCAGCATCTTAGGCGATATTTCCGTAATGCAGGCCTCAGAATCTTTTTTCTGATTACAAGGCAAGACCTGCACCGTATCCATACCGTAATACCACACGTGCTTCAGGGTATCAGTCCTGTTTTTTAAAGCCGATGATATCGTTGTGTAAAAATAGAGGCGGGAACCTTCCTCGAAAATGGAATCTGCACCGAAGGGAGTCTCCTTGACGATATGCCGGCACACCGTCCCTTGCGCCAAAGAAAGTTCCGTGTTTCCCGCATCTTTGATGGAATCGTCTGTAGAAAGGTAGGCAACTGTGCGGTGCACCAAGAATGCAAGCAACACCACAGCCAAGATGACCGTCGTCTTTCGGATATTGCGCAGTGGCGGAATTCCTGCCACAAAAGCCTCGATTAGATAAGCTTACTGGTGTTCTGGGTAAAGGCGGGAACCGCATCTACCAGTTTTTCCACCAGCAGGCGGTTGAAGTCGTCGATGCGATTAGGCAGTCTAGAACCCGGGAAAATCTGTACCAAGAGCAGAGCCTGGTCTACAGGAGAAATATAGACGGAGCGATTTTCGCCGGAATAAGACACCGACTGGAAATTCTCGCCACCCAGCATGTTCCCCACCTGGCGGGCAGAGTCAAAAGAAGCAGTGCTCAGCACGGCAAGAGGAGTGGGGTCGATACCCAAGGAGCCCACTTCGGCGATAATAGAACCGTCGCGGTGGCAAAGGACAATGTATTCGGCCTTGACGCTAGCCTGGTATGCTTCCATCAAGCGACGGACCTTGCCCACGTCATCGGAATAAATCGCAAAATCGCTCATAAAACACTCCTCTACTTCTTCTTAGGAATATAAGGACGCAATTCGATTTCGTCGTCTCCAGATTCCTGAGGCTTTTCCATCGCGCGGCCAAAGGTCGGCATACGGGGAACCGTGGCGGCTGCACGCGGGCGGCCGAACGGCGAAGAAGTCGCCCCCTTCTGGAACAAGCCCGAACCGGCATTACCGGACGGAACTGCTCCTGCAGGCGGCCTTGCCGCGAAAGAAGGCATCTTGAACGGAGAAGAGGGAGCGGCAGCCTCGGGTTGAACCTGAGGCTTAGGTGCGGCCTGTTTTACTGACACGCCTTCCTTAGTCAAGGATACATCGTGGACACCCGTGTTGTTCACACTTTCGGCGGCCTTGCGCAGGAATCCCTGCTTCACGTTAAACTTTTCAATCACCAGCATGGCGATAGTCTTGAGCGTTGTCACCACGCCCTTGCCGTTGTGAGCCGTAGCCGGGAAGAAGGGCACATTGCGGGGATTCAGTTCGGCATTCAGCTCTTCCAGCGAGAACACGTTTTCCATGTCGCGCTTGTTGTACTGGAGCACAAAGGGCATGTCGTCCAGATCCATGCCATAATCCTGAAGGTTCTGCCTAAGGTTCTGAAGGCTTTCCAGGTTTTCGGCCTGACGGGAACGCTGGGAGTCCGCCACAAACACAATGCCATCTACGCCGCGAAGCACAAGCTTACGGGTACTGTTGTAATAAACCTGACCGGGAACAGTATAAAGCTGGAAACGGGTCTTGAAGCCCTTGATATCACCAAGATTCAGAGGAAGGAAGTCAAAGAACAGGGTACGGTCGCCCTCGGTAGCCAAGGACACCATGTCCGTGCGCTTGTCCTGGGGCATCTTCTGGTGAATCACCTGGAGGTTCGTGGTCTTACCACTAAGACCAGGGCCATAGTACACCACCTTACAACTAATTTCTCTTGTCGCAAAATTTATTGAAGACATTTCAAATCCCTGATACCCTTCAATTTACAAACATTTCCAATACATAATACAAGATTATAATCTAGTAAAAAAGATATAACATAGCCCAAATATGTGTCAAAAATAAGATTGTTTGGGGGCTAAGCATATTCCAGGTTGGGCGAAGTTAACAGTTGTTTACACAGCTTTATAAAACAGGAAAACACCGGTGCGGGGTTCCACACCGGCTTAAATCACCTGGCTAATTCAATTAAGCGAGGCCGTTAATGACCTTGGCGGCCTTGGCCTTGTAGTTCGCAGCGCGGTTGGCGCAGAAACCGGCACGACCCTTGGCGGCAGCCTTGTCCAGCATGCTGAACAGGTTGGGCATTTCCTTGAGAGCAGCTTCCTTAGAGGTGGCGGTACGGATCACCTTGAGGCTGGAACGGATCGCGGAACGGACGGAACGGTTCATGGCGTTGGCCTTATCGGCCTGACGCAGACGCTTTTTGCAAGATTTGTGTTGAGGCACCTTTTAATCTCCGGGTAAAACCTACTTAAAATTTGTTGGCTCAAAGATAGTAAACTTAAAAAGAATGTCAACCCCCTAAAAAGGGCAGAAAAAACTAAATTTCGCCTATTATGATCCCCTTCGTGAACCTGACTGCGCAGCGAGATGCCTACCGAAAGGAGCTAGAAACGGCCGAAAAGCGCGTTCTGGACAGCGGATGCTACATCGGCGGGCCCGAGGTTCGGGCCTTAGAAGAGGAACTGTCCTGCTACTGCGGGGCTGCCCAAACCATCACCTGCGGAAGCGGGACCCAGGCGCTAGAACTTGCCCTGATGGTTTTCGGGCTTGAACCGGGGGACCAGGTCATCGTTCCGAACTTTACCTTTATCGCCCCGGCGGAATGCGTCCAGAAACTGGGAGGCGTACCCGTCTTTGCAGACATCGACAAGAGGACCCTGCAAATTGATCCAGAGAGCGTTGAACGCCTCGTCAGAACCAATACCAAGGGAATCATCGCCGTGAACCTGTTCGGGCAGTGCGCCCCCTACGAAAAACTGCGGGAGATTGCCGACAAGAACGGTCTCTGGATTCTTGAGGACAGCGCCCAGGCCTTCGGCGCCACACAGAACGGCAAGAAGGCCTGCACCTTCGGAGACATTTCCATCACCAGCTTTTACCCCAGCAAGCCCCTGGGCTGCTACGGGGACGGCGGCGCCATCTTTACGAGTAACCCGGAGTACGCCGAGAAGGCAAGACTCCTTGCAAACCACGGCAGCAGCGAAAGGTACCGGCACATCGAGATCGGCGTGAACGGACGACTGGACGCCCTGCAAGCGGCAGTACTGCGGGTAAAGTTAAGGCATCTAGACGAAGAACTAGAGCGGCGGCAGCAGAACGCCAAGGTTTACGATCAGTTTTTTAAAGACATACCTGGCCTTACGCCACAGGTTATCGCCGGCGGCAACACCAGCACTTACGCCCAGTACACCTTGATGGCGGAAAACCGGTCGGATTTCATAAAGCGCTTGAACCAGGCGGAAATTCCTTACTGTATTCACTACCCGAGCCCGCTCCATGCCCAGCCATGTTTCAGTGCAGGAGCTACAACAGACTCGGGCTGTCCGGTAACCAAAAAGACCTGTTCTCAAGTACTAAGCCTACCCTTCTGTGCCTTTACGGACGTACAAGCGGTGGTGGACAGGCTAAAATGATTTGCCAAACTCTATGCATTTTTGTACATTTACGCATAAATAAACTCAACTCTGTTTTTTCAGTGCTTGGGAATGCTCAAAAATGCGACATTCTTTTCGGTGCTGGAAACATCAAGGAGCCATAATGGCACATTATCTTTTTACCTCTGAATCCGTGTCCAAGGGACACCCAGACAAGGTTGCCGACCAGATTTCCGATTCCATCCTCGACGCCTGCCTCGCCCAGGACCCCAACAGCCGCGTGGCTTGCGAGACCCTGGTGAACACAGGTCTCGTTGTGATTTCCGGCGAAATCACCACCAAGGCAGTGATTGACTATCAGCAGATTGCCCGCAAGACCATCAAGAGCATCGGTTACGTGAACCCGGAACTGGCCTTTGACTACCAGGGCTGCTCCGTGCTCGTGGCTATGGACAAGCAGTCCCCCGATATTGCCCAGGGCGTAGACGCCAAGGCCGCTGACGGCAAGAAAGACGACAAGCAGGGTGCTGGTGACCAGGGCATGATGTTCGGCTATGCCGTGAACGAAACCAAGGAACTGATGCCGCTGCCCATCAGCCTTGCCCACAAGCTCATGGAAGAAATCCAGAACCTCCGCGAACAGGGCAAGATTAAGTGGCTCCGCCCGGACGCCAAGTCCCAAGTGACGGTGGAATATGACGAAAACGACAAGCCCGTACGCGTGGATACCGTGGTTATCTCTACCCAGCACGACGAGTTCGTAAAGGGCAAGCCGCTCACCCACAAGCAGATCGAGAAGGAAATCATCGAGAAGCTCATCAAGAAGGTGATCCCTGCTAAGCTTCTGGACAAGAATACCCGCTACCTGGTGAACCCCACCGGCAAGTTCGTGGTGGGTGGCCCCCACGGCGACTGCGGCCTTACCGGTCGTAAGATTATCGTGGATACCTACGGCGGCATGGGTCGTCACGGTGGTGGCGCCTTCAGCGGTAAGGACCCCTCCAAGGTGGACCGTAGCGCTGCCTACGCTGCCCGCTATGTAGCCAAGAACATCGTGGCTGCAGGCCTCGCCTACCGTTGCGAAGTCCAGCTCGCTTACGCTATCGGTTACTCCAAGCCGGTGTCCGTTCTCGTGAACACCTTCGGTACAGGCAAGATTAGCGACCGCGAAATCGAAGCCATCGTCGCCAAGACTTTCGACCTCTCCCCTGCCGGCATCGTGAAGATGCTCGACCTGAAGAAGCCCGGTTACGTGGCTACCGCCGCTCTCGGTCACTTTGGCCGCACGGGCGCTCGCTTCACCTGGGAAAAGACGGACAAGGCCGCAGCGTTGAAGAAGTTCGCCAAAGTGTAACGATCACTCGTTCGTCAACATGTAACACAAAAGCCCCGGTTTAGCCGGGGCTTTTGCTTGCTACTCTAAGCGGGTCTAAACTACCGGCAAGTGCCGTACCGACCAATGGAATAGATAGAGAACTTTCCAGCCGTTTGTCCTTCGTACCCGCCCATAGTAGAAATTGAAATAGAATTCTTGAACTGGAAATCGAGAGCACTCAATTCAGACGCTGCTGCTACAGGGTCAATTGGCTTTTGATACCAACCTTCCTGTACAAACTGATTCCACGAAGCATTAAAGATTTCATATTCATCATAGAGTATTACTTCATAGAAGATAGTGGTAGTGTTTGTGGTTGCGGGCAAATCCACATAAGGCATATCGTAACCGTAATCCCCTGCAGTAGCAAATGACAAATACAACCGAACTGGGGCCGTGGAGTAATACACAACGCAAACACCTCCCCATGCGGAAGCGTCCGTAACTCTGCCAAATTCCGCAATAATAGATGCATAGGCATACTTGTAACCATCGCCTAGGTGAAAAGTTCCACCAACACGAAAAAATGCATTTGTCAACTTTTCCGCCAGAACGGAACTTAAAGTTCTCGATGATGCGTCATCCCACGTAAAATAAGAGTTTCCTCCATCATTATTGTCTACATAGGAACCCCAATGGCCCTTACTCTCACCCGTATCAATTTTCTTCTGTTTAACAGGGCCACACCACAAGTCGCCACAGGGGATGCCCGTCTTGTTCACATAGACTTCCACGCTTGAAAATTCTTCGTGGGCGTCATTTATTTGAGCCTTGTAATCCGTACAGGCGGCTACAAAGGTCATCGTAAGGGCAAGTAAAAGAATCTTTCTCATAATCACCTCACCCTATCAGAAAACTATGCTCAAGGCTATGCCTATACCGCCTAGGACTGCAACGCCTAGGCCTATAGCGCGGTTTCTCTGATAGTCACCTGCCGCCTTATCGTGGTCAGCAAACCTACTATCATCGCCATTCGCCAGTTCGTCATCGAACATGGTCTTTTCATCCTTGGCCTTATGGTCGAACATCACCGCTATCGCCGAGCCGGCTACAAGAACCGCACCAGAAACAATCAACGGAATCCAGCGAATGCCGCCTTCTTTCTTTTCTGGGGCCGGGGCATCCTTTGCCGCAGCCTTTGCAGAGGCGGCAGCTGCGGCTTCCTTGGCATCGTCCATTTCATCTTCTATGGTCTTTTCACCATTTTCGGCAGCGTTGGCCCTTTCCAGTTCGGCAAGTCCCTGCTTGTAAGCCAAAGAGTCTGCGGCGGTCATGACTTCCGATTCATCCTGGGAAGGTGACTGGGACACCACCTCGGCCAGCTTTTCGGAATCCCATGCCCAACGGCCCACCATTTCCATTTTCTTCAGTTTCGTGAAAACTTCCTTGCCATGGAATTTTTCGATAACAGCATCTTCGGACTGGTTCAGTATAGCCTTTTTGTTTTTGACGTCAAAGACTAAATGGGACTGGCTCTTGTCGGAATCCAAAGTCTTCTGGAACAGCTTGACCCCATTGAGGTAATACGCTCCACCCACCGGACGACGCATATCCACTCTCAAAGAAAGCTTGCTCCTGTTCATCATGATTTTCACATTAGAGCCCAGCTTTTTCAACGAATCGTTCTTGACCTTCAAAGTGGCCACAAACATCGGGGCAAACTCGGAACCCGACTGGCGCAGCACAATAGAGCCGCATTTTTCAATCCACAAGTTCGCAAGACGCAATTGTTGCTTCACCCTAGCTGGATCGTAAGAGAGTTCAAAATTGTATTCGGCGTCAAAATCGCCTTCAAAATTAATAGGTTCAAGATACACGTTTCCACGCAAGCGCAACAACTGATCACGACTGATAACAATACTGGTTAACGCGTCGGAGCAAGTGGCCAGCTGCCTTGTACGCTCTTCCAAGGTGGTAGCAACCCGCATAGAACCCAAGCGAACTTCACCGGTCACTTCCATATATTCGTTTTCAAAAGCGGGCAATTCAACTTCGTAGAAGCGAGCGCATGTGGTATCCAAAAGGTCGTTCAACGAAATAGAGGCGCACCGGTCGTTCATTTCGGCAACGCGGTTCGCCTTTTTCAAAAGGGCGTCAATTTCGGGATTGGAGTCCCCCACCATGGTCTGCAAATTTTTCAGTTCATCCTTAAGGACACGAATGTCCTCAGGGCTTTTCACAAAAACCGATATAGTAGAGGCATTCTCATCGACAGCAGAAGCAGCGACCGCTTCGGGAACTTGGGCCGGAGCCACGTCGGGGACCGGAGTTGCCTCCTGGGCCACAACGGCACAGATCAAAAAGGCAACAAAAACAAGCAAACGTCTTAGCATACAAACCAACTGTTATGTTGGAAACAATATAGTATATAATTGACGTCTAAAAGAACCGCAGCTCGTTTGAGCTGCGGTCCCCTATTTTCACCTTCTTACTTGAAAGGTCATCCCATTCTTGGAGCGTACTAAGTACACGCCCCGTTCTGGAACAAGCGTTCGGATTTTCACTTGGACTTCCTGAATACTGGAGGCATAGACGGTTCCGACAAAGGCTCCGTTCATCGAAAACACGCGGAAAGCCTGCATGGGCTGCACACCGTACCGCAGGGTCGAAGCGAAACCCGAAGGGGCATCGGACTTCTTGTCGCCCGTGGGAGTTTTTTCTTTCGGATTGTCGGTGGGCGTCGAGGGTTTCTGCTCCTCCCCCTCTTCGCTATTTTCATCGGTGACGAATTCAATCCAATCTATATCCATCCAATCGCCGGTTACCGTAAAGCGGAGGATGTGTTCGCCCTCGCTCAGGTTCACAGTGACATCCACCTCATTATACTCGTCGTAGTTGTCTTCACCAGAGGTGGCCTGCGGAACCTTGATTTCTTCGGTAATGTCCTCGCCATCCATGGACAGCTTGAAACTGGAGGTGCTGTTGGCCGAAGCTACGGAGGCCTTCATGGTGTAAGTCCCTTTTTGGGCGATCGTCACGGAGTATTCCAGCCATTCGCCTGCCTGGTTATAACCTACGATATAGCGGTTTGCCTTCTTATAAATGTCTACGCCGGTTCCTTCACGGTAGCTTACACCGCCGTTCGTTTCGGCTCCATGGTCCAAAGCATCTTTTTCGTTGTAACTGATATTGCCCTGACCAATTCCGCTAATGTCGAAATCCTCCATCTCGATTTTACCCGGGATGGCAAAAGGAGCGTTGTTGAACGGCTGGCGAGGAACCGGTTTGATAATCAAGCGGAGCAGCGCCGAACCGTGGGGCGGAAGTTCTACGGATACACGGGAAAGGGAACCAAGGCTTTTCTTTTGCCAGGCATCGCGGACTTCCACTTCGCCCTCTACGCCAATGTCGGCAAAGTTACATTCAACCGTTTGGGTAGATCCGTTATTGTTGAGAAGCGCTACGGCGACATCTCCATTACGCAAGGGCTTGGTCCAAACCTGTTTGCCATTTACATTAGAAATGCGGTGACCTTGAACACCCAGGGAATCTTGGTTAATGGCTATCATGTCCTTGTTAAGGTAGAGTTCCTTGGTTTCGTTACTCATATTACGGACATCGGAACTAATCATGATAGGAGCGGCCATAATAGACCACATGGTCATCTGTGATTTTTGTTCGTCGTAAGAAAGACCTTTGTTTCCTACCTCCAGCATATCCGGGTCGTTCCAGCTACCAGGCTGTGCAATTTCCCAGTATTTGTCGTTGGCATCGATGATATCATAAACGCCACGATACCACGAAGTAGAAATCCATTCAGGACCAATATCGAAGGTGGTACGCCAAAGGTTAGCGATTTTCGGCATCCAATCCTGATAACCCCAAGCACAAATGCTGAACACGATAGGTCGTCCAGAATTAAGGAGCGCTTTGGACATGCGAGTATAGTCTTCTTCCTGGTTTGATTTTTCGGCTGGATCACAGTTGTCGTATTTCCAGTAGTCAACGCCCCATTCAGCCAGCTTTTTGGCGTCCTGTTCTTCGTGCATATAAGAACCGCTTTCGCTTTGCCAATTGCTATTGTAATGATGACAGGTGCGTTTACCACGATCACCATAAAGTCCAAACTTGAGCCCCTTTTTATGGACGTAATCGGCCATGGCCTTCATCCCGCTGGGGAATGTATTCGGGTTGTTTTGGAGATTACCATTGGCATCGCGTTTGGTATCCATCCAGTTGTCATCCAGGTTCAGGTAGATGTAGCCCGCATCCCTCAATCCGGAAGACACCATGGCATCCGCAATTTCCTTAATTTGGTTCTCGTTGATGTTCTCGTGGAACACGTTCCAGCTATTCCACCCCATAGGGGGAGTCTTCACCAAATCATTGACAGGTTGCGCCTGTGCCGAAATTGCGGCAAACGATGCCAAAGCCAACACTGCCCAACCTGCATACCTAATTCCAAACATACACTTCATCCCTTCGGGGCTTTCGCCCCTATTCGTTCACCATAAAGCGGTGAACCATCCCGTTCCTAGACCTTACCAGATAAACACCCTTTGAGGGAGCCATCGCGCGGACTTTCGCCTGAGCCTCGGCAATTCCTGCTGCATTCACCGTTCCCACAAGCGTTCCGTTCAAGGAATACACGCGATAGCTCTGGGCGGCCGGCACATTGTAAAGGATATTGCCTGCAATGGCGGCGCTTTCCTTGGAATCGCCCTTCTTGGAATCGCTTTTCTTGTCTCCCGTCTTGGTAGAATCCGATTTCGTTTCGGAAGAATTTTCACCACTGTCTCCGTCAATACTGAACTCAATCCAGTCCACATTCACGTAATTTCCGACAATTTCCACCTTGAGCACGTGCTCACCGGCAGAAATGCTCTTCGTCTTTGCTGAAACCGCCGTATAGGTAGACCAGTCTGCGCCCTTTTCGGCGATGATATCGTCTGTAATGGCTTCCCCATCAATATACAACTTGACGCCAGCATTTTCTGAAGATGTAGCCATATTCACCCGGACGTCGTACTCTCCAGCCTTATCCACCTTTACTGTATAGCGCAGCCATTCACCTTCCTGGGTATACCCGATGGCATAACCCTTCGAGAGGTCTTCATCGTCAATAGCCACAATGTCTACGCCGTCTGTACGATATGCCTTCCCCTGATTGGCACCATCCTTGTCATAATAGGCACGACCGGATTTGCCTACATCGTAGTTCTCAATCTCAATCTTACCGGGAAGTTTTGCCACCACGTCTTTATACGGGGTCGGAGGAGTCTCATCCTGATCCAGGTAGATTTCGTCATTCTCGTCAACGCCTATCTTGAACCAGTCAAAGTCGGCATAGCCACCCGCCGTCTTGGTTGCAAAGTTAAAGAGACCGAAGCGATAACCCACGAACATGTGCAGGTTAAAACTCAAGCTGACATTGTCGCCTATTTTGGTCCAAGAGTTTCCATCGGTACTGTAATAGAAATAGGCGGTTCCGCGATCAATCGGCAAGTCGAAATCTACCCGCAGATAAACCATTGAACCTGAAATCGGAGCGCTTGCTTTCTGACTATCGCCCTTTTCGTCACCGCTATACATCACCACTTTATAGCTACCGCTTTCCTTGGCCAAGGCCACAAAGCCCTTATCATCCTGCAACGCCACAAGACCCGCAATGTCGCCATCCTTCATACCGGAACCGTCCACAAGTGTACGGCCCGAGCACTTGGGGCCAAAGGTGCGCATCGTAAGCGTATTCTTTGCATTCTGCACGCGGCTATCGGTGCGACTCGTGGTAATACGGTAATGTCCCGGATTTGCCGTGAGGCTCCAATTCTTGTTGTCAGGATTGTGGTTGAACTGCCATTCCAGAGGAAGGGTTTCAGAATCAAAGTCGTCAGACGTTACCATTCCATAGCCCGGCACGGGAGATTCCGGTAAGTCGATTGTAGAGGGTGCCTTGGAACCGCTGGTAGGCACGGGCCAGCCATCTTTCCATTCCATCGGGACCAGGTGCGCCAAACGGCCAACCGGACCGGAGTCACGGAACAACAGGGCATACCACTTATTATCGGGCGTATTAAAAATACCACCCTGTGCTACACCGTTGTCGGACAAAAAGTACCTTCCGCTATATCCAGAGAGCAGATTCTTAGAACGGTAAACAATTTCGCTACGACTTTTGCCGGCCGGCCAAGAAATAGTAAACAGGTAATACTCCCCGTTCACCTTTTCCATGTGAGAGCCTTCTTGCTGAACATAGTAATCTCCCTGCGCACCAGACTTTCCGGTCACCTGGTTGACACTCACGCCGCCGAGTTTGCCACTCTTGCCGCCCTGTTTGACGCCGCTGGCATCGTCGTTCAGCTGCACGTAGCTGATCTGGTCTCCGCTGCCGTAAAAAACCCAGGCAGTACCGTCGTCATCGAAAAACAGCGACGGATCGTGGTAAAAAGGAAGATGAACTTCGGTCCACGGGCCATTTTCCACATCGGCAGTCTTGTAAAGGTAGGTCGTCATTGTCGTATAAGACGGAGTCAGTACATAGAAATAGCCATCCCGATAACGGATGCTTGACGCCCAGGAGCCCTTACCGTAGGCATCCTGACCGCCATTCAGGTTCATTTTGTCATTATCAACAAGCGTCTGGTAGGCATAACCCACCGTACGCCACTGCGCCAAATCCGTGCTCTTAAAAACAGGTACACCTGGAGCAAAATGCATGGTGGTTGTCACCATGTAGTAGGCATTATCAACGCGGACAATAGAGGGGTCCGGACTATCCACAAACATAATCGGGTTATTGACGGTCACCGCATAAGTCGCACCAGCCAAGAGCAACGCACAACCAATCCCATTCAGCCATTTCATATTCTTTTTCCTTCCCTAATCTTCTTTCTATTTTCCGTTCACAATCACCTTCTGCAGCATGGAGCTATTCCTGACCCTAGACCGCACAAAGTAAATTCCATTTGCAAAACCAGCCTGCTTCAGCGCAAAGGACAAATCCCTCGACGAGAATATGACGCCATCAATACTGCCCAAACGCTTGCCAGACAAGCTGAATACGTCATAATAGGCAGCACCCTGCGAAAGACCAAATCCATCGACAGAAACTAGGCCCTGCTTTTCTTCGGAGCTCTTCTTTGAATCCTCACCCTTCTTCTCTTGGGTAACGGAATCCTTCTTGTCTTCTACAGCAGGGGCATTGGGATCGGTAAACTGGATCCAATCCACGTTCAAATAAGCCCCTGTAATCATAAGCTTGAGCACATGAGTCCCTTTTTCGATATCAGCAGAACCCAAAGAAACATCCTTGTACACATTCCAGGTGGTGTCTACCTTAGGAATAACAATGGACTCGGTAATCGCCTTGTCGTCAATGAACAGCTGCAATGCGGACACATCATCCATAGCAGTAGCCACGTTAGCCACAATGTCGTACTTTGCCGTAGCAGAGACATTTACCGTATATTCCAGCCACTCACCCGACTGGGTATACCCGATAGCATAGCCCTTGGAGGCATCTTTTTCGGCAACGGTTACAATGTCCACTTCATCTTCGCGGTAGACATTCCCCTGATTTTCGGTGTCCTTGTCAAAGAAAGACTTATTATGGCCGCCTTCATCATAGTTTTCGGCTTCCACCTTTCCAGGGAACGTTGCAGCAACGCCCTTGTAGGGGGTCTGAGGCACGGCCTGCTTGTCGCTCTCCATATACCAATAGTCAAAGTCGAAACCGGACTGCTTAACCATAAAGAACAGGTCCGTAACGCCCACTGCACCAGTCAAATCGAAAGTCGATTCCTTCCAACTAGAACTGGCAGGCACATCCATCGTCGCCAAAACCGGTCCGTCTTCGGCATCCGCGTGCAGTTCAATCTTACCGCCGTTCCCCCTCGTAGAAATCACAATACGGTCAGCGCCATCACCCATGTCAACGGAACGCACCTTGGTATAGAACTTACTGTTCATGTTGGTAAGGAACACCGTTCCCGACTCCGAGCCCACATGATTAATGATTGTATAGGGAACGCCATCCTTATCCGTTTTGGATTTATCTACAACGATTCCACCAACCCAAGACTTGGTTTCGGCCTCTACACGCTTAAAGGGATTCAGATAATGAATGGGTTCCACGACACCGTTGTCGGTCGATTTGATAGTGGGAATAGAGCCATCGGCATTCCAAGTAAATTCTTCGACTGCGGTAGAGCGGCTATAGCCGCCACCTCCCACATTCTTTTGATTGTGGTAGAAGAAGAAACTACGGCCCTTGAACTCAATAATGCCGGAGTGATTTGTAAATGCGGTACCATTTCCCTGATCCATGATTACGCCGCCCCATTTCCAAGGGCCGGTCGGGGAATCACTAGTGGAGTAAGAAATTTTCTCTGGTATGCCATGAGAGGCGTAGATCATGTAGTATGTAGCCTTGCCGTTGTTCTTGCGCTTGTGAATCCAGGGGCCTTCGGTATACTTAGACGGCTCACCCGAAGGAGCAAAACCCGAACTCATATCCGTCTTATGAATTCCCTCACGATCAAAGGAAATCATGTCTTCATTAAGTCTTGCCCAATATAGGCTGGGATTTCCCCAATAGAGGTAGGCTTGTCCGTCGTCATCAATCCATACGGTAGGGTCAATGTAATCGCAGTTCGCCGCAGCCAAATGTCCGCCGTTCAGGGCGTCTTTGAACGGACCTTCGGGTTTATCCGCCACAGCCACGTTAATGGACCGGCAGCCACTTCCAACAGTTACATAGTAATAGTATTTACCGTTCCGACGCACCACCTGAGCGGCCCAGTCATCATTCTTGTTTGCACTTCCATGGAAACTTTCGCTGGAAAGGATAAGCGTGCCACGGTCAGTCCAGTTCACCATGTCGGTGGAGCAGGAAACACGCCAGCCGTTCATCGTGAAAAATCCACCACCCTCGTCATTGCCGGTGTACACGCAGACGGTATCACCGAACACCACCGGAGCAGGATCCGGGGAGTAATAAGTCTGAAAAATGGGGTTCTCGGCAAAGGCCATAGAACACAGGCCCAGTCCAACACAAATGGCTAAAAATTTGGCGTTTTTCGCAATAACCATTATCTCATCCCTTTTTTATATAGCCCCAAACGGCATTTTTTATACCCAACAAGAAAAAAATACCTCTCCCGAGGGAGAAATAGCATGTTCAGAGCAAAGGTCCCGTGGATAAGTTGTCAACACCCCAAAAGTTTACAAAAGGGCAAAAACGGCGTTTTTAAGCAAAAAACGCAAAAAAAAGAGAACTGCCTTTGAGACAGTCCTCTTTTCATAATATGGTTTGAGATTGCCACGGGGCTTATGCCCCTCGCAATGACAATGCCAGAAATTAGTCGTTGCGCTTGCGCCCTGCGGGCTTAAGCGCAGACTCGCGGCGCCTCGGTCATGAGCAAGCGAGCTTGCTCGCGACGCTCGGCTTGCTAGTCCTTGCCATAAACCTTTTCGGCGTAGGTCACGGTAGCGCCAAGGTATTCGCGGTTCATCTTGGCGATGTAATCCACGGTAATACCCTTCGGGCAGGCAGCCTGGCATTCGTAAAGGTTCGTGCAGTTGCCGAAGCCTTCCTTGTCCATCTGGGCGACCATGGCGAGAACGCGCTTCTTGGCCTCGACCTTGCCCTGCGGCAAGAAGCTGAGGTGAGAGACCTTCGCAGAAACGAAGAGCATTGCAGAAGCGTTCTTACAGGCAGCCACGCAGGCACCGCAACCGATACAAGCGGCAGCGTCAAAGGCTCGGTCGGCATCAGCCTTGGGAACCGGAATCATGGATGCTTCAGGAGCGGCACCGGTGTTGACGGAAACGAAGCCGCCAGCCTGGATGATGCGGTCGAATGCGGTACGGTCCACGGCGCAGTCACGGATAACCGGGAATGCGGCGGCGCGCCACGGTTCGATCACGATGGTGTCGCCATCCTTGAACTTGCGCATGTGAAGCTGGCAAGTGGTGGTCGCATGGTCAGGACCGTGCGGCATACCGTTGATGACGAGAGAGCACATGCCACAGATACCTTCGCGGCAGTCGTGGTCGAAGGCGAAGCCTTCCTTGCCCTGCTTCATCTGTTCTTCGTTCACAATGTCGAGCATTTCCAGGAAGGACATGTCCGGAGAAACATCGTTGATCTTGACAGTTTCGAACTGTCCCTTGGTCTTGGCATCCTTCTGACGCCAAATCTTCAAAGTCAAATTGAGTCCGCTCATTATTTGTAGCTCCTAGTAACAAGGTGGACGTTATCAAAGGTAAGGGGTTCCTTGGAGAGTTCCGGCTTCACACCGTCGCCCTTGTATTCCCAGGCGCCCACGTAGCAGAAGTGTTCGTCGTCGCGCTTGGCTTCGCCTTCTTCGGTCTGGCTTTCTTCACGGAAGTGACCGCCGCAAGATTCTTCGCGGTGCAGAGCGTCGAGGGTAAGCACTTCGGCGAATTCGAGGAAGTCAGCCACACGGCCGGCACGTTCCAGGTTCTGGTTGAAGGAACCTTCGGAACCGAGCACGTTGACATTCTGCCAGAATTCTTCGCGGAGGGCCGGGATCTTTTCAAGAGCCGTTTCCAGGCCCTTCTTGTTACGGGCCATGCCCACGTATTCCCACATGATGTTACCGAGTTCACGATGGATA